>JAPLUI010000303.1 GCA_026397725.1 Verrucomicrobiota bacterium | reverse complement strand
ACCACAAGAATGTGGTGGCTCCTTATCGCGCCCACGTTACTCCCGGTGCCACACCCGCCCACCGGGTTCTGATGCTGAGAACGGGAACGCCGAATCCTGGTGACGACCCGGAAGATGTTTGGGCCGCAGCGAGCGCCGGGACTTGGCCACAGCGGTGTGGCTCAACCGGAAGAGCTGCGGCTACACCATGCTTCACGCCGAAGATTTCAACTTCCAACATTCAACTTCCAACATTCAATGATCAAGCAAGAGCAAGACATGACACCGCATCGGCACTGCTGCCACCCGCAAACCCATGCGCGGATGATTCACGAATTCGTCTGAAATGCCAACCAGTGCCAACTCATTTTCCGCCGGGATCAGGAACTGTGCAACTGGATTATGGAGGGTTGTATTCATGGTTCTGGGGGCATGAGTTCATTTGGCGTGACAATGGCCGGAAGCTCGTGGCCGTATGCCCAGCAGACGCGCCGGAGCGCTTTCTCGTGTGCGCCGTTAATGATGTGCGTGCAGTTCCGAGTCAGCAGGAAATCCATTGCATGGCAATCGTCTCAGGAAGCTTGCCAGGACGGGCAGTCAGGACGCTTGGAATCGTGGTCTCCAGATCAAGGCGGGGGTTGTCGCCTTCATCACGTCGATGGTCAGCTTGAATTTCCCGGTCCCCGCGTCCCTCGTCAGCAGCGGCACGCCCACGATGAGCGCCCGCACGTGGTAGAGATGAGTGATTGCGACAGCGCCCGCGCCGTCAACCGCAATCTTCTATCCGCGATCCATGATCGGTTCCATCCCCCCCGCATGAACCGCTGCCAAGAAAATGCATGGAAATCCTTGGCAAGGCGAGGCGGAACGCTATTGTCCCGGCGACGGACATTCCCCATGAATACGGCTGTGAACCTCTGCCCATCGCCCAAATCCGCCGTTCGGAGCCTGGCGGCTACCTCGGTGCGCCGAGGTCTTCCGCGTTTTTTGCACCTCTGCCTCCAGCTCTCGGACCGCCACTTGGGCCTGCTCAGGTGCGCCGCTCCCAAAAGCAATTTGCTAACAACACAACCCCGATTGACCACATGAATCCCACGCAACCGAAGAATAGTAATTTCATATCCTGCCACCTCTCCACGGCTTTCAGGTTGATCGTTTGGCCCATGGCATGGGTTGCTTGGGCGGCGGGCATTCGGGCGGCGACGCCCGCAGATTACACGGGGCCGAACGGCACTTGGAGTGTGGGGGGGAACTGGTCAACGAACCCGGTGGTGCCGCTCAACGCCGGGGCTAACGCCTATGAGGTGACCATCACGGGCAAAACCGTGACGTTCAATGTGGCGGGGAGCAGTGCCGTTGAGTCGCTGGGCCTGACCACTGCCACCCTGACCCTGACCGCGGGGAACAATCTGTCGGTGGTCAATGGCCTGACAGCCGGTGCCTCGACGATCAATGCGCAGCAAGCGGTCTTCGCCGTGGGCGGGCCGGTGAGCATGAGCGGGACGAGTTTGTTCACGAGCAACGGCGGATCGATGACGCTGCCCGGGCTGACCACCTATGGCACCACGAGCGGTGCCGGGGGCACGTTTCAGGCCGATGGAGCAAGCTCCAAGTTGTTGCTGAGCGGGCTGACCACGGTGGGTTTGGCGGGCAGAGGTCTGACGGCGCGAGCGCAGAACGGGGGCGAGCTGGCACTGGGGGCGCTGACGGGCCTGAGCGGTACCGGCAGCATCTTTGAAGGAGTGACGTTTCAGGCCACGGGATCGTCGTCCATTTTCCGGGCCAATGCGCTGGCTTCGCTGACGATGAACGGCGCGGCGATCACCGTGCAGGCGACTAACGGCGGGTACAGCGAAATGAACTCGCTGGGGATGGTGGGCAACGGCGGGAGCATCTTCGGCAATTTCAACGCCTACGCCGACGGAGCGAACTCGCTGTTAAGTCTGCCGGCGCTCACCGCCATCAATCTCAATGTCGCCACCAATACGCTGCGCGCCACGGCGGGCGGCCACCTGGAGGTGCCCGTGCTGAGCCATGTCAGCGCGGCCTTCGCCGGGTCATCTGAGAAACTCGTCATTGAGAGCAAAGGGGCGGGGTCGCAAGTGAACCTGGGATCGGGTTTGACCACCCTCACGGAATTTGCCGTGACCGTGCAGGGCGGCGGTACGGTCCTCTGGGGCAGCCCCACCACCATGATCACCGGCAGCATCACCATCGACGGCAGCGGGTCGCTCAACACCGCAGCCCTGACCAACCTCGACTCCACCAATCTGACCGCGACCAACGGAGCGACACTGTCGCTGCCCGCAACGGGATTCGTGACCGACAAGCGGGCCTCGACCTGGCAGGCGACCGCAGCGGGTTCGATCCTGCAATTGGGATCGCTGACCTCCATCAACCTGACCAACAACGATCTAACCCTCAGCGCGAAAAGCGGCGGCTCTGTCCAGTTGCCGACGCTGACCACGGTGGCCAACACGGCCCGCACCTTGCATCTCGAGACCGTCGGCAGCGGCTCGCAGGTGAACGTGCCCGGGCTGGGAGCGGACCTGAGCCGGCTGGATGTGTCGGTGACCGGCGGCACGGTGCTGTGGGGCAGCCCGCAGACGCTGCAACGGTCATCGGTGAAGCTCGACACCGGCGGCACGCTGAACCTGGCCACGCTGACGAATATCGATTCGACCAGTCTGAACGCGGTCAATGGGGCGACCATTACGGTGCCGCTGGTGACGGGTTATTCGACGGTCCCGGGCACGGGGGCGACGGTGCAGGCGGGGGTGGGCTCCACGGTGTCGCTGCCTGCCGTGACGAGCATCACGAACCCGGGGGATATCTACAATGGCCTGACCTTCAAGGCGAGCGGGGCGGGCGCGACGGTGGCCTTGGGTGCATTGCATACCGTGACCATGAGCGGGGCGAGCATCACGTTTCAAGCGCAGAGCGGGGGAACCTTGCAGGCCAACACGCTGGCGACGGTCAGTAATCTCGGGAGCATCTTCGGCAACTTCAATGCCTACGCGGACGGCGCGAACTCGAAGGTGTTGATGACCGGCTTGAACACGATGCAATTGAATGGCGCGTCGAACAATCTGCGTGCGACGGACGGTGGCGAGCTGGAACTGCCTGGCCTCGCGACCGTAGCGACCACCGGGAATATCTTCGAGGCCTTCAACGTGCAGAGCAGCGGCCCGGGCTCGGTGGTGAATCTAGCCGGGCTGACCAACACCGTTCCGTTCAAAGATTCCCTGAACCTGAGCAACGGCGGAGAACTGGATCTGGGGGGGCTGAATTCACCGTTCAAGCTCAGTTTCGCGGCGAATTTCGCGAACGGCAGCACCGGGGCGCTGGATGTTTACCTGAACCATACGCTGCTGCAAAGCATTCTCCCAGACGACAACGGGACATTTGACTCCTATGTATTGGCCATCAACAGCTTTCAGCCGGGCGGGTCGGTGATTGGATTCATTGCCAACGGGTCCGGCGCCTCGGTCACGTTGCAGGATTACAGCGTGACCATCCCCGAGCCCGGCACGGCCGGCTGGTTCGGCATTGGACTCTGTGGCCTGAACCTGCTGCGTCGGCGCAAGCAAGGGTAAGCGATTTACGATTGGATGGTCGCCAACATCCGGAACTTCAAGGGCACTCGCGCCACCGTCCCGGCAAGATCCCTGCGCAACGGAAAATCGATCACATGAAAAGACCATGAACCCGGAAAAACCAGTCAAAAGGGCAGCACGATGGTACTCAAGAGGTCCTTGGACTTGACGACCTCGACAATCTCGATAAAGACGACGAGAAACAGAAACCAAATGACTTCCAACAGCGAGCGGGTGAAAATCCGGCTGTCCACATGGAGCACAGTCGCGTTCCCGGAGATTTTCCACTTGGGCCAAAACCGCGGCGTGGCAGCCACATAGCGGGCGAAATCCGCCCCGAAAATCGCTGCCAGGCGCTGCTCTTCGCCGCGAATCACCCCATGATAATAAACCAGATAGGCTGCGGCTGACAGGATCGCCAGCAGGATGCTGCCTGCCGCCACGACAATGCCAAACAGCCCGACAAAGGAGAACAAGTAGAGCGGGTTCCGGCAAATCTCATACGGGCCGACCGTACACAACTGCTTGTTCTTTCTACCCGCAATGTAAAGGGTACACCAGATGCGCCCGAGCACCGCCACAAACACCAGGATGAAACCGAACTGCTCCAGCACCACATGCTGAACGGAGCCAAAATTGGCCGCTTTGGTGAAGACGAGAAGTGCGAGCAACAGCGCGGCAATCAAGTATGATACAGGCTTTCTGCGGCGTTCAATGCCCGATCTGCGGTGTTCTGGTGCTTCCGACATCTGCCGTTCCTGGGTCTGCTGTGATGGTTGTGCGAGGGACGTTGGCTCAGCATGCAATGGAATTTCATGCTCCGCCGGTGGCAAGGTGGGCGAATTTGTCGTCAATGAACCCGATCACGAGTGCCTCGAGCGAGTCATCGCCGAGGCGTTCGACGACTTCGATGGAAAACCCGCGGGCAATGAGCTGGCGGGCACTGCTGATGTCAACGCCGCGGGTGCGGAGATAGAAGATCTCCTCGTCGCTGATTGGCGAGGAGGTGCTGCCGTGCGAGCATTTGACCTGGTCGGCGTTGATCTCAAGGCCGGGCATGGAGTTGGCTTCGCAAGTATCACTCATCAGCAGATTGCGGCAGGTCTGATAGGCATCGGTGTGATGCGCACCCTCATCGACGAAGATGAGTCCGGAGAAGATCGTGCTGGAAAAATCGTAGAGCGAATTCTTGTAGAGGAGATCCGAGCAGGCACCCGGCGAAACATGGTGCTGGAAGGTGCGCTGGTCGTACTCCTGGCTGCGGGCCGGCACGGAGACGGCCAGCATGTCGGAGCGGGCGCCCGTGCCTTCCAGGCGTGAGAGCGATTCGTTGCGGGCCCAGGCGGCGCCGGTGTTGAGGATGAAGCCGGTGGTGGCGGCGTCGCGGGCGGCTGCGGTTTCGTTGATCTGAATGACCCGGGTGACTTCGTTGAACGCCTGAATGGCGACATGGTCGAGTCTGGATCCCGGCCCGGCGCTCAGGTCATTGACGGTGATCGCGAGGCCAGGCTGGGCATCCTCCGCCGAACGGAAGATTTCCAGGACCCGGACCTTGGCGTGGGTGCCGGTGACGATGAGGGAATGTGGGAAAATCACCGTGTTGGCACCGACGAGCCAGTGGTGGATTTCGATGGTGCCAGCGACCTCGACTCCGTCCGGGACGTGAATGAACATGCCATTGGTGAGCGAGGCTTCGTGCAGTGCGGCATATTTGGCCGACCCAAGGCGGGTTTCCTGTTTCATGAAATGCGCCTCCACCAGGGCACTGTGGGAAACCAGCGCCTCGGCCAGGGACAGGCAGACGACTCCGGCAGGAAGACTGGAGTGCGCCTGGGCGAGGATGTCATTGATGAAGACAAACTTCGCCGCAGTGGCGGCCAGGCCGGTGGCGCGGGCGATCAGGGCATCGGCATCCGGCGGCAGGCCCGCAGCGCTGGTGAATCCGGCAAAGTCAAGCTGCTTTATGTTAGAGAAGCGCCAGGTTTCGTCGCCGCGCTTGGGTGTGGGTGTGGCAAGGTAGCGGGTCCATGCGGTTTGCTGGCGGGCGGCGAACCAGGCGGGGAAAGTGGTGGACGTCTGCGGGGGGGTGGTGGTCATGGCGTGGGCATTTGCGGCGGTGACAGGTCCGCGTAAAGATCCAGCAGATGTGCCTCAAGGTCTGCAAGTGACTCTCCCTGGGTCTGGTATTCCGGATATTCATCGAGATACCCAATGAAGAAGTCCCCATTTTTCCAGTATGTGAACGCAGCTTTCATGCTTGTGTTTGAGGTTTCAACCCACCGAGCCCTCCATTTCGAGGTCGATGAGACGTTTGAGTTCAACTGAGTATTCCATGGGGAATTCGCGGACCAGATCGTTGATGAAGCCGTTGACGGCGAGGGACATGGCCTGGCCCTGATTGAGGCCGCGCTGCATGAGATAGAAGAGCATGTCCGCGGAAACCTGGGACACGGAGGCCTCGTGCTGGGTGAAGTGGCGGTTGCCCTTCACGGTGATGGCCGGATAGGTGTCGGTGCGGCTGTTGGCATTGATGAGCAACGCGTCGCACTCGGTGTTGTTCTTGCAGCCCTTGAGGTGCTTGGGAATATGCACCTGGCCGCGGTAGGTGGCACGGCCGCGGCCGACGGAGATGGACTTGGAGACGATGTTAGACGTGGTCTCATCGGCGGCGTGGATCATCTTGGCCCCGGTATCCTGGTGCTGGCCGGTGTTGGCGAGAGCGATGGAAATGACTTCGCCACGGGCGCGGCGGCCTTTCATGATGACGCCGGGGTACTTGATGGTGAGGCGCGATCCGATGTTGCAATCGATCCAGCGGACTTCCGCGTCCTCCATGGCCAGGCCGCGCTTGGTGACGAGGTTGAACACGTTGGACGACCAGTTTTGCACGGTGACGTATTGAATTCTGGCACCCTTGAGGGCGACGAGTTCGACCACCGCGGAGTGGAGGGTGGCGGTCTCGAACTTCGGCGCGGTGCAGCCCTCCATATACATGAGTTCCGCGCCTTCATCGGCAATGATGAGGGTGCGCTCGAACTGGCCGAAGTTTTCCGAGTTGATGCGGAAATACGCTTGCAGCGGTTGCTTGAGCTTCACGCCCTTGGGGATGTAGATGAACGAGCCGCCGGAGAACACCGCAGAGTTGAGCGCGGCGAATTTGTTATCCGCAGTGGGAATCACCTTGCCGAACCACGGGCGGAAAACCTCCTCGTGCTGGTGCAGCCCCTCGGTGGAGTTGACGAAGATCACCCCTTGTTTGGTGAGTTCCTCCTTGACGTTCGAATAGGCGGCCTCGGAATCGTATTGGGCCTCGACCCCGGCCAGGAACGCGCGTTCCTGTTGGGGAATGCCGAGCCGGTCAAAGGTGCGTTTGATGTCGTCCGGCACCTCGTCCCACGAGCGCTTGGGCTTCTCCCCATCGGATAGATAATAGCGGATCTCATCGAAGTTGATGCTTGCCAGATCCTTGCTCGCCCAGTGGGTGGGCAGCGGCTTGTCACAGAACACCTTCAGGGCCTTGTGGCGGAAGTCGCGCAGCCATTGCGGATCCTGCTTGACGTCACAGATGTAATCGATGGTCTTGGCGGTCAGGCCCCGCCCGGCGTCAAACTTGTTGCGCTCGGGAAAGGTGAAGTCGCCCTTGGAACGGTCGATGTCGATCGCCTCGTGGGTCTCCGAATCGAGGATGAAACTGGCTGCGTAGGACATGGCAAGGCTGGAGATTGCGGATTGCAAATTCGAGATGGCTCAGGTGAGGGCGAGATCCTTGAGGAATTCGTAGCCGTTGGCCTCGAGTTCGAGGGCGAGCGCGGGGCCGCCGGAGCGGACGATGCGCCCGTCCGCCATGACATGCACATGGTCCGGCTTGATATAATCGAGGAGGCGTTGGTAGTGGGTGATGAGCAGGAAGCAGCGGGCGGGCGAACGCAGGGCATTGACCCCCCTGGCGACGATTTTCAGCGCGTCGATATCGAGGCCGGAATCGGTTTCATCGAGGATGGCGTACTTCGGCTCCAGCATCATGAGTTGGAGGATTTCATTGCGCTTTTTCTCGCCGCCGGAAAACCCTTCATTGACCGAGCGGGCGGTGAACTTGCGGTCGATTTCCAACAGATCCATTTTCCCATAGAGGGTCTTGTAGTAGGCCACGGCGTCGATTTCCTCGCCTTGCGGCAGCCGGGCCTGGAGGGCGGCACGGATGAAATTGGCGTTGGAAACGCCCGGGACTTCGGAGGGATACTGGAAGGCGAGGAAGATCCCGGCGCGGGAGCGTTCATCAATGGACATGGGGAAGAGGTCCACGCCATCCAAGGTAACGGTGCCACCCGTGACGAGGTAACCGGCGTGACCGGCGATGACCTTGGAGAGGGTGGATTTGCCCGAGCCATTGGGGCCCATGATGGCATGGACTTCACCTTTGGGCACGGTGAGACTGACGCCTTTGAGGATTGCGGTGCCGTCTTCAAGGGTGGCGCGAAGGTCTTGGATATGGAGGCTCATGGGGTGGAATGCGGGGTCGTTTGAACAGGAGGTGGGAAATGTTGGGAAATGGGTCGGGCGGTGTAGGTGGCAATGGGGGTCACGACAAGCGCAATTGGCCGCGCAGGTTGATCTCGAAGTCCTCGATGACCGCTCCGGATGGGAGGTCCAGCACATCGGCGAGCTTGCTGCCGGGCTTGAATTTCACATCGTGAATCACGCCGGTGCGTTTGTCCTGGAAATGCCCGTGGTCTTCGAGGTTCGGGCAGTAGCGGGATGGTTCGCGCTCGAAATTCACCTGCCGGACCAGGCTGTGCTCCACCAGCGCCTCAAGGCAATTATAGACCGTGGCCAGGGAAATGTTGGGCAGACCGTTCTTCACGCGCATGAACACCTCGTTCACCGTCGGGTGATTCCGCGCCGCCAGCAATACCCGGTAAACCTCCTGCCGCTGGCGCGTCATCCGCAGCCCGTCGATTTCGTCAGGAATCGCGGCTTGCGGGCGTTTGGGTGAAGTTCTCAGCAGCATGGCGGCGGAAACCTACGGGCGAAAAGACCAATATCAAGAATAATTCTAAATTTATTTCGAGATTTCCCGGAGCCTGCCGGTGCCGCGGGTCGCCCACGCCGCAGTGGCACTCAGGGGGAGCGCGCTGCCGCGTCCTTGACGGCGGGGTGGCGATGAATTTTCGAGTCCAGGAAGTCGCGGATCTCACGCAGCGCCTGGCGGTCGATGCTCCATGCCGAGTCGCCCTGGATCTGAAACGCATAGTGTTTGCCCGTCCGGGTTCGGACCGCGAGCAAGCTGCCGATGAACAACTTGTCCTCGCTGGCCTCGGTGATCGTGGTGTATGGCAGAATGAAGATCGGCGGGGCGTTGGCAAACTTGCTCCGTGAGAAGAACCGCAGTTCGGAAGCGGTCAGCACCAACTTGCCCGGCACCCATTTTGCTTCGGTGACCCCCCGTGCCTTGAAATCATCGACGCCCGACAGCCAGTTCGCGCGGGTCTCGGTGCGGATGCCCGCGTCCCGCCGGGATGCCGCAGGGGCGGTTGTGCCGAGTTTCCGGTCGAGGGCGGCGGAAGTCAACCAATGCGACGAGCGCTCCGTTTTCCGCAAGCGGCCACCCGCGTCAAACTGGAAGACGAGGTAGTCGTCTTTTTCAAGCGATCCGCCCCCGCCGGAATAGCTGCCGCCCACCAACCAGATCGCGCAGATTTTCTCGGAGCGGTAGGCCAGTTTGCGCTCGTCAGGGGCCACCGCGTCAGGCTCGCCGAGCGCGAGCATCACTTCCGCCCGCGTCGTGCGGCCTGGCTGGAATTGGCCGGGGGTTTCCTTGCGGATGTTGTGCCGCGCCGCGCCGGAATCGATCCACGGCGTGGGGATGATGCAGCCCGTGACGCCACAGGCCAAGGCCGCGACCAAGCACCGGCGCGACCCTGCGTGCCAGCGGTTCGCGGCGGGGAAATCACGGCTCACTGATGGGTTCATGTCAATTCACCTCCACCAAGGAATGTTTGCGCAGCACCTCGTCATCAAACACCATCACGAGACTGAATTTCGCCCGCAGCCACGTCGGCCAACCGGAAGTTCCGTCCTCGCGCTCGACCACTTGGTAACCTTTGCTGGCAGGATCATAACCCAGGCGATAGGTGAGGATGTTGCCGCCCTCAAAGCGCCCGGAAGGATCCCCCAGCCGAGCCAGAACCTGCCGCTGGCGCGTCTGCCCGTCGGCCAGGAAATCCAGCAAGTCCGCCCGCCCTTGCGGGGGTGCCGAAGAGGCACAACCGAACACGAGAACCGTTGTCAATGCAGCAGTTAGGAGTTGCGTCTTCATCGTTTTCCGCTGCCCAAGATAGCCTCCCGAACGCCGCTGTCAAGCTCGCGACACCTCGCGACGAACCACGCTTGCCCCCACCACTGCGGCTGGCTCAATCTTCGCGCTTGAAGGACTTGATAATGGCCAGACAAGCCTCGCTGGTTTTCTTGGCCGCCGGAGTGGCCAGGGTCGCCTGGAGAATGAGGACCGCTGCCTTCGCATCAATTACCACCAGGTAAAATGCCAAGCCCTCCGGCTTGGCCTCGTCGCCCACGGCTGCTTGCTTCGGACCGGCGATGACGATGAAGCGGGCCTGGAGACCATCGACTTCGCCTTTCTCGATTTTGGGTGCCTCGGTGAGTTTGAGGTCTTTCTTGTAGCCGTCGGCGATGGTTTTTGCCGTGGCCTCAAGATCGACCTTGGCCCCTGCCGCCACCGCGAGTTTGGTCACTGCGAAAAGCGCCGTGCCATCGGGGTTTTCGCGGGCGATCAGGGCCGCCCCGGCGTCTTCCGCAGGCTTCTTCCAGGCGTCCGGAAACTCCAGCGAGTACTGACCCTTGGAGAATTTCTCCCGCCCGGCATGGCATGGCAAAACCAACAGCAAGGCAAGCAGCAAATTGAGTTTCATCTGCGGGAGCATACGCCGGAGGAGACCCATGACAACCCAATTGTCACCTCAACCCGACGATTGTTTCCCGAAAATTGCTCAAACGATTCACAAAGCCGCCTGGCAGCTTCGCTTGATGGATGGCGCGGCGTCATCCGCCATCCACTCCGCCTTCCTCTGCCCCATTCACCAGCAACCATCCCGGCCCATGAAACCAAATGCGAAACTTCTCACCACCCTGTTGTCAGCCGCGTGGCTTGCCGCCTGGCCGACGCTGGCACAAAACCCGCCCGCACCCCCTGCCGACGGCCCGCTCGCGTCCGTTCATATCGATATCGACGCCACTCCCGCCCGCATGCATGGCAAGGCCGCACCCGAGGGCCGCACCGCCACCGCCGGGAAAGCCACGATGCTCGGCGTGGTCGTCGAGCGCATCAGTGAAGATCTCCGCTACCAGCTTCCGCTCATCAAGCCGGGTGCCGGTCTGATCGTCCGTGAATTGGTGAAAGACGGGCCCGCCGCCCAGGCCAATCTCGCGATGATGGACATTCTCCTGCGTTGGAATGACCAACTGCTGGTCCATCCGGCGCAGTTGCAGGTACTGGTCCAGTCGTCAAAACCGGGCGACAAGGTGGACTTGGAATACCTGCACCAGGGCACCCTGACCAAAGCCCAGATCACCTTGGCGGAGATGACCGCGCCACCCGCAACTGGCAGCAAGCACTTCAAGCTGGGGGGCTTCGACATCACTCCTGACCTCACACTTGGCGCACTGCAAGGAACGGATATCCTCAAGGCCGCCCTCAACGCCGTGGGCAAGTCGGACCTCGACCCAGAAGTCATCGGCGGCGTCCTCAAGAGTCTCGATCTCGGCAAGCTGGACCCCTCCCCCCTGGTCGACAGCAAAGTCGTGTTCATCATGCCGGACGGCACCCGCAAGGAAATCAGCCTCGGCGAGGTGTTGAAAGCCAATGGCAACCTCGGCGATCTCCTCAAAAACCTGGACCTCGGCAAACTGGATCCGGCAGCCCTCCTCACCGGCAAAGTCATGTTAGTCGGCCCGGACGGCCACTCCCGTGAAATCAATCTCAGCGACGTGCTGAAATCCAGCGCTGCCCTCGGCGACCTCCTCAAGGGCTTGGGACCACCCGTCGCTCCCTAGCAGGCGTGAGCGCCCGCGAGACGGACTGTGCCTCATGGGAATCTCGTGGCTCTAACGGTTTAGCCACAGCGGGGTGGCGGGCTGCGCCCTTCCCACCGCACTCCATACGTCGGCTCGCGTCCGGGCAGGTGAAGGTATGGAGTGCGGTGGGAAGCGCAGCGCCACACCGCTTTGGCTGCATCCCGGCGGCCGCCGCAGCCGAACCATGGTCCGGTCCGGCACCAGGATTCGGCGTTCCCGTTCTCAGCATCAGAACCCGGTGGGCGGCTGTGGCACCGGGAGTAACGTGGGCGCGATAAGGAGCCACCACATTTGTGGTGGTAGCGGAAGGGCGGCCCATGAGTGCGTGCCGAAGGCTCTGTTCACGGACGTTCCTTCCGCTCGACGACAGGAATGTCGTCGCTCCCTAACGGGCATCCTCGGAGCCAAGTTACTCGGGAGGGGCGTGCCCGCCCGCGAGACGGACTGCGCCTCATGGGAACCCCGTGGCTCTCCCGGTTTAGCCAAAGCGGTGTGGCGGGCTGCGCCCTTCCCACCGCACTCCAGACTTTGGCCTCCGCATTGGGTTGCGAACTTTGCTTGCCGAAGCGGGCGCTATTGGCCGCCCGCGCCGGCGGGTTTTGCCTCGAAGTCACCGGCGGCGACGACCACGAGTTTTTCCGGGTCGATGTGTTTGCGCAGGGCGGCGTTCACCTGATCGGGTGTTAGGGATTCGATCTGCTTTTCCAGGGCTGCCTGCCAGGCCATGGTGCGGCCGAGGTAGCGCAGGCCGCCGAGACTGCCAGCCAGGCCGGGGTCGCTGGAGCGGCCGATTTGCTGCCCTTGCAGGAATCCTTGCCGGGCCTTGTCCAGTTCGTCCGCAGTCACGCCCTCGCGCAGCAAGCGGTCGAGTTCTTCCCGCATGCATTGCTCCAACTTGCCGAGGTTCCGGGGATTGACGATGGCGGAAATGCTGAGGTTGGCCCGCAGATCCTGCGAGGACACGCTCAGCCCCGAGCCCACCGAGTACGACAGTCCTTCCTGTTGGCGCACCCGCGTGGCCAACCGCGACGACAACGTGCCGCCGCCGAAAATGTGATTCCCCATCAGCAGGGCCGGATAATCCGGAGCGTCGTCCTGCAGTGGGAAGATCAGCCCGGCGGTGTAAGTGGCGTTCGCCTTGTCCGGCGTGTTGATGTGCTGGCTGGTGCCGGCCACTTCGCTGGTGATCGGGTTGGCAATGCGGGCGTAGGGCATGGCGGCCTTCCATCCGGTGAGCGCGTGTTTGAGCACGGGCAGGCAGGCGTCGGGATCGAAGTCGCCCACGATGGTTAGCTCGCCTTCCTGCGAGCCGAGATACTCGCGATGGAGCAGCGCCACCTGCTCGCAGGTGGCCATCTGCAAGCGCTCGATGCTCTCTTCAATGGTTGGCAGATAGCGAATGTTGTCCTTGGGATAGGGGCTGAGCGTGCGCTGCAACAGGCGCGGCGCGAGCATGGCCGGTTCGGTCTTCATCTGTTCCATGCCGGCCAGGCGTTCGCCCTTCATGATCTCGAACTCGGCGGCGGGCAGCAGCGGCTCGCGCAGGACTTGGCGCAGAATCTCCAGCACCGCCGGCAGGGTGTCGCGCTTGGCCTGAATCGAAAAACTCAGCGTGCCGACCGGTCCGGCCGCGTCGCCGCCGCCCCCGCCACGCCGACCGCCGCCGCGCCGCCCACCGCCACCGCCGGAACCTAGCGACGCGGTGAGGCGGTCGAGTTCGTCGCGGATCTGCTGGTGGCTGAGCTGCTTGGTGCCGCGCATCATCAACTCACCGAGGAAGCCCGCCGCCGCTTCGAGACCCTTGAGGTTTTCCTCGTTGCCGTAGCGGAGCGTGAGCGTGAGATGCACTTCCTCGCCGCGCGACTTCTTCGGCAGCAACGTGACCTTGATGCCTTCGGGGAGGTCGGAGCGCTTCACCCGCGCCTCCACATTCTCCGGCGTGGGTTCAAAGGCCTCGCCCTCGGCGATGGCGGCACGGCCTTGGTAGTTCGCGACCATTGCCGCCACGGCGGGTGTCGGCGGGATGGCGATCCGCTCGGCTTTTTCCGCCGGCACAAAGACGCCAACGGTGCGGTTGTTGCGCTGGAGATACTTGGCGGCGACGGCTTTCACCTGTTCCGGCGTGACCTGCTCAATGCGGTCGCGGTATAGGAAGTAGAGCCGCCAGTCGCCTTGCGCGGCCCATTCGCTCAGCGAGATGCCGATCTGCGCGGTGTCGGTGGCGGCCATCTCGCGTTGCTTGAGAAGCGCGGTCTTGGCGCGGTTGACTTCCTCGGCAGTGACGCCCTTCGTGCCGGGTTCCTCGAGGGTGGCAATGAGCAGTTCGCGGACCTGATCCAGCGAGCCGCCGCGCGGCACATCGGCGCTGCCGCTGAGCAGGCCGGGATCGTGCTGGCGACCCGCGAACGCGGCGGCACCGGCGGCCTGTTTCGTCTCGACGAGCGCCTTGTAGAGCCGGCCCGAGGGACGCGCGTTCAGGATGTTCGCCAGCACCTGCAACGCGGCCGTGTCCTCGTGAGGTCCTGCGGGGATGTGATAGACCACGCCCACCGCCGCGAGGTCGCCGACGCGGCGCAGCGTCACGAGCCGTTCACCGTCCTGCGCCGGCTCTTCGGTCCAGGCCGGGTCCAGCTTGCGCTCCGGGCGCGGGAGGCCGCCGAAGTACTGCCGGACCCAGGCCAGGGTTTTCGCCTCGTCGAACTTGCCGGCGATCACGACCACGACGTTGTCAGGTTGATAGAACTTCTGATAGAACGCGCGCAGGTTCTCGACTGGCACGCGCTCGATGTCGCTGCGGTTGCCGATCGTGGGTTTGCCGTAGTTGTGCCACTCGTAGGCGGCGGCCTCGATGCGCTTCATCAGCACCCCCTCCGGGGAGTTTTCGCTGCGCTCGAATTCGTTGCGCACCACGGTCATCTCGGATTCAAGGTCTTCTTTGCGGATGAGGCTGTTGACGAGCCGATCCGCTTCGAGTGCGATGGCGAACTCGAGGTTCTCGTCGGTGGCGGCAAGGGTTTCGAAGTAATTCACCCGGTCCGGCGACGTGCTGCCGTTGAATTGCGCGCCGTGCTGGTTGAGTGCCTTGGGAATGTTGGGGTGCGTTGGCGTGCCCTTGAAGACCATGTGTTCGAGCAGGTGTGCCATGCCGGTTTCGCCGTATCCCTCCTGCCGCGAGCCGACCAGCACGGTCAGGTTCACGCTGACCTTCGACTGCGAGTTGTCCGGGAATAGCAACAGGCGCAGGCCGTTGTCGAATTGGTATTCAGTGATGCCCTCGACGGTGGCGACCTTCCGCGGCAGCGGCGCTTCGCCTGCCGCCGAACTCCCGCTCAGTCCGCCAACGAAAATCATCGTGCAGAGCACTCCAACTTGACGGATGCCGGTTGGCACGGATTGCAGACTCAAGCGCGGTTTGGGGTTGGCCATGCGGCGAGTCTGTCCGAAAATCGCGGATCTCTCAAGGGCATTCTATTGCGGCCTGAATTTCCCGCTGCCCGCCGTGCCGCCGGCCCATGGCACCACGCGGAACTCACGCCATCACTTGGCAGGTCGCAAGCGCTTGGAAGTGCTTCACCGCAGGTGCTTGGATGCCGGATTCTGTTTGACAGACGCATAACTCATGCCGAGTATCAGTGGCGTGCAGCGTCGCATACACAGTGACTTTCCAGAACCGAGGACCCACGCCGAACCGCTGGCATTGGTGCTTGGAATGATCATCGGGAGGCCCCAGTCCCCGCTGACCTGATGATGGGAAATCCGCTGCCCAAGGCACCAAGCCGCCAATCCATTACTCCCCATGTCCAACCAAGCCAGGATTTCCTCGATCGACGCGCTTGAGGCGTTTCGCGCGGAGCTGATCCAATACATCGAAAAAGCCCGCGTCGCCCTGGAGGACATGACCGGCGAAGCCCGCCGCACCCGCACCTGGCTGGATGTCGATCGCACCCAGCATTGGGGCGCCCAGCTCAGGAAACTCACCAAACTGCTCCATCAGGCCGAGGAGGAACTCTACAGCGCCAATCTCAGCAATCCCCACGCCAGCAACGCTCTGCAAAAACTCGCCGTCGCCAAGCTCCAGCGCAAACTCGATGAAGCCGAGGCCAAGTTGCGCGTCATCAAACACTGGCGGCAAATCTACGACAACCGCACCAGCCCGCTCCTGCGCCAGCTCGAACCGATGTTTTTCCGGGTCGGCCAGCACCTGCCCAAAGCCGTCCACTCGCTCGGCGAGTCGATTAAAACCCTCCAGGCCTACGCCGAATCCAGCCGTCCGACCCAACTCAAAGCCCCGCCCCCGGAGACCCTTGAGCCACCCTCACCGGAGGGCGCCCCATGAGCCGCATGTCCATGAATTGCACGCAGGCCCGTGCCGGCTTCCGTTGCCCCGCTCACCTCGGCTGCACCAGATCCGGCAGGTCCAGAGCGAATTCCAGTTGCTCATCCCGCAGTGGCCCGTGCATGCCCACGCGGATCTTCGCGTCCGGCATGAGCATTTCCGGCGATCCCAGCCAGGTCATCTGCCGGTCAAACGTAAACCGGTCGCCACTGCTGCCACTGCTGCCGCTCCAACCCAACGGAATCACCCCGCACGATTCACTGCGCTCTTCTTGAAAAACCAGACACCTCCAGCGACCCATTTCGCCGATCCGGCTCTCGATGGCTCCCAGCTCGCTCGTTAGATTCCCCCCGGTCACGCGATATTCCAGTTGTTTCCAGCCCTGTTCATCACTCCAGCCGTGGCCGGACGGTTTGATCACCCCGGTTGGCAGCGTGGTGATCCCGAACCGCGCCGCGTCGGGCCCCGGTTTGAAATCCACTCCCAATCCATCGGCCGTGACCACCCCTTCCAGGATCACGAACCCCTCAGTGAGGGCTTGCGGATAGCTATCGTTGCGCGACATCACCAAGTTGAGCGCCATGCGCTTGGAAGGCGCGGGCAGAAAAGCGCCGAAGCTTGATTGGTCGCGGATCGTCTCCCTCGCGAACTCCACCACATTTCCCCATTCATCCGCCGCGCCCTTCGAGGCTCCCGCGAATGCGATCGGCCCGTCCTTGAGCCCCGGCACCGGCGCTCCGGTGTAGTGAAGATCGAAGTCCACCGCCGCGAACGGATGCTTCCCCGTCGTTTTGAACCGCCGCACCTGCTTCACCGTCAGCGTGAAATCCCCCGCATGGTGGACAAATGGCAGCGTCGTCGTTGGTCCCGCAGCGGGTGCTTTCCGGAAATCCGGATTCGGCAGCGAAAACTCCACCACCTGGCCGTCCGCCCGGATCGCCCGGAAATCCAGCGTCGGCAAGTCCCGTTGCCAAGCGCTCAGCGCGACGACGTAGCGGTCCGGCCATGGCAAGTGAAACAGCGAGGGCCCCGTCAAATGAAGCCACCCGGATTGCGGATCACGGTGCTGGATGAGCACCTGCAATCCCGCCTTGTTCATGGCCTCGCTCAGCGCCTTCACGCTGTCATCCTGCGGTTGGAAAAACCCAACCGGAGCGCTCTTGGGGCCGATCCGCTCATCCTGTAAAACCGCATCGTGGTCCACCAGATAGGCCGGCAGCTTCATGGCCATCCCGTTGCTCTCCTTCAGCCGGAATTCCATCAACATCGCTGCCCGGTTTTGAGAGTGCAATCGGCAGCGGATCACTTTGCCACCTTCCTCCTCGGTATACACGTTGAGTCCGCCCCACGTCCCGCTGCGGGAGCCCTTGCCGCTGAAACGGCTGAAAAACGGCAGCAAATACCACTTCGCCGCAGCACCTGGAGCAACCTCCACCACCCGCTCCCCTACGGAAACCCCGATGACTTCCAACTCCCCGCCATCCGCGAACGCCACCGTCTTCAATGGTCCCGCGGCCGACCGTGTCACCTGATAACCCAATTTCACCGCTAGCAGAATCAGCAAGACGACCAACGCCGAACCCGCTAACCAAGCCAATTTCCACCGCCGGGAGTTGTCGTAAACCATGCTCCAGTTTAGGGGGTTCCGGCGGCATTGACCAGCATTCTCCCAAGCCAACGGAAAATAGACGGCCGCGTCACCCGACCGGACAGCGGTTGTCGCTTGGAGATTCACGGGACCTCAGCGTGGCTTGGAGACGAGCGGAGATTGCCGTAGCGATGAATCATCAGCCGGCGGTGAGGTTGGTGGGGGGAGACCGGCGGCGAGCCTGCTTCGCCCATTTCGCGAAATACTCGCAGCCATGGGTTTCAACGACCTCGACTCCCTCGGCCTGCTCAAGTCGTCCTCTCAAGGTGGCTGCAGCATCTCGCCGCATTGCTCCTCTTCCACCTGAGGTGTCAGCATCCGAAACCTCGCCGCCGCGCACGCCTGATCCACCAGATCCAGCGCCTTGTCCGGCAGCCGGAAATCCGGCAGATGGCGGATCGACCATGCCACCGCCGCCCGCCGCGCCGCTTCGTCGAGCGCCACGGCAGGGCTGGGCCGCCGTGCCCGGCGCTGACTACCCCCGAGGGTGAAATGTGAATGCAAAGGCCAGTGATCAGCGCACTCCTTCCTCTTTTACGTGTTGAAGTGACCCTCCGTGGTGTCGGGATCGCCGTCGTATCCCCAAGTCATGATATCGCATTTGGCAGCCAGCGATTCCAGCGCCTTGTCGTCCCAGTCAATCATCATGTCGTGCCAAAGGATCGGGCGGATGTGGCGGGCATTGAGGTTCTCAAGGATCGGTCCGACATGCCGGAGGTAGAGATCTCCCTTACCGTGTTGTTCGATGTAGGCCTTGGTCTCCGGGTTTTGCCCCAGAGTCCTGGCCTCGTCGCCGCCGAGATGGAATTGTTTCACTCCGGGCATGAGTGTTATTAATCCGGCCCGCAAATTGATTCCTATACAAATCGCCTTTGGGTTGCTCACCGGTCGCATTTGTAGCTCTAACGTCGTGTATTTGCAGGCCGCATTAATAGCACGTCGTCGACCATCCCTAGGACCAGTTCGCGTGATCGTGGATCCAGCGGATTGATGCCGGATGAATTGTCAGGCACCTCGCGCAGGTGCTCATCCGAAAGGCCCGTGATTCAGCTGTTACCTGCGTATCGCCGTAACTGGTATACGGGAAGAGGTGCTCGCGGTGGTAAAGCAACGGCAGCCGCGTAAGCGGGACGGGCGGGAAGAACGGCAACACCCGCGGGGTTTCGTGAATTCGTATCATGCCGTATCCAGGGTTAAGTTGTTGCTTCGAGGGATCACTGCGCGAACTTCGCCATTTCGATGGCCATGTCTTTGAGAGTCTTGGGCCATTCCGAGAAGGTGATGCTTTTCACGCCCGGGATCGAGGGGGTGGTGATGCCTTCAACAAGCGAGGCGGCGGGCAAGGCATGGAAAAACGGCACCTGGTCCTGGCCATAGGTGCCTTGCAGGCTCTTGGCGTGGATTTCCAATTCGGCGGCGTAGTCGGATGGGTTGTGACCGATGTTCGGTTGCGCGGGCACCCAGATCACGCCGGACACGCCCACCGGGGTGAAGGGGCTGACGCACCAGTTGTAGGCAAGCGTGGGGATGCTGTCGGCAGGCACGCCGCCGGCGCGTTCGGGTTCCGGAAAGGGTGGAAACTCTGGCGGGGCTTTTGACATGCCGCCGCCGCTTTCTTGCAACGCGATGATGCCCGTCGCACATTTTCTAACGGCCTCGACATATTCCGTGATCGCTTTGCGGGCGACATCGGAGGCCGAGTCGCGCAGCCGCAGGGCATCGATGCGGGCCTTGATGGTGGCGGGTTGGGTGAGGTCCTTGATTCCCGCGTAAGAGGTCCATGAGAGCGGCGAGGCTGTTTGGTCGTTGCCACTGCCAGAGGACATGGTGATGAATCCCTGCGGGATGCCGGGGCGGTTGAGGGTCTTGGCAAAGTGATAGGCGAAGGTGGAGAAGCCGTTTTCCGCCGCCGTTTGGTCGGCGGGCTGCCAGATTGAGCGGAATCTGCGGTCGCCGCCGATTTCGAAGTAGCGCTTTCTGGGGGTCGGACTCGTGCTGGCGGCTGTTTTGCGGAGGAACTCGCGCACCAGAGGCAGTGCCTCGGGGGCGGGAACCGCCGGGTCGGCGCTGTGCCATGCTCTTTCAGTAATGAGCAGGGACGAACCGGTGAGGAACCAGACATCGCCGATGAGGATGTTGCGGACCATTGCGTTCAAGCCGTTGTCCGCGGTCACAGACAATTCCATCGGTTCGGTGGTGGCCTTGCGGGCGGGAAGTTCAAGCGACCAGAATTCATTCTTGGCGGCGGTGGCGGTTCCGGTGGCACCGCCGAGCGTGACGGTCACTTGGGTGCCGGGGTTGGCAAAACCCCAGACATGGATCGGCTTGTCGCGCTGGAGGATGATGCCATCGCGGAAGATCGGTGACAGTGAAAGCGAGGGACGCGGCGCGGCGGGAGTGGCAGGCGCGGGTGCCGCGGGTTGGGATTCGCGGAACATCAATTCGCCATCGATCGCCGCGAAGGGCGAGGCAGGCAGGCCGGCCTTGTTGTAGAGATTCGCGTGCAGGGGCACACTCATATAGGCATATTGCACGCCGACGGGATCCGGCACTTCCTTCGAGGTGACGACCACTGTATCGCCGGCGATGCGTGCCTCGGCCGCGTGCCAGCGGCGGTCCTTGCCGCAAAGGCGGAAATGATTGAGCTTTTCGCCAGGCGTGGGGCGGGCGGGTTCCACGTATTTGTCAGGCTCGAGGAAGTCCTTTTCCTCGCCCTTGCTGCCCACCATCAGTCCGCCGAAGAGGCTGTCCTTCTCGAAGGAGACGATCACCTCGGAACCCCTGACCTCATAGCCGGTGTAGATCGGGCCGGTGTAGGGGATGTCCTTGCCGTAGTCGCGGGCGAGCGCCCAGCGCGCAAGGCGCATGCCGGGGTGGAGTTTGTTAAAGTAGTGAATGTTGCCAGGCACGGCGGGATTGTGGTCGATCTGCACCACCATGCCGGTGTTCTTGCGGTTGTTCTTATAAAACAAAAGTTGCGCCTGACTGACTTCGGCCATGCCCACCTCGTTAGGATTGGGGGTCGAGCCATAGACTTGCATCTGGGTGAAATAGAACGACATGTCCGGTATGCCCCAGGCCGAGCGCCAGCCGTTGGCAAGGGCTTCGAGGCGCGCCGCGTAGAGCGATCCCTCGCCGTCGTTGTTGCTTTCGCCCTGGCACCAGATCGAGCCGCGAATGGCATAGGGCACGACCGGGGCAATCTTGCCGTTGAAAAACTGGCTGGGACCGCGCCACTGGCCGGCGATGCCGGGCAGGCCCGGACGCGGGAGCGGCGTCTCGACCGGGAAGCCCAGCCCGGCGGACGCCTCCTGCCATCTGGCTAGATCCTGATAGAATTTTCCGAACGCGGCGCGGCCTTGTTCCGTGGTGACATCGCCGTCATGGATCAGGTCCGCATCGATCTTGAGCCGGGGATCCTTCTCGAAGGCTTCGCGCTGTGCGAAGGCCTCGGCGCGGGTGTTGCTGTGCGAGGTGAGCAGGATGCCGACGGGCACTTTCAGCTCCTGATGCAGCGTGTGGGCAAAGGACAGTGCCAGCGCGGAGAATCCGCCTGCCTCGCGGCTGCTTTTCCAACCTTGTTCCGAAGTCACGCGTTTCTGCGGGTAGAGGGCGGACACGGTGTCGGTGCGGAACTCGCGGATCGGCACTTCTTCCTGCGCCTTTGCCAAATCCTGCGCCAAGGCCATGCAATTCGACTTGCCGGCGAACCACTCCATGTTGGACTGGCCGGAGGCATGCCAGACCTCGCCGACGAGGATGTTGTTGAGCACAACTTTTTTGCCGTCGCTGTCGCTGATGATCATCTCCGCGGGTGCGGCGCTGGCTGTTAGAGGCTGGAGCTTGAGCATCCATTTGCCATCGGCACCGGCCTTGGCGCTTTGCTTTTGTCTGGCGAATTCCACCGTGACCGAAGTTCCCGGCTTGCTCCAGCCCCAAACGGGCAGCGGCATTTCGCGCTGGAGAATTGCGTTGTCACGAAAAGGCGAGCCGAGTTCGATCGCGGGTACGGGTGCGGGCTTCTCCTGTGCGGCCAATAATGCGAATGGTAATAGCAGCAAGGCCGCAGTGATGCCCCTTCTTGGCCATGAATATGTTATCATTGTGCGAGTTATTTAAGGGTGTTTGGAATCGTGATTAAAGTAGCGCAGTTCGATCTCGTGAAGGCACAAGCCATAGCGCCCCCCGGGCGGATTGAACTTCAAGTCCAGGCCGTTCCAACCGTAACTGAAATTGGCTGTACGAACCAAGGGTGAACGTGCCGGCCGCACGCCAGCGCCATGGTCGCGCCGGGAATAGTGCGAAAAACATCTTCATGGCTTTCCTGGTATTTCGCCCGGCAGCAGTTTCCTCAGCAGCCCCGCGTCCAGTTCCGCCTTGGGCGCGAAGGCCGGGGAGGCGACATAACGCAGCAGGCTGTGCAGCAGTTGCCGCGCCTCGGGTTTGTCCTGCTGGCCTAGCAGGTCGATCGCGCAGATGAGCATCCCGCCCTTGCCGGCCTTGGTTTCCGCGAGCAGGCCGAGCTTGTGGTTGCTTACGAAATTATCGATCACCTGGACCAGCGGGCGATAGGTCGTTGGGGTCTCATCGAACATGATCGGCCGCGCGTTCTTTACCAATTGCCACCACTGCCAGTTGCTGTGGAACTCGGTGGGGAATTCCGCGAGCGCCGGCGAGTTGGGGTCACAGAGGATTCCCAATGTTCCCGGCGGCACCTTGCCCCCCTGCTTTTTGGCCGCCTCGACAAACATCGGGGACCAGAAATCGCACTGGAACCCGCCCTCGATGCTGTGGGGCAGTTGGTCCAGCTTCGGCAACAAAAGAACCTTGCCGCCGGCTGCGAGATGCTTTTGGGTCGATTCCGCCAGATAACTTTCTGTTAGCATGACGCCATTCGGCACAGTTGTGTCAACCTTCGGCGGATAGACCCAGACCGGATAGCTGTTGCGATACCCGGTTCCCTCAATGGCGATGGTGATGGTGAGCTTCTGCGGCGCGACGATATCGGCCAGCGGCAGGGAATAATCACCGACTGCGGTGAGTCCACCCTGCTTGAGGGTAGCCGCTGGAAATGTGCTGCGGGCCACCGAGCCGCCCTTGCTATCGGTGACGGTCGCGGTGACCTGCGCATCGGGAATATCGGCGGCCCCGTAGTGGGCGATCTGCACGCGTCCGGTAAATGTCTCAGCAGTGGTCCAGGTGTATTTCGGCATGCGCAGCAGCGGCACCGTCTCGCAGCAGAACTGGCGCCAGGCCCCGGGTTCGATGAGGTCCTTAGATTCCATGAACACGTTGAGCATGCCGACCAGCGCCGTGCCTTGCCCCGGGAAGTCCTGGATGTCGAGCAGTTGAATGCCAGCCATGCCGGGTGTCCGCAAGGCCGCCTCGATATCCTCGCGGTAGCAGATGGCCGACAGCGCGCCCGAGGCCCGCACGAAGTCGTGCGCCTGGTCGAGCATGCCCGCCGCCTTGAGCCGTTCGCGGAAAACCTCCATGTTGCGAGCCTTGAGCACGCCGGTATATTTGGAAAGCTCGCGAAAATCCGGATAGACCTGGAACTGCCCGGTCTCATGGCCAATCACCGGAGCCGGAACTCCCTCAATCGACTTGCTGAAATCGACCATGGTCGACGGAGGAAAACTCTCGATATGCGGGTTGGGAAAATCCATGGTGAAGAACGATCCGCGCACCGGCAGTGTCTTGCTGGTCTTGCTGGTCACCCAGAAATCATCACCTTCGGCAAAGCTGGGATCCCAGTGCTCGTTGCCGGTGCCCTCCGACTGGAGGTGGCGCGGATCGGTCTTCTTAAAGTAGGCAAGCAGCTCGAACATGGCCGGGCTGCGGCCCAGCTCGTTGCCGAGGGTGAACATGACGAACGACGGATGATTGCCGAAATGTTTGAAGATCAGCTCGCCCTCGCGCGTGGCGTATTCGTGAAGCGATTTTTTCGTCAAGGTGCTTTCCACCTCGAGCCAGTCGATGTTGTGGACAGCGGCCTCCTTGCTGTTGGGGGCATCGAATGCGTCGCGCTTGTTCGGGAGTTCCGCCTGGAAATAGACGCCCAGCTCGTCGGCCGCCTCGAATGCCGCTTCCGGCGGACACCAGGAATGGAAACGGAAGTGGTTGAGGCCCCATGCTTTGCTGATCGACAAAATACGCCGCCAGCCGGCCTTGTCCATTGGCGGATAACCGGTCAGGGGGAAATTGGCGGAATCGACCCGGCCCCGCAGGAAGACCGTCCGACCGTTGATGGTGAGGCGGCCCCCCTCCCGCTTGAAATCACGCATGCCGAAATTGACAGAACGGTCATCTCCACACTTCCCGCCGCCGGCAGTGACTTCGAGTTTCAGACTCAGGCGCAGCATGGCCGGCTGAAACTCATCCCAAAGCTGAACGTCCTCACCCGGATCATAAGTGAATTCAACGATGTTTTCTTTCTCCGCCGCCGTGAGGTCAACCGATTGCGTTCTGAAGGCGGCCGGCTTGGCGACATTGTAACTTGCGCACGCGACCGTGATCCGGCCCGCAACCGCCTTGCCGGTTAGATTCCCAATCACCGCGCGAACACGCGCCTGTTTCTTCACGGCATTCGGATAGACCTGCACGTCATCGAACCACACCGGGTCGGTTGCACGGAGTTCCATCCTGCCGATGATGCCGTTCCAGTTCGTTTGCGTCCGTTCGTCCACCGCATGGGCCGGACCCACCGGCGGCAGTTTGGCATTGTCGACCACAATGGTGATCGTGTGTTGGCCGGGCGTCATTGCCGCAGTCACGTCAAATAATTGAGGGGCGCTGAGCGTGTCCTCGCCGCCGCAAAACGTTTCATCCACCCACGTCCGGGCATGCTTGGTCCGCTCTAACAACAAGGTGACGCGCTTGCCTCTCCAGGCGTCGGGAATCGTCACCTCGCGCTGGTACCAGGCCGGGCCTTTCCAATACCACACCCGCGAGAGCCGGTCGATGGCCTGCTCGTCCTTCCTGATGCCCTTGTGGTTCTCGTCGGTGGTGCCGGGCAGTTGCACGGTGTCATCGAACATTTGGGCGAACCACTTTTCCTTAACTCCAACATCCCCGGCATCAAGGCGGAACTTCCAGGTCCCTGCCAGCGAAAGCGTGCTTGCCTCATCCGCCAAAGCTAATTGGCCGGCAGAAACCAGCAGGGGAATGGCCAACATGCATACCGCACCAAACCCTGTTTTTCTATTCATCACGTTGTTCTTTCTCATACGCTGACTCAATTGGATTTACCACGGCGAAGTTCACACACCATTCGACGGTTTCATTCTTCTGTAAGGGAAAGTGGCCTGGTTATCAGCCTTCAGAGCGGACGATAGAGCCAGTAGTAAAGCGGCGAGCGTTCCTATTGCATGCTTTACCATAGGGGGTGTCCTTGAATGGTAGGCTTCAGTTTTGCGATTTCTTCATCACGATGATCTGCGGTTTCCAGCCGACGGGATTTCTTCCATTGAAACCACCGGACTCGATGAAGATGTGATCTCCTTTGGCTATTATTCTCAAAGCTTGGAGTTTTTCCATGTCGATCAGCGTATCCCCGCTCCAGTAGTGAAGAGGGCTGTTGGTCTTTCCATCCTTGTTGAAATCGATTTCCTTGAATGGCGCGCGGCCGGCATCCACGGGTTTGACGGGATCGAAAGCCTCGATGGAAGGCACGACCGCCACGGTTTGCCACCGGCCCGAGAGAGCAGGGTTGGCGACGAATTTCCCGTCCCACTGGAATTTCCCGGCCTCGGGGTTTTCGCTGTTTCGGTTAGGGTCCTGCAAGGCCTGCCAATCCGCCGAGAGCAGTGGCTTTGACGCAGAGGCTTTCCTCACCATCGCCTCATCCAATGGCGGCATCTTCATTTCCTCGAACCAGAGGCCCATGAAATTGGCTTTGTTCTTGCTGCGCAA
Organism: Verrucomicrobiota bacterium; assembly: GCA_026397725.1. Lineage (GTDB taxonomy): Bacteria > Verrucomicrobiota > Verrucomicrobiia > Verrucomicrobiales > Akkermansiaceae > Luteolibacter. The sequence continues at coordinate 29,975 of JAPLUI010000303.1, read as the reverse complement.
ATGGATGTGCATGAAACCGGTGGCGGCGATCGTCACCTTGCCGCTTTGAAACTCCGCCAGGCGTTCCTGATTGATGTAGTAGCAGATGGGATGCCCGCCTTCCCACTTCTTGAATTCGCGCTCCCGCTCGAGGACCTGCTTGCCGTTGACATAGACCCGGACGCCATCGCCGTTGTTCATGTGGGACAAACCGCCGACCACGAGCCGGTAACGGTGGCCTTGTTTGAGTGGCGGGATGTCGAAGGCGCCGCGGATCAGCAGGACCTCCTTGTCCCAGAATGTTTTCATCGGCTCGCAGCAGCGGCAATAATCAAAGGTGCAGGGGGATTGCTGGCTGGGCGGGCGACCATGCAACTGGTCGAAATAGGGTTTGGGCTCCGTGCGCAGCTTGCCGTTTTCCTGTCCGAACGGTTGCAGGCCGTTCTGCCAGCCCGCCTTCTTGGCGTCAAAGTCGGTGGCAAACCAGTTTTCCATGCCGGCCGGATAGGTCACCTTGCGATAGCGAGTCACTCCCGGATCCCATGGCATGGTTTCGGGCGGATCGAAGCTGAAGTAGTCCCAGTGCATGCTGTCCCATGCCGGGCCGAAGGGTTTCCAATCGTAATCGTTCACCTCCATCTTGTCATAGAGCGCGACCAGTTCCTCTACTTTGCCCTGCTGCTTGGGGTCCGCCACCACCGGCGCGGACCGGACTTCGCCTAACAGCGGGGCGAAGTTGCCAGCAACATACTCCGGGATCAACTGGTCGCGCACAATCGAGAAGACCTTCTTCTTCAACTCCGGCCCAAACTTCGAGAGATCGGCATTCAGGAAGAGATCCTTGTGCGGCAGTGTTATGTCGGGATAACGTTTGGCGGCAAGCTGGAGCAGCAGGTCGAGACCATCCGGTTGCTTGGCGAGGGTGGAAGCGAGAACATCCGCCAGGAACTCCTCGGCATTCGTGAGATCCAGGCCGCCGGGAGCCTCCAGCTTGGCCGGGAACCGCTCGTAACCTTGCGCGAATGACTTTGCCGCCAAGGCCTGCACCGCCGGGGACGCACCGCTCAGGCGGTTACCTATATCCTGCAAGGTCCAGGACATGACATTGCTCCGGTTTTCGGCGGCCACTTTTCCGATGAGCGGCAGCAATTTCTGATAGAACCGCTCGTCACCGGCCAGTCCGCGCACGGCGGTGAGGGCGGCCTTGCGCAACCACCAGTCCTCATGTTCCAGCCAGAAGCAAAGCCGGTCCAGATGAGGCGCCAACAAATCTGGCTTGGCCATGCCGAGGAGGTTCAACTCGCTCTCGACCACCCACCATGATTCAGCGGGATCGTTGACCATTCCGATCAGAAGCCGCGCCATTTCATCTGTTAGGAGCGCGGCCTGCGGCGGTTCATCCTTGGCCTTGGGAGCGGTCCGGGTGTCGATGGCCATGCATCCCGCGTGGCGCACGCGGGGATCCTTGTCCCGGAGCAGTTGCAGGATCAGTTCGTCGCCGGATCTCCTGCCAATGGCATTCGCCGCAATCTGTCGCACTCCCTGATCCGGATGACGCGCGTATCTCAGCAATACCTCGTCGGCGACATCGGCCGCATCGAGGCGCCGCACGATCGAGGCCCCGGAATCCGTATTCAGTTTCTCCTGATCCCAGTCCGGAATCTTGCTGTCCGGGCCCGCCGTGGAAACGAGGGAGTAGAACGCTTCGTCGGCTTCGGTGCCCCAAGGGCGTTTGGGAAGCTGGTAGGATTTGGAAAACTTTGCTGCAGGCGCACCGGTGATGCGAAGCGTCTTGCGGGGTATCGTGTAGCTCAAGGCCAGCCCGATGCCCCAACTGCCCGGGTCGTCGTACTGAGATCCGCCTCCGATAGTGGCACCGACGATGCCCATGGAACCGTCGAAGCGCCGCGACAGCTCGTAGAACCATTGACGGCCATCCATGAACTCGCGGTATTGGAGCGGTTTTTTGTCATGCATGAGCCCCATGGCGCCGCTGCGCCAGATCTCCCCGATGCCGCCGCCGGTGTGCCCGTGCAACATCCACGAGGTGGAATAGAAACTTTTGGAGGCACTGATGTCCCGTGCCTTGGCATAGACCGACTTTTCACCCTCTGGCGTGAGAGCCGCCGCCGCCGCCATCTGGAACGCGAGCTTGCCTGTCTTGCCGTTGTCCACGAAGCCGGTTTCCGGCAATCCATCGCCGTAGGCCACGTTGCCGTGACCAGCGAAACGGTAGAAGTGCTTCAATGAAGTCTGCAGCGTGTATTCGTCCACTTTCGCACCGCACTCCTTGGCCAATAACAGAAAGGTTGTGGAAGGCACGCCGGCCGCGTTGAGGTGACCATAACCGAAATTCACACCGCCCCTTTGGTTCCAGCCGCCATTATACATGTTGCGTTTGAGGTAATCGGCGTTCAGCTCGATCAAGGGAATGATCGACGCGTCGCCGGTGCGCAGGTAATACTCGCAGAGCCCGATGCCGCCATAACCTGCATACCACGGGTAGGTCTCGATGGTTTCGACGTTCTTGTGTTTCTCCACCATTTCCCTGACCCAGCGGCGGGCGACATCCAGGTCCTTCTCCTCGCCGGTCGAGAGCATGAAGAGCAGCCCTAGGCCTTCAATGCCGTTGGCATGGTTCATGCGACTCCTTGCCAGGAAATCCGCCTCACCACGCACGATCTTGTCCGACTTCGGGCAGTTCAAGGGCCAGGTCTTGCTGTAGGCGCCCAGCACCGGAATGTTCACGACGACTTCCTCCGCCTTCGCCTCCGGCTTGTCCTTGACCATGAATCTCACCAACCCGTCGGTGGCTTCGGCCTTGGTGATGATGCCACCGAGGATGATGCGCGGGTCGATGTCCTTGAGGGTTTGTCCGTTGATGGCCTCGATCATCTGTCCGACCTTGAGCTTGCCGGTGGCCTCCGCAGGGGAACCCTTGTCGATGCGGCTGAGTTTCATCTGGAAGGGTGGCAGCAGCAGTTCAATGCCAATGCCGACCGGCCCGAAGTGCTCGATGGGTTGGGTCCTCTCGGTTTCCCTGGCATAGGTGCTGAAGAGCGGCCAGTCCTTGTAGTAGGTGCTCTCGAAAGCGGGCGATGCCGTGCCGACACCCGCCAACAGGGTGATGATGGAAGAGATTCTGGCAATGGATTTCATCGGATGGAACAGAGGATTAGGGTAAAGACGCATTCGGGGTTTCCATCACCAACTTACGGTTCTGGCGGGACGAAACAACGCGGGTTTCTCACGGCCCAGTGACCTTGAGACGGGCGAACTTCTTCGCGCCAAGCGGTGAGGGGAAGGTGTATTTCACCTGGTTGCCAGTGATGGTCACCGTGCCACTTGGCGCCAGGGATTCGGGCGTCCATGTGCCGGTTAGAGAGGCGGAGGTTTCCACTACAAAGTCGGTGGGATATACGCCGCTGTAGGTGGCGGCCTTGGTCCAGGTGACGCTGAGGTTGCCGGTGCCGGGATCCTTGGCGGTGCCGGGCAGGGCGGTGAAGCCGGTGGAGTTGTTGGAACCCATGACGAACCACTCGATGCCATTGGGCACGCCGTCGCCATCGTGGTCGTCGGCGAGCGTCTGGCCGGCGGCACCGTTGGCGGTCTGCCACGAGGTGAATCCGGTTGGGGTGGCGTTTCCCAGCAGATCAATCATGCCGCGGCCGAGCGCGTCGCCGGTGAGCAGGAAGGTTTCGGCGTTGTGATTGTAGTGGTAGCCTTGAGCGGTGTTGGGTCCGAAGTTCCGATAGTAGCCGCGGGTATCCATGGTCTTCACGTTGCTCGCGAACTCGGGGTATTTCACTGTATCGTTCATGGCGAGTTGCGCGTTGGCAACCGTCAGGCCGAAACCGCTGGTGCCCGGGTCGCCGCAGCCGGTGGCGATCACGAAGGGCGTGGTGGTGCTGCATTTGCCCGGGTAGCGGTTGGCGTAGTAGGTGCGGAGCTGCTTGATGAACTGCACCAGGTTGGTCTCGTAGCGGCTGGCACCGGGTTCGCCCAGGTCCTTGTTGCCCTGGAACCAGACATAGCCGGCGATCTGGAAGCCCTGCGCGGCCCAGGCCGGGTATTGGCCGGCGAAGTTGTCGAGGACGTCGGTGACGTTGAACACCGAGTAAACGCTCCAGAAGGAGGTCCAGTTGCTGCCTGTTCCCGGTTCCGAGTCCGTGTCGGACGTGTGGGCTGCCGTGCTGAGGTAGGTCACCCCGTTGCCGCGGACCTGACAACCACTTGGGTAGGCGAGGGCCGCCGCCCAGGCGGGCGCGCCCATGTCGTTCTCGGCGAGGAAGTAGTCGTCGTATTGCTTGCCGGCATACCACACGAACGGCGACGGGCTGCCGCCGATGGGCCACGAGTTCGGCGAATCTCCGTAGCCGGCGTAGGTGTTGCCGCCGTAGTTGAAACGCGGGCTGCCGGGTGGCAAGCAGTCCCAAAGCAGGCTGCGGTTGCCGATCGAGGTCTTGAGGAGCAACACCGGTTCGTCGTGATACCAGCCCATCACATGGCCGAAGCCCAGTTCCGGGCCGAAGGAATCGGTGTTGGCTCCGAATTGCGGCTTCAGCACATCGTTGCCGATGGCGGAGATGACACCGCGGTAGCGCACATCCTGTCGCGCGGACCATGCGCCCGTGCCGGTGACGAGATTGGGGAATTTCCTCTCGCTATTCACCATGGTGTTGAGAGTGCCGGCTTCCGTGCCCGGCGTGCGGCCGAAGCCGACCATGTTGGACTGGCCGGACATGATGTAAACTTTCACGGGCTTGCTGGTGGCGCCGGTGCTGCTGTCAGGCGCGGGCAGCGGATAGGGGATGTTCGGCTTGCTGGTCGCAAGGGTCGGATTGGTGAAAGCCGCGGTGACTTCATACCAATCACCCGCCCCGTCGGCGTCGGTGTCTTTGTTGAGCGGGTTGGTGCCGGTGTTGGTGGCGCTGACATAATTGCCAGTGTTGGTTTCGATCCCGTCTTTCAAGCCGTCCGCATCCGTGTCGGCCACGGTCGGATTGGTGCCGGTGTCAGACGCATCGACCCAGGTGCCGGTGTTGTTTTCCACTCCGTCGCCCAGCCCGTCGCCGTCGGTGTCGGCCTTGAGCGCGTCGGTTGGCGGGCGGCTGCCGACGCCGGCGATTTCGGGGCCGTCATTGAGCGTGTCGCCGTCGGTGTCCGGATTGGTGGGGATGGTGCCGAGTTGATATTCCTGCCAGTTGGTGAGGCCGTCGCTGTCGAGATCGTCATCGCGGTTAAGTGCGGTGGCGGATGGCGGGTCGGTATTCGCAAGCTCGTAGCTGTCCGGGAAGCCGTCGCTGTCGCTATCCGAGACGATGAAATTGAACACCGTGCTCGGCACGGGCGTGCCGGTGGGGGTGCCGTCGAGGTAAGAATCGATGCGCCAGTAGTAGGTGGCGGCGCCGGGCAGGTTGACCAGGAAGGAAGTCAGGTTTTGCTGGGCGTCGGCCACCTTGGTCATGGTGCCGGGATTCGTGCCGAACCACACATCCACCCAGACATCGGTTCCGGTGTTCGGACTGAGGTTGGTCCAGGAAAGAGTGAGGTCGCCGGCCGGAACGGTGGCACCGATGTTCGGGTAGGGCGTCATCGGGTGTTCCATGTCGAGGTGGAAGATGCGGTCGTTGGCCGCCGTCAAACCCAGGGTGGAAGTGCCGAGGCCATTGATCCCTGAACCGTAACGGACGCCGCCAGCATAATTGTTGCCCGTGATATTAAGGTAGGGGATGCCGGACTGCCAGCCCGAGGTGCTGCTGGTCATGCCGACATCCAGACCGTAGAGCGTGTTGGGAGCGAGCAGAACAGGGGTGGCGAAGGTCCAGGTTATGTAATCATAACTGTTCCATGTGAAGGTCTGAGTGGCCGTGTAGGAGCGGAATTGGGTGAAGGTCGTTCCCGACACCGTGCCGATGCGAATGGTGTAGGTCTTCGTGGGGGTCGCCTGCAACGCCTGGTAAGTGATCGCCTTGAGCAACACCGGCGTGGCACCCGTGGTGAAGGTCTGGCCTTTGGCTTCGCTTGCTCCGGGATCACCAGCCCACCACTTGTCGGGAGCGGGATTCCAGGCTCCGTAATTGGCGATGTCCAGTCCGTTGATAGCGGGCGCGGTGGCGCTGGCGGCCATGGTCGCCGCGCCGGCAGTCGTCGCGGACGCCGTTGCTGAGAATCCCGTGGGATTCTGCGCCGGGCTCTTGTCCCGGGCCTGGACGCGATAGGTGTAGGTGCTGGTCGGCGAGAGGCCGGTGTCGGTGTAGGTGGCGCTGTTTTGCCAGTTGCTGGAGTGGCCGCCCCCGGCGGTGCATTCGAAGAAGTATTCCACTCCGCTCGGGTCCGTGGCGGTGGAGGCGGTCATCACGATCGCGGTCTGGCTGGTGGACTGCGGCACACTCGCCCAAGTGAGCGGATCGGGTGTGGGCGCGGTGGTGTCGGGATTGACGGTAAGGGTCGTGTCATCGGCAATGGCCGTGGTGGTGTCGAGGGCATTGCCCGCGGGATCCTTCAGGTCGGCGCCGGCGTTGACTTGGAGGCGCAGGGTGCCGGCACCGGTTGCCGTGACCGGCACGGTGAAGACCCCGGGAGTGGTCTCGGTAACCGTGCCGATGGTGAAGGCCGCGGTGCCTGCATTGCCAAAGTCGGCGGCGGAGACCGTGCTGGCGTCCATGTCCTCGCTGAAAGTCACCGTGTAGGTCACCAAGGGGTTTGGCAATTGGACCGGGCCACCGCTCTGGTTATCGACGATGTTGGTGGCGGCCAGTGTCGGCGGGGTGCCATCGACTGTGAAGGAGTTGATCGCGGAGGTGGCTGTGGTGGGTGGGTCGGCGCTGTCGGTCACGGTTGCATAGATCGTGTAGGTTCCGGTCGCCAAGACGCCTAGATCGATGGTGTAGGGAGACGCGCTCGCCGTTCCGGCCAATCCGGCCGCGCCTCCGTTATAGGCGGTGTAGAAGTTGACCGTATACGGTTCTGTGCCGCTCATGGCCGTGGCCGTGGCGGTGACCGGGACGCCCGCGATCAATGCCTGGCCGTTTGCCGGGGCGGTCACTGTCACGAATAAACCGGACGCCTGCTCCGCGCCGGATGCTCCCAGCGTGGGGATGGTGGCGGTGTATTTGCGCACGCGAACCCAGTCCCAGTAGGCATCGTAGGTCTGGCCAGTATAACCATCGTCATAGCGTTTTCCCAGCGCGATCCGCTCGTTGGCCACCGTGCTGGTGCGGTTGGCCTGAGTGTGCCAGGCGGCCCCGGTGTCCTGACGGGACACGGAGAAATCCACCTGCGTCGCCCGCGCGGTCATTTGTGCGATGACCGGCACATTGCACTCGTTGCCGATGGCCGTCCAAGTGCCGTTTTCCCGCATATAATCGCCGCCGGGATGGTTCAGCCAGCCGAAGTTGTCGCTGGCGCTGGTGTAGAACCCCAGCGCCATGTTGCCGTTGCCGGGCCGGGTGACGGAGCGGTATTTCGTTTCGAGGATGACACCGCTGCTGAAAGCGGTCTGGCTTCTGATCCGGCCGCTGGTGTTCTGTCCGCGCAGTTCGCCGCCGGTGACAGACCAGCCCGTGGCGTTGTCGATGGTCCATTTGCCGCCGTCGATGGCCGACCCCGGAAAGTCGTCGAAGAAGCTGAATGTCGCGTCTCCGCTGCTGCCGGTGGCACCCGCGTGCTTGCCGTAATATGCCCAGACGGACTGTGGGCCGTCCAGGCTGTCGTTGACCTTGACCCAGAATGTGGCCGTCCGGTTGGGCGCGGTGCCCGTGGTCGCCTCGAGCCAGTGGCCGAGTTCCGTGCTCCCGTCGTCATCGGTGAAACGCACATCGCTCGGGAAGTTCAGCGCGTGGCCGTCCGCGTGCAGAGCGTAGCCGGAAGCACCGCTGGATTCTCCCACCTTTACCTGGATCTGGTAGCCGGTTCCGGTGCCGGAACCCGCGTTGATCGCCAGCGACTTCCGGAACTGATAATCCGGAAGCCACTGCGCGTGAGCCGTCCCGACGAGCAGCGCCAGCACTGCGGCGAGAGTTCGTAGGTTGTTGTTTTGTTTGGTTGTTTTCATGGTGGATATGGTTGATTCTGAATTGTGGAATGTGGCCTGGAGAGGTCAGGGGAAGAGGAGAGTTATTAGTTATCGGTTATCGGTGGCAGAGGGGAGGGGCTTCTCTTCACTTTCTTGATTTATGATATTTGATATTTGATATTCGATTGGAGAGAGTTCTGTCAGTTACCGGAAGAAACCAAACGGCCGAAGAGCGTGCCGGCGGGCGAAGCCGCTGTCAATGGGATCTCGGCCCGGACGTTGAGGAAGGCCGGATCGGCGTCTGGGGTGGTGTCGAAAACCACGCTGCCGACCGGGCCGTCCGCGTCGGGCACCAGTGCCTCGTGGCTGGTCCAGAGGTCGGTTTGGCCGAGGTCGTTGGTATATTGCACTTTGAGCAGCGAGGTTCCGCGCAGGGCCGTCTTGAGGCAGCGGAAGGCCAGCACCAGCTTGCCGGCTTCATGGGTCGGCACGGGCAGGAGGGCGGTGGCGCGGGCGGACGGATTGGCGGCTCCTAACAGCCATGCCAAACCGTTGGCCACGCCGTCGTTGTTAGAGTCGGCGGCGAAGGCCGCGCCGCCGGCCCAGGTGAGGTAGTCGGCGCTGACGGCCAGGGTTGTGTCATCGACGATGGCCGAGGCGGTGGCGAGGGCATTGCCCGCGACGTCCTTCAATTCGGCACCGGCATTGACCTTGAGCTGGAGCGTTCCTGCGGTGGTTGGCGTGACCGGCACGGTGAAGACTCCGGGTGTGGTTTCGGTGACGGTACCGATGGTGACGGCCGCGCTGCCCGCATTGCCGAAATCGGCGGCGGAAACCGTGCCGGCGTCCATGTCCTCACTAAAGGTCACGGTATAGGTTATCAGCGTGTTCACCGTGACCAGTCCCCCGCTCTTGTCATCGACGATGGCACTGTCTGTTAGAGCGGGCTGGGTGGAGTCGGCGACATCGAGATCGAGGTGGAAAACCCTGTCCAGGGACGAATTGGCGCTGATGGTGGGGCCGCTGCCGCTGCCACCCGTGGGACCGCTGTTGTAATACTGGCCGCCGGCATAAGCGTTGCTGGTGCAGGCAAGATAGGGGATTCCCGTGGTGTATGCCACGGTCGAGACCATGGCCACATCGATCCCGTAGGTTGTGTTCGGCGCGAGCGCGACGGGTGTGACGAAGGTCCAGGTCATGTAGGCGCCCAAGGCCGTGTCAACCGTCTGGGTGCAGACCGCGCGGGCAAGCGCGGTGAAATTCGTTCCCGAGAGCGTGCCGACGCGAACGGTGTAGGTGGTGCTGGCCGCCTTTTTCACAGTCGGATCCATTTTGTAGGTGAGTGCCTTAAGCAGGACGGCCGAGGTTTCGGTCGTGAAGGTCTGGCCCTTCGCCCAGTCCCACGGGTCGGATTCATTCGCTGACTGGAAGAACCACTTGTCATTGCTGGTCTGGGAGCCGAGATTGGCGATGTCCGCTCCGTTCACGACAGGCGGAGTGGTGGCACTGGAAAAGGAGCCCACCTGGGCGGTCGTGGCGGACGCCGAGGGCGAGAATCCCGTGAGGTTGTTGGCCAGGCTTTTGTCTCGCGCCCTGACGCGGTAGGTGTAGGTGGTGTTCGGCGCGAGACCGGGGTCGGTGTAGGTGGCGCTGCTTTGCCAGGCGCTCGAGTGGCCGCCGCCGGTGCATTCGAAGAAATATTCCACCCCACTGATGTCGGTGGCGGTGGCGGAGGTCATCGTGATCGCGTTCTGGCTGGTAGCCTGCGGCAGGCTTGCCCAGGTGAGCGGATCGGGAGTCGGCGGGGTCAGGTCGGGAGCCGTCGTCGTGAAATTCCAAGTCGTGTCATCAGTAATCCCGGCAAAGACGGTATCGGAAAGGTCCTTGACCGACCCGGCGTCCATGCGGATGGCATAGGTCTTGCCGGCCAGGAGATCCACCGCCGGGTTGATGGTCAGGATCGCTCCCGAGAACGACACTTGGGTCGTGTCGGTGACCGCGATCACCGACTGTGTTCCGTCGGTTAGATTCTTGAGCGTGAGGTTGCCGGTGCCGCGTGCGATGGATTCGCTGAAGGTGGCGGTAAGATTCGAGCTGAGCGCCACATCGGTGGTGCTGTCGGCGGGGCTGAGGGTGCCGAGCGTGGGCGCGATGGCGTTGGGGAAGTAGAGATCGACGAGTTCCTGAACGCGGCCGCGGATGTCGGTGGCGGAGGCCTCGACATAGATGTCGCCGTTGGGCCGAACGGTGGAACCGCCCGGGTCAAAGTCCTCCGTTTCATCCCACTGCATGGCGTGGTCGGTTTCCTCCCAGAGTCCGGTGATGAGCGGTTTGCGGCCCCACCAGGATTGGGCGAAGGTTCGGAAGGCGGCGTTGTCGGCGGGCACCAGGGTCTTGTAGTGGAGCAGGCGGTCGCGGATCTCCGGCGAGGACGGGATGCCCGCAGTGGCGATGGCGTTGCCGAGCGTGGTCGGGTTCTGCGGAGGCAGCCCCCAGAAGTGGAACAGCGGACGGAGGTCCTTGCCCACGCTCTGGCAGAGGCGGAGCAGCATGCCGTCGGTGTCGGTGGGGGAGGAGACGCCATTTTCCTCGTCCTGGACGAAGGATGCCCAGTAGGCCTTGAGGCCGCTCCAGCCGAAGAGGCGGGCGATGTCCACGAACTTGGCGTGGCCCTTGAGCTGGTATTGTTTTTCCAATTGCGCCATCGGCTGCTCCTTGGGCGAGAAGTTGAAGGTGCACATCCAGGAAATGGCGGTGGTGTCGAGGGTTTGATAGGTGTTGCCGGAGGTGACCGACTGACGGAACGCCTGGTCCGGTGCCATGCCGAGCGCCTCCATGGCCGGCACATACAGCAGGTTGACATTGGACTCGGATTCGCCGCCGAACTTCGGGAAGAAATACCCGTGTCCCTGTTCGTGGAATTCAATGTTGGCATCGATGCCGTTCTGCGGGCCGCGGACGAGGTAATGGTTCGCGTAGCCGCCATAATTCGCCGTCGCGCTGAAGCCGCCGACATTGACGGAGGGATAACCCGGCGCAAAGACGGAGTTCTTTAGCTGCAGATCCACCTGGGTATAGAAGGCTTCCTTGCCGCGGATGCGCGGGAAGCCCATCAGGTCGTTGACCGCGTCCATGGCGGTGTCCCAGTCCGCCATCAACTGGGTTGGGTCGGGCATCGCGCTGATCCAATTGGTGGGCACCTGCATCATGAACTTCTCCGATTGGAAATCCGCCCATGGTGCCAGGTGCGTGCGTTCCGTCAGCCATTGGGTGGGGGTGGTGCTGTGGAAAGGTTTCGCCGAGAAGAATGGCGAGCGCACCGCGTTCTTGATCTGGACATCGACCACCCCGGCGTTGGCGAGGAAGGGCACCTCGATGTAGATCCCGCCGCCCAACGGACTGGCGATTTTGGTCTCAAGGGCATTGATGCTGTAAACGAGCGTGGCGCGGTCGAGCCGCCTGGTGTTGGGTCTGTTGGAATGATCCCACGAGTGGGCGCCGACACGGATCTTGTAACCGGCGCCCACCAAGGCCGGCGGCACGGTGACGGTGGCGATCGAGCCGGGGGCCAAGTAGCAACCGGTGGGTTTGCGGGCGAAGGTGCCTGGGCCATCGCCCAGCGTGGAGCGACCGACGGTGTTCGGGTAACTCGCGCTGATCGTCGCGGTGTGCGCGAGATTCGGGTCGGCGGGCGGAGCGCAGGGGCCGGGGAAACTCGCCGTGCTGCCGAACTTGTAATGGTTCAACAATGCCTCGTGATTCGCCAGCGTCTCCGCGGTGTAGATACGATCCATGATGGCCTGCATGGCGCGGAAGATCGTCCAGGTCAGGTCGTTGGTCTCGGTCGCGCGGGTCATGCTGCTGGCGGCCGGCGCAACCCAAAGCGGACCTCTAACCGTGTCGAAGGTTTGGACCAAGTCGAGGACGGCCGTGATATTGGCGGCGCTGTCGGCGAAGCGATTCGCCTCCACATTGAGTGTCTGGCTGTGGGCGGCGAGGGCCGCGGCGCTCAGCGCGGGGGCGTTATTGATATGGTCCTTGATCGCGGCCACGGCGACCAGCAGCGGGTCGCCGACTGCGGTGGTGAAGTTCCAGATGGTGTCGTTGGTGATGCCGACGTAGCCGGTGCCGCCATTGCCGGTGATGGCACCCGGGTCGATGCGGATGGCGTAGCTCTTGTTCCAATCAATCAGGCCCGGCGTGGCGATTTTCAGGAGGTTCGCGGAAAGGGAGATCCGGGGATCGCTCAGCGGGAGGTTGGTATCGGTCGCATCGGTTAGATTGCGGATGGTGATGTTGCCGGTCCCGGCGGCGAGGTTCTGGTTGAAGGTGGCCACCAGCTCGGGAGGTACCAGCGCGGCGGCGGAATTGTCCGGCGGGTTGCCTGCGGCGAACTGCAGCACCGGCCCGGAAGGAGCCTCGATGTCGAGATGGAAAATCCGGTCGCTGTTCACCGCGAGCGCCATGGCCGTGTTGCCGATGCCTGCTGTGCCGGTGCCCGATGTGTAGAGCTGGCCGCCGGTGTCTTCGTTGGCGGTGACATTCAGGTAAGGGATGCCGGTCTCCCACCCCGAGGTGCTCGAGGTCATGCCGATGTCAACGGCATAGGTGGTGTCGCCGTTGAGCAGGGGAGGCGTGGTGAAGGTCCAGGTCATGAACTCGCCGCCATTCCAGGTGAAGGACTGCGTGAAAGTCTCCGAATACACCGGAGTGAAGGTCGATCCCGAGACCGTGCCGAGGCGGACTGAATATTTTTTGGTGGGCTCCGCCTTCTGGCTTTCCGTGACCTGATAGGTCACCGCGCGCAGCAACGCGGCCCCGCCGGGGGTGCGGAATGTCTGCCCTTTCGCCCCGCCGGTGCCGGTGCTGTTCTCGGCCCACCATTTTTCGGAGCCGTTCACTTCGCCGTAGTTCGCGATGTCGTCGCCGACGACCGCAGGCGGGGTGAGGCTAGCGGACATCGTTCCTGCTCGGGCGGAGGCCAGCAGCAATGCGGCCGGGACGATTCCTGCGAGCAGCGCGGCGGCGAACGAGCTGAGGGTGGCTGTGGGCTTCATGATGGATATATCGGAGATGGGGATGGCTTTTGTGCCAACATGTTGTATTGGCAAGCTATGCCCGGGAGTAGGCATGACCACGAGGTTTTCGCGCCGCAAGTATCCCCCTGGATGAGACGGTTTTCCATGTCGGATTGCTTGCGTGCGGATTCCCTGCAGGTGAATCGCTGATTATTGTTTGGTGCTGGCAGCAGACGATTTTTGAACCACTTGCTCCAATAGTGATGCGATTCTCGAGCTGGCGGCGGTGAGTTCCGCCTTGTCGTTAGGCTTGCTGCCGGGCTTGGCGGCGGACCATTGGTCGACTTCGATCGCGGTGCCCGCGCCTTTGATCGACTGCGGTTTGGTGATCTTGGGAGCCAGGGATGAAGCGGGGATGGTGTAGAAGAACGGCACATCGTCTCCGCCGAACCTGGACTTGAAGCAATTGGCGAGCGCGGACATTTCGGGGCCGAAGTTTGCTCCTTGTGCGTCCGCGATCATCTTGTTTCCGCAGAGGAAAACCACCCCGCTCACTTGCCCGGGTGAGAAGCAATCGACATTCACATTGTAGGTCATGGTGGCTTGCGAATCGCCGATCTCAGGCGCGAGCGTTGGAAACACACCCCATTGGGCGCCATCCGGGGCGGCCTTGGTCTCGATCATCGCGGGGATGTAGGTGCCCCAATACTTCTGCCAATCGGCGATGTAGCGGCGGATGTTTTCCAGGTAATGCGGGTTATCCGTGTGTTGGCTGCCGACGGTCTTGTAGTCCGCCATCAGGCTCGGAGCCTGGTTCAGGAAGTCCGCCGCGATCCAGTTCTTGAGCGCCACATCGGTCTTGCTCTGCATGAAGATGATGCCGACCGGGTTCTTCGTTTTGGCGGCGATGCCGTGGCCGAAGAATGCCGCCAATCCCTGCGCGTCCTTCCAGTACGAGGCGAAGCGGTTTTCGGCCCGCAGTCCGCGCGATGTGGCGATGCTGAACCGGCTCGGCATGCCGTGGCCATCGCGCATCGACTCGTTTTCGATCATGCGCACGATCTGTCCGGATGGCTTGACCTCCGTTGCGGTGAATGGTCCCGCAGGCAAGGCGAGATACCAGACATCGCCGAAGACGATGTTCTTTGCTTCGCGCTGATGCACCGTTTCGCCATTGATGGTGAAGCGCGCCTTCAGGGTGAAGGGCGTGGTGCCCACCTTCATGGGAGGCAGGGTCACCTGCCACTCCGCCATGTCCGGGGTGACGGCGATGGTTTTTTTGATGTCGCCGAATTCGAACTCCACCTTGCAGTCGCCCTTTTCCGGCTCGACCTGCCACTCGCCATAGTTGCGGGTGGAACCCCAGATCGTCACGGGCTTGCCGGCCTGCAGCACCGCGTTGTCATCGAACTGCTGGCTCAAGAGCGGCATCTTGCGGAATTCATACACCTTGCCATCCTTGGCGGTGTCGATCTGCTCATCGGCGATGACGATTTTGCCACCCGGCCAGTCCTTGCTGGTGACGAGTTTGTTGTCGTAATAGATGAAGGGAACGAGCGGCAGCATCGCCTTGTTATAGACATTCGGCAGCGAACCGATGCCTTCCGAGCCGTAAGCGACACCTCTCGGCGCTTTGACGCCGGGCGAGCGGACAACGATTTTGTCTCCTTCGATCTTCATCGAGGCCGGATGCCACACGCGGTCTTCCCCGGCGAGGTAGAAGAGCTTCACCTTGTCCTCGCTGTTTTCGAGAACGGCGGGGGCTTCGATCAGGTTCTTCTCATCCGCTTGGCCGACGAGCAATCCGCCCTCGGCGAAGTCAAGGGAAATGGTGACCGTGTCACCTTTGATCTCATGGGATTTGATCATCGGACTATCGGCCACGACGTTCTTGCCATACTGATTCTTGAGCGCGTGCAGGGCGAGGCGTTTTCCGGGAAGGGCCTTGTTGAAGTAGTGGATTGCACCTTGGATATCGATCTGGCAGGCCATGCCGGTGTGCGGGATGTCCCGCGCCAGCCAGGTGCCGAGACGCATCTCAGCCGTGCTGTCGAGGCTTGGTTTACCGGAATGATCTTTGTCGGGGCAGTAGAACTGGTGGAAATAGACGGGGAGTTCGGGTTTGTCCCAGACGAGGCGCCAGCCGCGGATCATGTTGTGCAGGCTGTTGTAGTAGAGCAGTCCGGATTGGCGGTTGGCCCAGCCCTGGTTCCAGATCGCGCCACGGATGGCGTAGGGCACCACCGGGTTCAAGCGTCCGTTGAACATCCAGGTGGCATCCCTGTTTTCGGCCATGTTGCCGGGTGGGACGGGCTTGATGGCGGGTGGCCTTATGCCGGCTTTCACCATTTTCTGATTGGCGGCGATCTGGTCGTCCAGCGACTTGTAGAATGTGCTCCATGCTTCCTTGTGCTCGGGCGTGCGCGGATCGGTCAACAGGCACTTGCGGTGGATTTCCTTGCCGTAGTCGTCTTCCGCCGTGGCGTAGCCCACCCGCGGAATCCATGACTCGATGGCCGTCTGGCTCCAGGAGCAATTGAGGATGCCGATGGGCACCTTGAGTTCGCAATAAAGCTTGTGAGCGAAGGCGAAGGCGATGGCGCTGTAGTTTCCGTAATCGCCGTCCGCCCATACGCCCGTGGCACGCTCAATCGGATGCAGAGCCGAGTAGGCCCCGGCGACCTGAAATTCGCGGATGGGTGGCGACTCGCCCTTGGCCTTGAGGTCGGCGACAATTTGATTCACATCGCATCTGGCGGCGAGCCACTGCATGTTGGATTGTCCCGAGGCCATCCAGACTTCCCCCACGACGATGTTTTTGATGACCACTTTGTTCGCCGCCTCCTGCACCACCATTTCCGCGGGATCGGCACTGGCGATGAGTGGTTTGAGCTTGAGCATCCATTTGCCATCGGCACCGGCCTTGGCGCTTTCCTTCTGACCGGCGAATTCCACCGTCACCGTGGTTCCCGGCTTGCTCCAGCCCCACACAGGCAGCGGCATTTCGCGCTGCAGGACCGCGTTGTCGCGGAAGGGTGAGCCGAGCTCGATCGCGGGTGCGGGTGCGGGTGCGGGCTTCTCCTGTGCGGCCAATAATGCGCAGGGTAATAGCAGCAAGGCCGCAGTGATGGCGAAGAACGCCGTGCTTGTGTGTCGCTTGTTCATAAATTTTTCGTTTCTTAGTTATTCATCAGGGCTTCACTGTTCGAAACCGACCGCCTTCATCTGTTTTTCCAACTCGATTGCGAGTTGCTTGGCGAGTGGTCCGTCGGCCGGCAGGCTGTTGAGTTCGTAGGGATCGTTCTTCAGGTCATAGACCTCGGTCCACTCCGGTTTGTTCTTATAAACGATGAGTTTGGCATTTTCGGTGCGGATGCCTCGGCAGGTGGGCGTATCGCCGAGTTCCTTGCGATAGTAGGCAAGGAAGGAGGTGCGCCAAGCCGCGGGTTTGTTGCCGAGGGCGAGTGGTTTGAAGCTCACGCCGTGCATGCCCGGGTTTGCCGGAAGTCCGGCGAGGTCGAGGAAGGTGGGGGCAAGATCCTGGTTGATGATCATTGCATCGACCAGCTTGCCCTTCGGGAAGTGGCGGGGGTAGCGAATGATGAAGGGAATGCGGAGACCTTCTTCGTAAAGCGCGCGCTTGTCGCCGAGCCCATGCTCGCCGAGGTAAAAGCCATTGTCACTGGTATAGACGACCACGGTATCTTCGGCGAGTTTGAGTTGGTCGAGCGCGTCTAACAAACGTCCGAGATTTTCATCGATGCCTTTGATGTGGCGGAGGTAGTCGAGGTGGACGGCGTTGGTGGCATAGGCGACCTCAAGACTCTTGCCAGCTTCGAGGAGAGGCTTCATGTAAACAGCGATGCTGTCACAATTGGGCGTCTTCTTGGTGGTTTTACCGTCGTAGAGACTGCGCAGGCGCTCCGGAAGGTTGTCGCCGCCGCGTTTGTTGTGCGGGCTTTTGAAACCGAGCACCATCGAGAATGGCTTGCTTCCGTTCTGTTTGATCCAGTCGATGGCGAAGTCGGTGCTGACATCATCGACCCAGCCGGTGGTGGGGGTCACCGTGCCATTGATACTGAATGGACAGTTCTGATAGATCCCCTGGTTGATGAAGCTGGCGTAGTGTTGGAACCCGGGGCGTTCCTTTTGGTCGCCCATGTGCCACTTGCCGAAGTAGGCGGTCTTGTATCCGGCATCGCGCAGCAGGCTGGCATGGGTGACGGTATTTTCCGGAAAACTGGTATCATTGTCCATGATGCCGTTGACGTGGGTGTATTGGCCACTGAGAAAACCAGCGCGGCCCGGCGAGCAGATCGAGTGGGTGATGAACGCGTTGCGGAAGCGCACGCCTTCGGCGGCGAGGCGGTCCATGCTCGGGGTTTCAAACCACGGATAGCGTGCCTTGTCTCCGTGTTCTTTTTGGACGGAGCCCATGGCATCCCAGCGGTGATCGTCGGCAATGACGAAGATGAAATTGGGTTTACGGTCGGCGGCTTGGGCCGTGAACGATATGATCCCACAAAGAGCTGCGAGGAGGCGTGTACATTTCGTATTCATTATTCAATAGGTCTTTCCGTATTCATGAACGCGGCGAGGGCAGGCGTCCTGGTCCAGGCTGTAATCGACGCCCTCTTCGATGCGGTGCGCGGCGAGGATGCCATGGTCCGCGAGGCCCGGTGGCAGGCGGCTCAAATCCCGATTACCTCCCTCCATTTGTTCGCCATGATCGCATGTCCTGCGACTGACGGGTGGATGCCGTCCCAGAGCCAGAATTCCGGCGGAGCGGATTTCGATGCCTCGTCGAAGAGCGATTGGAATGGAACGAAATGGACGAGGAATTGGATGGTATCATGATTGTATCGCTTGTCATTTCACTTCTTTTGCATCTCCAACATTGCCTTACCCATCGACTCGCCCACCAGCATGTAGGTTTCGGCATTGCCGTGGTAGTGGAAGCTCTGGTTGCGCGGGGAAACCTCAGGCTTCCGATAGAACAAGCGGGTATCGACCGATTTCACCGTGCCTGCGAACTCCGGATGTTTGGCGGAATCTCCCACGTTCATCTGCGCCTTGAAGATGGTGTCAGCGCTGCTGCCGGGTTCCCAGCCTTCGCCGCCGTTGAATCCGCAGGAGGCAACCACGAAGGGTGCGTTGGGAGCATTGAATTCCTTGCGCAGTGTTTTGATCAGGTGGCCGAGGTTCTGCTCGTAGCGCCGGGCATGGACGCCGGCGGGGCCTTTGCCTTGCTCGCCGCCGTCCTTGTGGCCCTGCCACCAGCCGAAGCCGGCGATTTCGTATCCCCTGCCCTTCCACTGCGGGTATTTCTCGTCGAACTTGGCGAGCACTTCCTTGGCCGCGTTGAAACAGTCGTCGTATTGTTTCCCGGCATACCAATCAACCGGCTTCGGTTCGGTGCCTTTCTGCCAGCGGTCAGGCGTTTGTTTGTATCCGGCATACACCCAGGTCTTGGCTTCCGCATCCGTGACTTCGAAACTCTCCGACCCTGGGGGTAGAAAATCCCAGCCGAGGGACCGGTTGCCCTGGCTGGCCTTGAGGATGAGCACGGGTTCATCATGGTGATTGCCGACCATGTGGCCGAATCCCAACTCCGGACCGATGCTGGTGGCGGATGCGCCGCAACCGATGTCGAGCCACTTGTTGGCGGTGGCGGTGACGACTCCGGTGTACCACACATCGTCGCGCGGAACGAACTCGCCCTTGTCATTGACGAGGTATTTGAATTTGCCGTCGAATCCGACCAACGACTTGAGGGTCCCGGGAATGTCCTTGCGCGAATACCAGCCAACGGCGCTGCCTTCCTGGTTGAGGTAGGTCACCTTGAAGGGCACCTTCTTGCCGGCTTCCAGTTTGACGGCGGCTTGAAACGCCTTTCCGCCGGGTTCCCTGCGATAGACCTCCACCCCGTCCACGACCATGATGCTTTGCTCAGAAGCACCATAGCCCGAACTGAACTCATAAACCCCCGTGACCGGCATGGTGATCTGTCCGCGGAGCACGGAAACCCCTTCCTTCGGAAACGGCTTGCCATTCACGGAATTCACGCCTCCAAACTCCGCGAGCGGGATGGTCTTCGCAGGTTTCAATTTGTCATAGTCTGTCTTGGCATCAGGAGTTCCCTCATAGATCGAAAGCGCCGTATCGGTGAATTCCTTCCCCCAGCGTGAGTCGCCTCCAGTGACCTGGCCGATGCCGACCATGTTCGACTGGCCGGAGAGGATGTAAACCTTGACTTTTTTTGTCTGCTCAGCCGCCGCGGGAGTGGTCAACTGCGGAGCGACAAGCAAGGCGAGCGCGATGGCCGGGCGGGCGAGATTCATTTGCATGGTGGTGATATGTTTCTTCATAGGTTCTTCCTTTTCTCGATTTTTCGGTGTCTCAATCGTGTCGGTCTATTTCACGGCTTTCAGGTCATCCAAAACAGCAAGCTACACATGGTCATTGTCGACAAGCAGGCCCTATTGTTTTGCATCAGCGGGTCGCCCCAATTTCACCGGACCGAGCAAGCCTGACGGAAACAGGGTGGTGGCATGGGAGGCATTGCCTGTGGTATATTTCTCCTTGAGCACCTCGTCGCCAAGCAGGCGATTGGACCACTTGTTGACAACATTGATTTTTAAAATGTTTCCGCTGTTTTTGACAGCACTGCTGATATCGAGTTGGAACGGCTCACACCACAGCACCCCCAGCCTGGTGCCATTCAAGGTCACCTCCGCCATGTCTTTCACGTCGCCTAGGTCGAGATAAATGGCCTTCTTGCCGCCCCGAAGTCCCTCTGGCAGGTCAAAGGGCTTTGTGTAGCTCGCAGTACCGGAATAGTATTTGATGCCATTGTTTTCATGGTCCTTCCAATCCGTCAAGCGGGCGAACTGGATGGAAGAGGGCCCTCCCCATTCCTTATCAAATGCCACGTCCCAGGGGCCATTGATCTCATGATCAAAGACCATCTGGTTGTTGTCGTAAGCGCCTTTTCCGTTTTCACGGCTTCCAAACACCACGAACAAACTCTGACGCGCTTCAAAGTTCAGGGATACTCTGACTCGATTGTCACCAACCGCAGTATGCTCAGGCATGTTTTGGATCGAGCCATCCACGGCATTCCAGATCTGGGGCTGGCCATGACTGCGGAAGGTGAAATCCCCTGCGGCCTTTGCATTCCTAAGGTTAGCCACGAAGTAGACATCCATCTTTCCTATCTTGCGGTGGACATAATCAAAGCCTGGATTGATCAATCCGCTCATCACGGATGCAGGTAGCGCAGCGGTGGCGGCATCTTCAACAATCTCCACATCCGGTGCCAGCTTGTCCTGATTCACAAGGTCTTGCAGCGACGTCCCCCAGATGACGCGACCGCTTCCTACAGCCCGCTTGCCGGAGCCGCCTGGATTCTGCCCCCAGATTTCTTCTCTCAATTTCGTGAACGCTTCATCACTGGCGGGAAGGCCTTCGTTCCCAAAATTGCGATCGGGAGCGCAACCAACCAAAGTGACTCCTGCGGAAACAAGCTCCAGAATTCTTTTCAGCACTGCAGGAGTTAGGGCGTCCGTGTTCCCTTCCCTAAGCACAAGATAGCGGTATGACGGTCCGCCGGGAAAACTGACCATTTTGTCTTTGGCCACGGCCCGGGTCAGCAATGCGTGGGCATTCACCAAATCGCAATCATACCCCACGGGCTTGCCCGGTTTCATGTGAAATTTCGCCGGCATGGTGACAGGACCCCGGTTACCATGGAAATACAGGAAATCCGCGACAAACTCGCCCTCCTGCAGCAGGTGATGACAACGGTTCAGGTAGTCGATCCAGGCCTTGCCCATGGGCCAGTAGGTCATGGTGCGGGAAAATTCCATGCCGACATCCCGCCAAGCATAACCGGGCTTGGCGCCATTCCCAGCCTGAGCCACCATGAAGCAAAGCACGTTGCGGTTCAGCCCCTGGCAAAAGGCCCTGTCGCCGATGTCCTTTAGATCCCAGAACGACATGGTGAAGTTTTTCTGAATTTTGGTAAACGCTTCGGCCTGAACAATCTTTTTGCCATAGATATGGGCGGCTGAGGAAGCGCTCTTAATGAGATCCTCTTTCTGTAAATTACTCGTTCGTGCTTCATTATGGAATTTGATGCACGTGCCGTCTTCCCTCGCCCAGAACTCCCCCATGACGATGTCTTGGGATCCGAAATTGCGCAGCAAATCAGCCATATAGTGATACAACGGAACACTCGGTCCGCCCGCCTCGCTATGGGTCTGCATGTTCATGGCGTGGCTCTTCTCGGTCAAACGCCCGTAATAATTGTCGACCCAAAGTTCTGCGCGTGTCAGGTCGAAGTCTTCGGTATAGCGAATGCCACTCTTGCTTCCGAGTTCGTAGCCACGGCGGGCTTTAAACTCTGCTGCCAGAACAGGCGATGACGTTGGGTCCCCGCCTTCCCAACTATCGATGTGAGTGTATTTGAATGCCTTGCCCACATATTGATCGCGCCATTTCGGTCCTGCTTCATCGATGAGTTTTCCGACGATGTTTTCCCAGTGGAGGTCCATGGCCGCAGGATTGAACGCATCCAGCTCAAAACCGCGTGTTCCTCCGGACGCCTTGATCGTATGCTTCGTGCTCATTGCATATTGCTCTGTGATCCATGGACCACCAGCGTTCCAGCCGTCACACAGGTTCAGGCCGATTTCAATATCGCGCAGGGCCGCCTGCTCCACAGCAAACCTGAACAGCTCCCGCCATCGGGGACTCATGAATTCCGTGGTGAAAGGCGTTTGATTCTCGGCCGGCCCGGCATGGAAAACCAAGGCTCCGGAAATGCCCATGTTTTTCATGTGATCCAGGTCAGCCCGAATTCCTTCTTCATCAATCCATCCCTTCAGCCACCACCAGTAAACCCAGGTCTTGGCCGCTCCTGAAGGATTCCTGAAGCCTTCAGCGAGTTCCGAGCCGCGGCTTGGCTGCGCACATACGCAGGTGATGAGTAGCGTGCAGATGATGAACAACGCTTTGTGTTTCATATGAAATGTCAGGGGTTTTGCTGTTTCACTTGGGTGGAGAATTCCGGGAGGCAGGTCCGGGAAAGGGAAAATGAAGCGGCTCCGCATGCGGATGTCAGGATCCCGTCAAGGTGAGTGCGATGGTTTCGCCCATCATGGACAGGAAATTGGTTTTGGGGGGTTGGCCTCATAAAGTTATGGCATCATCTGGCGGGCATTGCGTTACCGCCGCACCACCACCAGCCAGTCCTGACCGGCATCCGCCGGCAGATTGCCCAGCGATACTCGACCGCTTCCCGCGACGGATTTCACCGAGCCATCCGCCAGTTTGCCGCCCGTGCGCGGGTTGAACCACTGCACGGTGAATGTTCCCTTCGCGCTGCTCAGATCGAGATCGGTTGTGCCCCCGTTGGCGAGGAACACGACATACACCTCGCCCGCTTTGGCCAGGCAGTATTTGTCATTCGTGTTCGCCGCGTTGCCGACGAGTGCGTTGGCGTTCTGCATCTCCCAGAACGGAATCTGGTTCGCCGGGAAGAACTCCAGCGCAATGCGGCAGTAGTCCCAACTCTGGTCACGGCTGCGGTAATCCTGACAACTGAGATCGGACTGCGGAAGCTTGTAGCCGAAGTAGTATTCCACGCCCCAGCCGCCGGCTAGCAGCGTGCCCCAGAGACAGCTCTTCCGAACGTCGTGCAGCGTGTACGGCTTGCCGTCTTGAATGCCTTCACCGCTGTGCCCCTGGTAGCCGGGATCGGGCGGCACGCCCATTTCGGCGGGATTCTGCTCGTCGTTGGCGACCGCCCACGGCTTGCCGGCGGCCTCGGATTTCTTGAGCCACTCCAACGTCTTCTGGTGCGCAGCACTCCAACTGTATTGGATCGAAACACCGGTGTATTTTGACTTCGGCCCGAGGAGATCGTCGAACGCCATCCTCCCGTTGTGAATGACGACGTGATGACGGTAGGGATCGTTCCTGTGGAAATACTCTGCCATCGCCAGTCGCTGCGGCGTGAGCTGGGGCGGGGTCGGCGCTTTCTCCAGCCCCGGACCAATCTCCTCGCCCATGTTCCAGTTCAACGCGAGGTGATGCCCGAACCGCGCGATCAACTCGCGGTAGTAGAGCTTCCGCTGCGGGCCGGTTTCGCCGCCATCCAGCAACCCCTGGTTCTCTGCCTCCTGCGTCTTGAAGTGCAGGAACAAACCGCGCTTCTGCGCATGCGCCAGCACCAGTTCCCACTGGTCCAGACGCGAAACGTCCAAATGCGCGTAATCGGTGTAGGACACATAAGGGAAAACGTTCTGGTCGTCGCCGCGGATGTTCATCGTGAGGAACGACACCGCGTTCGCGCCCTTGCCCGCCAGATAATTCACTGCGCCGATGATACCCTTGCCCTTGCCGTTCTGCCAAGTGGGATCGCCGGGCTTCCAGTCCTGCACGTGCGGCTTCCAGTCTTTCACCAAGTTGTCATTGTGACCATCTTTTGTGAAATCACCGTCGAACTCGCGATAGGCGAGGAAGTTTTCCGGGGCATCCGCACCCGCCTTGAGGAAATACTCCTTCGTGCCGGCGAATTGCAGATAATGCCCGCCCACATAGGTCAGCCGGCCCTTCGCGCGGAAATCGCGCCCGGTCTTGTCGGTGGAGGCGACGTGGAAGCTGCCGCTGAGAGTGTCAGAGCCGGCGACGGCTGTGCCCTTCGCGCTCTCGTCCACCGCCACATTTTTGCCCTTGAGAAACGAGACTTTGTAAGTCCACTTGCCCGTCTTGTCCGGCGAGAGATGCGCGCGCCATTTGTTCCCGGATGTGGCCGAAGTCTCGGCGGCGTTGCCATCGGCAGCAAAGTAGCCCGGCACTTTGTAGCTGGGCGTGCCGAACTCATGGATGAACGTCACCTCCATCCGGTAATCGGTGAACGGATTCGGATCGGTGTCCGTCTCCGTCGCCTGCGGTCCATCGAGTGTGAGGGTGACCTTGTGCCATTGTTTGAGTTCACCGCTTACCGAAGAGGCGGCGAGCATTGGAGTGGCGGCGCTGCACAACACACCGACTGGGAGTAAGTCAGCGGCGCTCAGCGGCTTCAGCGGGGCGAGCAGCAGGGGGACAAGGAGCAAGCTGACATGACGGTTCTTCATAGGGCGAAGTTATTTTGAATTGTTCTCCTCGCAGGAAGGTGTCCCAACGCCGCCGAGGTCGGTGTATTCCTTGAGCACGGATTTGTCATGCACATGCCAGTTGGGAAGATCTTCGGTGCGCTGCATTTTCATTCCCGTGAACATGGAGTCCATCAGGTTGGAATACTTCATCCACCAGCAGTAGGCCGTGCCCAGCGCGTCTCTGGCCTTCTCCTTGTCACTGGCCTTCAGGTGCGTCGCTCCGCGGATTTTGCATGCATAGTAAATCGAGAGGTAGGACATGGACTTGATGCTGTTGATCGTCACGCCCAACTCGGTGTTCGGCGCTGAGTTCATTTTGGCGACAATGGCAAGAGCCGCCAAGGCATCCGCTTCGATTTCATCGGCCAGTGCATAGGAGCTTTTGCCGCCGGCGCATTTGTTCGCTGCGGAGTCGGCAATGCTGCACAGCGTCGAGCCTTTGCCGGGGTCGGCGGCGGCGAACATCGCCGCCGTCACAAAACCATTTTGCGATTGGCAACCCTCCGGCCACCACTGAAAGTCGAGTTGCATCTTCCCATGAACGAGGTCGGTGGCCTTGGGCAATCCGCGTGAGGCCTTGCTCCAGGCGGCAAACAATTTCTCCGGGGAAACTTCAGGAAACCTGAGTGCCATGTGGTTCTTGAACACCGCGTCGGGGGTGGCCGGATTGTAGGCGAGGCGGCCCCACAGCATGAACAGATACCACTGCCGGTGGACTTCGAGAAGTCCCTGCGTCGCGCTGTTCTTGCTATAAAATACCTTGGTGGGGGCGAATCCATCCGAACCCATCAAGAATCCCCTGAACCAATCGCCCTGTCCCGGCAGGCCCTTCAAATAAGCCCGCGCGAAATCCGGGTCTCCCCAATGGACGAAGTATAAACTGTCATTGCGAACCGTCTGCCAGGACTTCAGGCCGTTTTCCCGGAGCGCATTCTGTTCGTTGTCTGTCATCCAGCCAGGCACAGGCGTCGCATACATGTGCGCCTTGCTGTATTTGTAGGACATGTCGAATGTGACATTGGGAAGCTGCATCAGCCCGGCGAAACTTTTTTTAATCTCCGGAAAATCCGCCATGTGCCAGCGATGGATGAATCGCAGTTTCCGTTCGGGATGGCGCTTGGCGTATTCCGCCATGCCCTTGCCGTAGGTGTTTCCCAAAAACGCCGCTTCATCTGCCTTGTTGCCGGACATATGTTCGCCTTGCGTGATGCCGAAGCCGTCGAGATCCGGGTAAGTCTCCAGAAGTGTCGTCATGCACTTCCTCATGTAGGTGATGGTCGCCGGGTTGGTCGTGGCTTTCTCTTTGTCGTCGGTGATTCCGTATTTGCCGGTCGCGCCGTCGGTCCAGATGTTCCAGTTGATCAGATAGAAATCGAAGCCGCGCGAATGTGCGTAAGCCATGACCTTCCTCCAGTGGTCGATCTTCTCATCCATGGACATGACCTTCGAGTAGCCGTCGTATCCGGTGACATTCTGAATGGCGACATCGGGGTAATCCGCCATTTTGATCATCGAAGTGAACGGATGATTGTTCCAGACGGAAACGACGTTGTAACGATTCCGCGCCATCTCATCGAACCACGCGGCCCAGAAACCCATGTCCCACACATGGGGAATCGCCTGCTTGGCGGAGTCGCTCACCCTGCTGGCCGAAAAGTAAGTGGCGCTGTTGAGATCCAACGGCAGGTTGAGTTTGATGCCGCGTTTCAGAATGGCCGGCGACTCCTCGTTGTGGTAGCTGCCGGCGAACTGGTTGAATTTGAGATTCTCGGCAATTTGAAATCCGCCATACATCGCGCCGTTCGCGTCGCCGCCCAGCGCCCAGAAGGATTTCTGCGGAGTTTCCGTGGTTCGCAGCCCATACGCCTGTTCGCCCAACCCGGCCACTTTGCTTCCACCTTGAGCGACGAGCGCAGCGGTCACGGTGGCATCGGACGCCAGGGCGATGACAACTTTCTTGTTGGGATACGATGCCTTCAGCGAGGCCACCGGCAACATTTCCACCGTGAACTTGTTTTTCTCCAACGCCGCTTTCACGTCGCCGGCGGCAATCTTGATCTGCTCCACAGCCGGATCATAAAACACGCCGACCGTTTCGGCGCAGACCCTTGCCGGCAGGGCAAGCGCCACGGCTGCCATTGCACCCAAAACGCACCGGCGAGACAGTTGCATTCCCAAACAAGATTCTGAAGTTGTGGATTTCATAGTGATTGTAGTAGGAAATTGCTTTTCAAGATGGGTGCGCATGAGGGGCTGATGTCTGAGAGGGATTTCCTTTTACTTCACTGGCGTGAGCGTGAGATCCTTGAGTGCGAAGGCCCTGGTCTGATTGGTGAAGGCAAGGGTGTTCCCGCCCTGTTTGAGTTCCACCGTCACCGGCGGAGTCTGCTGCCAAGCTCCGAGCGTGTAGGGAATGGGCATCCCGATCCCTTCCGTGGCCTTGTTCAGCGTCAGCAGGAGGGGTGAGGTGTCACGCACGGTGACGATGCGCGTGCTGAGCTGGTATTTGCCGGCTCTCGGAACACTGACATCGAAATGGAATGGCTGGGCGCAGGTCATCTGTTGACCGCCGAGGAAGCTCTTGACTAACGGATTGCCACCTTCGCAGGCGGCGGCGGGGATGGTGATCACGCCGTCCGTCGAGGTGGCGATCTTCATGTCGTCCTGCGAAACCTCCGCTTTCACCAAGGCCGTGGCCATGGTTTCAGCCGACAGGTTGGCCTCGCCCAGTTCCGTGCCGCGCGCGGCGAGTGTGACCGCCTTGGTTTCGGCAACGATCAGCATTTTCTGGAACTGGGAGAGCACATTCCACAAGCCTCCGGAACCCGGCTGCATGCTGATGTATTTCGGTTCGCCGAGCGCATCGCCCGCCCACTGGGCACGCAGGGCTTTCGCTAATTCCTGCGGGTGTTTGCGGGACTGCGTTTCCAGGACGAAGTCGGCGTCCGTCATCTGCATCACCCCATTGGATTCGCGACTGCCCCAGCCTGCGCCCAGATTGACGATCCATCCGTCCGGGGTCCAATGGGCCAGCGCCCCGTGGCCGACCTGGGGCCGGGCCACGGTCGGGATGCCGAAGCACCGCAGGATGAACCGGCCGAAGAACGCGCGCCGTCCGCAGACGCCACCGTTCATGATGATGTTCTGATAGTCCTGCAGCTCCGGGCGGTCGAACTTCACATTTTCCGAGCCGTATTTGACATCCGTGGTCACCGCGCCCGAATAGCGCCAGCCGTAGTCTGGATTGAGGATGTGGTCGGGGCGGTAGTTGCGGAGCATCGCGCGTCCCCAGATGAGGGTTTCATCCGGCTCATTGCCATTGATGACGTTGCGCAATTCCCAAGCGGACAGATCCTTGAAGGCGGGGTCGAGTTCGCCGCCGAGGTAGGCTTTTTCGAAATGCAGGTAGCGTTTCACGGGATCCACAAAGGCCGGGGCGTTGGCGGCGGCGACGGGATTTACCTGCTTTACCGGCTCCGCATGCTCGATGCTGGTGGCCACCGCCAGACGCTGGAAGATGCCCTCCTTGGCCCGCGGGCTGGCTTTTTGAATGGAGGTATAAATTTGCATGGCCGCCCCATACTTTCCATCCTTGGCCCCGCCAGCCCCGAGCATCTCCTTCATTAGCGCGGTGTCGGCGAGGAGCTTCACCACCAGCGCTTCCTGTTCCTTACCCTGCTGCGCGAATTCCGTCAGCCCCTTCGGCGTGGCATTGGCCAGCACGGCGCACTTGACGAGTTGCGCATCCAGCTTGTCACTCGACAAGAACGGCATCGCGTCGGCGAGCAAGTCTTTGGCTGCCTGCAATTCCTTCGCCACCGCCGCATCCAGCGCGGCCTGGGCGGCTTGTTTGGCTTGCTTGTACTTCGCTTCATCCGCCTTGGCCGCGTCCAGGGCCGCCTGTGATACCACCAGCGCCTTGCGGCCGGCTTCGAGGTCCGCCTGCCAGTGGGCCAGATCTTTCTTCGCGGCTTCGCGTTCCGCGTCCGTGGTCGCCTTCTTCAGCGCCGCCTCCGCAGCGGCAATGCCTTTCTCGGCACCGCCGATCCACTTGCCCTTGCGGTGACCCACCAATCCTTCCGCCCCCTCGATCTTGTCGAAGGGCGCCTGCGCCGCAGCCACATCCGCCTGGGCTTTTCTAACCGCCTCGCGAGCGGCCTGGAACGTGGCTTTCTTCGGCTCATTGACGGGCGGCACGGCCTTGGTGATCTCCGCCTGCACGTCCTTGAACGCCGTCGCATACTGCGCCTGGAGTTTCTCTCCGGCCGGGGTCAGGGCGGGTGACTGGCCCGGGGCCGCGACGGCAAGTCCCAGCGTGACGCAAATCCCTAACAATACTGCGGTTCCCGCTCGGTGCTTGCGATTCATGGTTTGATTCATGGCTTTCATGTTTGGTCTGTGGTTTGGTTGCAATGGATGATCTATGGAAATGCGCGTCGTCCTCGACGCACCAAAACGCCCGCAAGCACCCGACCTTTCACCAAATCGGGAATTCATCGATAAAATCATCGCGAGTGACCTGCCGCTTTTGGGGTACGGTTGGCGATTGGTAGGGCGTGGCGAGGCCGCCACGCCCGGTTTTCCGGTCACGGGCCGGTGACGACGAGGCGGGCGAAGTTCTTGCTGCCGAGCGGTGACGGGAAGGTGTATTTCACCTCGTTGCCGGTGATGGTGACGGCGCCGGGCGAGGATTCCGGCACCCAGCCTCCTGATAGAGACTCGGACGTTTCCACCACGAAGTCGGGGCCGTAGCTGCCGGTGTAATTGGCCGCCTTGGTCCAGGTGACGCTGAGGGCACCACCGCTGTTAGATACGCCGGGCAGCGGTTTGAAGCCGGTGGTGTTGGTGTTGCCGCCGAGGAAGTACTCGATGCCGTTGGCCACGCCGTCGTTGTCGTGGTCCTGGTCGAGCGTCTGTCCGGTGGCGCCATTGGTCGCTTGCCACGCGGCGTACCCCGCAGTGGGCGTGTCGATCAGTGTAACAATGTTGTCGAGCATGAATACCTGGCCATCATCAACCGTCCCGGTGTATGTGAAATCCACCCAGATGGTCGCCCCCGCGGGCACGGAGGAAACATCCACCGAACCGGAGCGATGCGCATCGGTGGTTGTCACTGCCGGAATGCTGATCGTGCTGCCGATCTGGGTGAAGCCCAGGGTATCGATGTCCGCCCCATCGCCGGCGGCCAAGGCCACCCCGTAGAAGAAGCGCATGTCAGCAGTCCCAGTAGCAGTCGTGCGCAGGGCGGGGTTATACCGGACATGATCAAAAGACCAATCCAAGCTCGACGCCCCCGCCTCCAACTGGCCCAGGGACTGATAGATATAGCCGCGATTGCCACCAATCCGCTGCAGCAACGCACACTGAGACCCGTGACTCGTCCCGAAATCATGGTTCGCTGGCTGCAGCCAGTCGGCGTATTGCACGGTGTTGTCGAACCACAGGGGTATGCCAGCTGTCTGACTCGTCACCGTTGGGCTTTCAAAATCGCCGCCCGTCACGCCGATCGGTTTGGCCACCACGTTGATCGTGGTGTCGTCGAGGATTGCGGAACTGGTGTCGAGCGGGATGTCGGCCAAATCGGTCATGGTGGCGCCGGCGGGAACCCGGAGTTGCAGCGTCCCCGTACCCGCTGCGACAACCGGGATTTGGTACTGACAGAACTCAGCGTTCGACCTCAAAAGAGCCAATGCGTGGAGCAAGTTGGATTCCCTGAAGCGCGACCGGGTTGAGCGCCGGCTGTGGGTCAGGTTGAGGACGGTTGGTCGTCGGAGTCGTCGGAGATCCGGACCGTGATCC
>JAPLUI010000411.1 GCA_026397725.1 Verrucomicrobiota bacterium | reverse complement strand
CATCGAGAACAGCATCTTGTCGCCGCCAAAATCCAGCTTGAGGTCGCCCACAAACTCCGACTTGGTGGGCTTCATCAGGGTGGTCAGGTTGCCCTGCGGGCTCACCGGGGACAGCACGGCGATCTCGTTGTCGTAGCCAGTGCTGCCGACGCCGCAGTTGGCCTGCCAGTTCTGTGGCAGGCCGAGGTTGCCGGCCCCGCGCTTGATCAACAGGAGTTTGTCGAAGTTCATGAGCGGATTGGCCAGCATGGCCTCGCGCTGCAGGGCGGCGAAATTGTTAGCCAGCTCCTGAATGCGTGGCCTGGCGCCCTGGTCGCCGCCGGCCAAGGCGGTTTCAGCATCCTTGATCGACTTTTCCAGGTCGGTTAGACGGCCGAGGAATTCCTTGCCCTTGGGAAACTTGTCACCGTGGGTGGCGAGCATATCCTCGAGCGCCTCGCGCGTGCTAGGGACGCCGCGCAGCGCGGGAAAATCCTTGGCGCTGGAAGGCGCGAGGCGACTTTGGCAGGCCCCCAGCGCAAAGTAGAACCCGTGGTTGCCGCTTTGATTGTGGATTTTGAGCAGCAATTGGTTCTCGCCGGGTTGCAGGTCGAGGACGACAATGGCGCTGTCGGGCGAGACGCCGCGCGCAACGTCTTGCGAGAGCAGTTTTTTGCTGTTGAGCCAGACTTCCAAGCCATCGTCACTGCCGAGGCCGACGGACGCTTGCGCGGGCTTGTCGGTCGTGAGCGTGCGAAACAGATAGGTTGAGACCCGGCCGTCGCCCTGCGGCAATTCCTGGGACTTGCCGTCGGTCCACTGCGGTTGTGGGGTCCACAGCGCCGCGCCGGCGGGGTTCTTCGCTGTTAGATCAACGCCCTTTTCCGGGAACAGGACCTCGTTAAAGGCCTGTGCCTTCAGGGGGCCGCTCGTGTACCACGAACCGAGCTTCACCTGCGACGTTGCCGCCATCAGGCTGCCACCCGGCACCGCACCCAGCATCAAGGACAGCAGGGCTGCCCGGCCAATCATCACCTGTAAATTTTTCATGCGTATTTTCTATCAATTGAAGCGGATCCTCACGGAACCACGCCCGGGGGGAGCTTTGTCCTGGCGAACTACGAAATCAACCACAAAGATGTTTCAAATGTTTTTCCCGGGCGATTTGGCCCCGTTGGGGCCGATTGCCGGCGGCACGAGGATGGCGGTCTGCTGCCGCAACGCGGCAGAATGTGATAGCCCAAGGCCAGGCATTGGGTTAGACGAACCCAAAGCCCCCAGCCCTGAAAGGGCGAAATGGGGTTCAATCCCAGACTTGCACCAAGTCCGCCGGGGCGCAGGTCCGCGGGTGCGCAATGAGCAAATGGATATGATCGTCAACCGATTTGGCCCCGTTGGGGCCGTGGGGGCATCGGGTGGCGGGCGGTCCAGGGTGGCACCCTGGGCTATCACAATTGGCCCCGTTGGGGCCGGGGGATTTGCCACCGCAATGCAACCCAGCAGGGCAGGCCAGCGGCCTGCCCTGCGTGCGCAAATCGTCACCTGACCGTCAGCGCCGGCGTGTGGCACGGGGCGTGGTAATACTCCAACAATTCGTCATCCATTTTGGCGACAAACATCTGGAAGCCGGCCATTTCCTGGACGGTGAGCCACTCGCCGCAGTGTGCCGCAGCGATGCTGATGCCCTGGGTGTCGAGATACTTCTTGCAGCCGCGCAGCACGATGTACATCTCCATGAGTGTGGTGGCTCCGGCACCGTTGATGATGAGCAGCAGGCGGTCTCCCGCCTGTGCCTTCACGGCGGCAACGAGCCGCGAACACATCAACTCGGCGGTCTGGTCGGCGGTGAGGATTTTACTCGGGCCGGTGCCGGCTTCGCCGTGCTGGCCCATCCCGATTTCCATTTCGTCATCGGCGAGATCGAAGATGGCCTGGCCGCTGGCCGGATGGGTGGCGGTGCGCATCGCCACGGCCAGCGTGGCCATGTTGTCGTTGAAGCGGCTGGCGATGGCATGGACCTCGTCGAGGCTTTTGCCCGCTTCCGCAGCGGCGCCGGCGATCTTGTAGAGCGGACAGCAGCCGACCAAGCCGCGCTTGTCCTCGGCCGGGGCGTCGGCCCCGGGCGCGATGTCCTCGTGGGTGAGGATCTTGCGGAATTTGAGGCCCTCCTTGGCGGCCAGTTCGGCCGCCATGTCGGCGCTCATCACATCGCCGGCATGGTTGAGCACGATCAACAGAATGCCCGCCTCACGTTGCGCCAGGCGCATCGCTTCGAGCACCTTGGGCGGTCCCGGCGCGGCGAAAATGTCGCCGACGACGCTGTAGTCCAACGCGCCCTCGCCGACGAAGCCGCTCAGGGCCGGCTCATGGCCCGCGCCGCCGAGGGTGACGAGCGCGACCTTGCCGGCCGGTTTGGGCTGGGTGCGGCCGACGATTTTGTCGGACGTCACGGTGATGATGTCGCCGTGGGCGATGGCGAAGCCCTCAAGCAGTTCCCTGGTCAGGTCCTTGGGGTCGTTGATGAATTTTTTCATGGCCATGAGCTGGTGTCTGGTGGGATGGGATTAATCAGTTGGCGAACTCGAGGTATTCGACCGGCGCGCCGGCCTCAAGGATGAAGGCCACGCGGATGCCGGGCAGCGGCTCAAAGGGCGGCCAGATCACGTCCTGGCCCTCGAGCGCGGCTTCCAGGTTTGCCACGCTGTAGGCGACGTGAGCGGTGGTCTTGAGCACTTCCGGAAACGGACAGCCGGGCTCGGCACGAGTCCACTCAATCCGATGCGGGCTTTGGGTGGCGTCGGTGATGTAGAGCTTGATGCTTTCGAGATAGATCTCGTTGGGCTGCGGCTGGGCCGTAGGGATGCCGATGTGATGGAATTCCTTTTTCATGCGAGGTCGCGTTGATGGGGGGGAGACGCTTACAGCTTCACACTTGGATTGGTGAAGACCAGGCCCGCGCCGTCGTGGAAGCTGGCGTATTCGGCGACGATGGCACCGGAAGGGCCGCCCATCATGAAGTGTTTGGCGGTGACGCGATTGAGCGTGAGGATGTCGCCGGCTTTCACCTCGGTGCATTTCTTCACGGTGATGAACTTCTCCTGGCTCTTGGGGAGGACGACGCCGTCCGGGATGTCGCCACCGGTTTCGCCGAAGCAATAGATGCTGCCGTTGCGCGGGTGCCAGCTTTCCATCTTGGGTTTGCCCTTGTCGGTGGCGATGTGGCCGTGCTCGACAATCATCTGGCCCGGGAAGAGGAAAATCTCGTGGGCGAAGAAATTGAACTCCTCGAAATTCACCCAGAACACGCCGCCCATGCCGACGTTGACGAAATCGCCGAGGCCGAAATCACTGACCCAGAATGGCGAGGCCCATTTCTTCTCGTTCTCGAGGTGCATATCATAGCCGTGGGCGGCCATCATGTCGAGGTAGGCCTTCTTGGCGACTTCCGGTTGGAACTTGCCGTCCACGTAGAAGTCGGCGTTCTTGTATTTCGGGAGGGTGACTTTCTTGGGGTTCATGGTGGTGGAGGTTTCCTTGGCCAAGGTGATGGCGCCACTGAGAGCGGCAGTGCCTGCGGCTGCGGCCATCAGTTGCAGGTGTTTGCGACGGTTCATATTCATGTTGTTTGGTTGATTGGTGCTAACGACTCGGATGGCCCGGCATGGAACCACCCTCGCGCAGAGACTAGCCTACCCCCCGACGAACGCAACACAAAAAAAATGATTTTCCGGGAGCGTGTGCCGCAGGAGCATGGTGCGCGGAGCTGCCTAGTGCTGGTCTTTGAGCGTGTTGTAGAGGTCGAAGGCCTCCTTGGGCGTGCGTTGGTCGTGGACGACGGCGCGGACGGCCTGGAGCATGGCGATCGGGTGTGCGGATTGGAACACATTGCGGCCCATGTCCACCCCGGCGGCACCTTGCTGGATCGCCTGGTAGGCGAAGTCCAGCGCCTCGTCCTCCGGCAGTTTCTTGCCCCCCGCGATGACGATGGGCACCGGGCAGGCGGCGGCGACTTGCTCGAAGCCGGACTCGCAGAAATAGGTCTTTACAAAGGTTGCGCCGTTCTCGGCGCACACGCGGCTGGCGAGCGCCAGGTAGCGGGCATCGCGGACGAGTTCCTTGCCCACCGCCGTCACGCCGAGCGTCGGGATGCTGAATTTCGCCCCCATGTCGGCGGTACGAATCAGGTTCCTGACGGTGACCGCCTCGTACTTGCTGCCGATGGCCACCATGATCGCCAGCGCGGAGGCGTTGACGCGGATGGCGTCCTCGATGTCGAGCAGGCACTCGTCGTTGAGGTCGGTGAGCACGGTGGTGCCGGCGGAGAAGCGCAGCGAGACCGGCTTGTTAGATGCGGGCGGGACGATCGAGCGCAGCGCGCCGCGGGTACACATGATGCAGTCGGCGTATTCGATGAGCGGGGTGATGGTGAGGTCCATGCGTTCCAGCCCGGAGGTAGGGCCCATGATGTAGCCGTGGTCGAAGGCGAGCATGACGGTGTGGCCGGACTGCGGGTTGAAGATGCGGCTCAAGCGGTCTTTCATGCCCCAGTCGGCATGTTCGAGGCCCTTGAGGAAGAATGGGTGTTGCTTGACGGGAATGCCGATGCCGAAGTTGGCGGCATCCTTGGTGTGGTCTTGTTCAGCCATGGTGTTGGTTCGTTAGTTCAGGTTGGTGAGGGGGCGGGGGTGCTGCCAAGCGCCTCGCTAAAGCCTTTGAAGATGAGCGAAACGGAAACGGCACCGGGATCGAGGTGACCGATGACCCGCTCGCCGAGGTTGCGGGCACGGCCGAATTTGGCGCGGAATTCCTTGGTGGCCTCGGCGCCCGTGGCGGCGGCGGCGGCGGCTTGCTGCAGGGCGCTGCGGATGTCGCCGGCTGGTGCGGCGGCTTGCAGCGCGTCGAGCGCGGGAAGGAAGGCGTCCATCATCGTCTTGTCGCCGAGCCCTGCGCGGCTTTGCTTGGCGAGTTTGTGGATGCCGCCTGCCAACATCGCGACCAGTGCGGCACAATCGAGTTCCGTCTGGTCGGCGACGGCGTCGCTCATGCCCATGAACCACGAGCCGAGCAAGGGCCCTGTGGAACCGCCGTCGCTGTCCATCACGTCCCAGGCGATTTTGGCGAGGAGGGCCTTGAGGTCGTTGCCGGGGTTGTCGGCGATGGCCTTGGCCACGGCTTCCATGGTGCGGAGGATCGTGGTACCGTGGTCACCGTCGCCCACCGCCGAGTCGAGGCGGGAAAGCAGTTCGTGGTTGGCGCGAATCTGCCCGACGGCAGCCTGCAGCAGTTGGCAAACTTGGGGATAGGCAATGGTGTCAGGCATGGGAAATTCAAGCAGTTCAGCTACCACTCAGGCAGGCCCACCGCAGGGGGCGCACATGACCTAGGGTATCTTCCCCACCGCACGCAACAAAAAAATGTTGCATTTTTTTCGGAGCGCGACGACGGATTTGCCGGCCGCCACCGAGGCACCCATCACATGCGTCATTTTTTCCGTTCTGTTCCCGCGCGTCTCGCGTTGCTCGCGTTCGGCGTGTTTTTCGCGGTCTCCCTGCTGTCCCGGTTGGTGCTGTTGAGCGCTGCCCGGCACGAGATCACCTGGGATGCCTCGATCCTCGGCGTGTTTGCCATCGGTGCCTGGTATGACGCTGCCTTTGGGGTGTTTGCCGCCCTGCCATGGCTGCTGTTGGGGGTGCTCGCGCCACGCCGGTTTTGCAATGCCCGCGTTGGCATGCTCGCGGTGTTGGGTCTGATGACCGTGTTCGTCGGCACGCTGATTTTCATCACCACTGCCGAGTGGTTTTTCTGGGACGAGTTCGGGGCCCGTTTCAACTTCATCGCCGTGGACTATCTGCTCTGGACGCAGGAGGTCTTACGCAACATCTACCAGTCCTACCCGATGGTGCCGATTCTGGCGGGCATCGTCGCCTTGGCGTGCAGCTTGGTCTGGCTGATGCGTCGCGCGGGGTGGTTGGCCTGGGCCGTCGGCGGCTCCACCTGCTGGCATGCCCGTTGCGCGTGGGCGCTGGCCGGGGGCATGCTGGCCGCGTTGGTCGTGGGGCTGGTCAGCCAGGCGTCGCTGCCGGCGTTTGCCAATCAATACCATGGGGAATTGGCGAAAAACGGCTGCTGGTCGTTCTTCGCAGCCGCCAAACAAATGGAACTCGACTATGAAAAGTGGTACCTCAAGTTGCCCAGGGAGCAGGCGCTGGCCGAAGCCAGGCAACTCCTGGCCACCCCCAATGAAACCGCCACCTCGCAAGCGGTGGGCGACCTGCATCGCAGCATCACGGGCCACCCCACCGAGCACCGCTGGAACGTGATCCTCGTCTGCATGGAGAGCCTGAGCAGCGACTACATGAGCTATCTTGGCAACCCGTTGGGGATCACGCCGAATCTTGACCGCCTGGCCACGGACTCGGTGTTTTTCGACAGCCTTTATGCCACTGGCACCCGCACGGTGCGCGGCATGGAGGCGCTCACCCTCAATCTGCCGCCCACCCCCGGCCAGGCGATCATCTATCGTCCGGCAGGAACCCACCTGGTGACCACCTTCACGCCGTTTCTGGAGCGCGGGTACGATTGCGCGTTCTTCTACGGCGGCGACGGCCGCTTCGATTTCATGAACCGCTATTTTGCCACCTCCGGGTGCCGGATCATGGACGTGAACGCGTGGGCCAAGCCGGACGTCACCTTCAAGACCTCATGGGGGGCCTGTGATGAAGACCTGTTCAACAAGACCATTGCGGAAGCCGACGCCGCCCACGCGGCGGGCCAACCGTTCCATTTCTTCTGCATGACCACCAGCAATCACCGACCCTATGATTTCCCCGCCGGCCGCATCGACCTGCCCTCGCACAGCGGGCGGGATGCGGCGGTGAAGTACTCGGACTGGGCGGTGGGCAACCTTCTTGCGGAAGCCCGCAAGCGACCGTGGTTCAAGGACACGCTGTTCATTTTCAGTGCGGATCACTGCGCCAGCAGCGCCGGCAAGACCGAAATCGACGTCACCAAATACCGCATCCCGGTGCTGCTCTACAACCCCGCACTGGTGCCCGCCAAACGCCTCACCGCCTTGTGCAGCCAGATCGATGTCATGCCCACCGTGTTCGGCCTGCTGAATTGGAACTACGACACCTTGAGTTATGGCCATGACCTTCTCGCACCCTCCGCCGCAGCACTCCCCGGCCGCGCGTTTGTCAGCAACTATCAGAAAATCGCGCTCCTGCGGGAGGCCGGCATCGCCATTCTCAAACCCAACCGGGAGGCGTCCGCCTTCGCCTGCGACCGGAACTCGGGCGGGTTTTCCGCGCTGGCTCCCGCCGCCGCCGCCAAACTCGTCCACGACACCACGGTTTTCTATCAGAGCGCGTCCTGGTTGTTCAGCAGCGGCGGGCTGAAAATGGACGCCAACCAGCCGGTACGGTAAGGCCATTCCGCCTTGTCGGCAGCCCCACGGCACCCCAATGCCAGCAGCGCGTGGGACGCCTCACAACTCGGGGCCCCCCCCGAGGTCGCGGCTCCCTCCACTATCCACTATCCGCTATCCGCTATCCGCTATCCGTTATCCGCTATCCGCTATCCGTTATCCGCTATCCGCTATCCGTTATCCGCTATCCGCTATCCGTTATCCACTATCCACTATCCGCTCTCACACTTCCTGGGCTGGACCTTGAATTGACAAGGAATTGGCAATGAATCCCGGAAAATGACTTGGCACCTTCCGGGGGGTGCCGAGAGCGGCATCCGGTCGGAGATGTTAGGCCATGGTTTGTCACTGGCGGGTTCCTTCACCTGCCCAGGCGCGAGCCAAAGTCTGGAGTGCGGTGGGAAGTGCGCAGCCCGCCACACCGCTGTGGCTAAACCGGGAGAGCTGCGGGGT
>JAPLUI010000153.1 GCA_026397725.1 Verrucomicrobiota bacterium | reverse complement strand
GCAGCCCGCCACCCCGCGATGGCTAAACCGTTAGAGCTGCGGGGTTCCCATGAGGCACGCCGAGGATTTCAACATTCAACATCCAACATTCAATGATCAAGTAAGAGCAAGACATGACACCGCATCGGCACTGCTGCCACCCGAAAGCCCATGCGCGGATGATTCACGAATGCGTCTGAAACGCCGACAAGTGCCAACTCATTTTCCGCCGGGATCAGGAACCGTGTGCTGGCAAAGAACCCGGCGGGCGGGCGGGGAACCGGGAGTAACGTGGGAGCGATAAGGAGCCACCACATTCTTGTGGTGGTTGCGGAAGGGCGGCCCATGAGTGCGTGCCGAAGGCACTGTTCATGGACGTTCCTTCCGCTCGACGACAGGAATGTCGTCACTCCTGAACGGACACCATCGGAGCCAAGTTACTCGGGAGGTTGCGCTTGGGAGGTTGCGCTTGGGCAACTTTTCGGGCACGCTCCTGCCAGGACCCAAACAACCCACCATGAAGGGCCCTTATCACGCAGCCGAACAACAGCAGAAATCATGATTGTCGCCACCCTAACACTCCGCCGCCGCGCCGCCGCGTGGCTCTTCGCCGCCCTCGCCTGTACCACGTCGTTGCACGCCGCCGGGCGCAAGCCCAACATCGTCTTCTTCCTCGCCGACGATCTGGGCTACATGGACATCGGCGCGAACAACCCGAAGACCTTCTACGAGACCCCGAACATTGACGCGCTCGCCGCCAAGGGAATGCGCTTCAAGCAAGGCTACGCCGCCTGTCCCGTCTGTTCGCCGACGCGCGCCAGCATCATGACCGGCAAGTATCCTGCGCGGGTCGGCGTCACGGATTTCATCGGCGGGGCGCAGCCGGGCCAATGGAACCGGCCCACCAGGCTGCTGCCCGCGCCTTACCAGGAACACCTCGCGCTGGAGGAGGTCACCATCGCCGAGGCGCTGCGCGATGCAGGCTATGCGACCTTTTTCGCTGGCAAATGGCATCTGGGCGAAGGTGAGTTCTCTCCGAAAGCGCAAGGGTTTGATCCGCATCTGGCCGGAAGCACACAGTTCTATTATCCGCGCGACTCGCCGCCGGGCGACCCGAAGAATGATCCCAAGACCACCGACCGCATCGCCGATGCCGCCGTGCGGTTCATTGACGCGAACAAGGACCAGCCCTTCTTCGCGTATCTGCCGTTTCAAGCGGTGCATATTCCGATCGGTGCAAAGCCGGAGTTGGTGGAGAAATACCAGCACAAACGAGCCGCCGCACCGCCGGAGGCCTGGGGCTCCGAGCGTGCGAGCAAGGTGCGCCTCGTACAGAACCACGCCGCCTACGCTGCGATGCTGGAGCAGATGGATGCCGCCATCGGCCGGGTGCTCACCGCGTTGGAACGTAACGACCTCGCGGAGCGCACGGTGGTCGTCTTCATGTCTGACAACGGCGGCCTGGCCACGGCGGAGGGGCATCCGACTTCGAACCTGCCGCTCCGCGCCGGCAAAGGCTGGCTTTACGAGGGCGGCATTCGTGAGCCGATGATCATCCGCGCGCCCGGGGTGACCAAGGCGGGCAGCGTCTGCGACACGCCGGTCACGAGCACGGATTTCTATCCAACCCTGCTCGAACTTGCCGACCTGCCGCAGCGACCCCGGCAGCATGTGGACGGCGTCAGCCTCGTGCCGCTGCTCAAGGGCGGCCAACTCGCACGCGGTCCGCTGTTCTGGCATTACCCGCGTTATGGCAACCAAGGTGGCGCGCCCGGCGGTGTGGTGCGCGACGGCGGTTGGAAACTCATCGAGTGGTATGAGGACAGCAGCCCGGAACTCTTCAACCTAAGCAACGATCTCGAAGAAAAGCACAACCTCGCCGCCGGGAATCCGGCGAAGGTCAAAGAGCTTCAGGCCAAGCTCGCCGCGTGGCGCAAGGAAGTCGGTGCCGTGATGCCAACGCCCAATCCCAATTACGATCCAACCGCCAGGCCGCAGCAAGCCGCGAAGCAGCAAGACGGGGCAACGGAATGAGTGATCAGCAGTAACTACTATCGCGGTCCATCCGCCTGCCTTCCCTTTCATCAACGGCTATTCCTCGTCGGATATGCGAATTCTTCCAATGATTCTGTCAAAAAATGATTCTGTCATCCTCTTGATGCATCTTCAAAGTAGCGGACCTGAGTAGTAACGATCAGCAAGCCATGCTCCAGGGCGCACCGGGCACGTTGGTGTGGGCGCGAAAGAAAATGCAGCCGTGAGGGGAGGGATGCAAGACGAACGCGGGAAAGCATGTATGAATGATGAACCGACGAATGAAGAACCTGAATCCTGCCATCCTGAATCCGTCACTTTGCCCACCACCATGAACTCCACCTATCTAACATCAGCACGGGCCTTGGGCCGCCGCCAATTCATCCGCACCACCGCCGCCCCGCTGGCGGCGCTCGCCATGCCCGGCTGGTCGGGCCTCGCCTGCGCCGCGCCCGCATCCCCGTGGCGCATGCGGCTGGCGTTTTCCTCAGTCATGCTTGCCGAACTCCCCATCGAGGAGGTCTGCACGCGGGCGGCCAAACTGGGGTTCGAGGCCATCGACATCTGGTGCCCGTTCGACCGCTGCAAACACCTCTCCGACGTGGTCGCACGCCTCGGCCCCGAGGGTCTGAAGCAATTGCTCGCCAAGCACAAGCTCACCCTGGCCAGTTTCACCACCTACACCACGGAGGCGGAAGCGGTCGGGTTTCCCGCTTATGCGGATTTCATCGGCAAGTGCGGCGGCGGCTTGGTCGTGCGCGAGTCGCAATACATCCGGGTCAAACCGGAGGAACTCACTGCGGCAATGCGTGCCTTCTTCGAGAAGCTCAAGCCGCAGATCGAGCAGGCCGCCCAAGCCAAGGTGCGCCTGGCCATTGAAAACCACGGCGATGCCCTGCTCAGCACGCCCGACTCGTTCAAAGCGTTTGTGGACCTCAACCCCGCGCCGCAACACGTCGGTTTGGGCGTCGCGCCTTATCACCTGCAAAACATCCGGGCCTCGGTGGAGGAGGTGCTCCGCACCGCCGGATCGCAACTGCTCTTTTTCTACGCCTGGCAGACGGGCGATGGGATGAACCAACTTCCCGGCCACGGCCCGGCGGATTTCGTCCCCTGGCTCAAGGCGCTGGCACACCTCAACTATCAGGGCTTCCTCAGCCCCTTCATGCACGGCCGTCCGACGCCGGATGAATTGACCGCAGGCCTCGTCAAGGCCTGTGCCTATCTGAAGGACTGCCACACGCGAGCGATCGACTGACCCCATCTAACAGCACAAACACACCTCTGAACTTCATCAGTCTCCTGTGATTGACGAGGGTCGGCCTTGTTGCCGAGGATTCCCGGGCCCCCGCTGTCACGGGCAAGGCCCCACCGGGAAGGACGCCGCACTTTTCTCACTCCATCAGCATGACCGCATCCAGACCCCTGAGCGGGATCTTGGGACGGGCCACTGGCTGGGCGCCGTCGCGGAACCGCTCGATCTCCACCGTGCCAAACATCCGCACCCGCTTGCCCACCCAGGCGTTGATGGCAGCCATGGTCGCCGTCTGTTCCGGACCTGCCACGGGGAGGATGCCACGCGTGACGTAAGGCGGACCCGGCTTGGAGAATTCCAGATAGAGATGCCGTCCGGAACGGGCTGCCACCACTGCAACCAACACGCCTTCGACGATCACCTCCTGGTTCCGTATGGCCATCAGTGCTTCGATTTGTGCGGGTGCGAAGACTGATAGAACCGGGTCAGCCCTGGCAGTCTGTGGTCGCATCCCCTGCAACGGTCTGCGCTCGGCATGTTGACGCTGGAGTTCCTCCTGCATGGCGGCCGCGAGCGCGTTGGCCGCCGCGACGCCCGGATCGGGCGCGGGCGAGGCCGCCATGGCCGGGGCAGGTGGCGGCTTGCCATGCGGCGGCGGTGACGGCATGGCCGCCCCGGGTGCGGGCAGCGCATTGGCCCCACTCGCCGGTGCGGTCGTCCGGACGGTGCGCGGTAATGGCTGCGGTCGATGCGTGAACCACCACCAGCCGACGGCGGCGACCGCCAGTGCGGCCACCCCCGCGAGGAGCAACGGGAAGGCCCGCGACGCAACCACGACCTTGGTGGTCTCCGGCGGTGCCGCGTTTTCAGCAGGTTGAGCGGCGGGTTCCGGTGGGTTATCCAGGTCCGCCGGCAGCGCCTCGAGCCGGGCGCGTGCCTCGGCGATGCTTGCGCTCCCGGCGTGGGCGCGGAGCCAGATGAACCATTGCCCGAGGCCACTGCCCGCCGTGTCGCCCGGAGGCCGCCCCCGCCAGCCGAGGAGATCCTCGGCGAGTTGTAGGATCGCCTGCAAGTTGCACTGGAGTGCGTCGCCGTCCGAGCATTGCGAGGAGGAAATCCGAAACGTGGCACCGCGCCCACTGGCAGCGTTGTCGACCATGATCGATGACAGGCTCGTGTCAACCCACACCGCTTCTTGGTCGAGAGCTTGCGACAGCACAGCGGACACTTCGAGCGCGGTCGCGAGCACGAGGACGGCCTGCTGCGGCATGAGCCTGCCGTGTTTCATCAACTCGGCCAGCGAGTGTCCGTCAACCCATTCGGTGACCACAAAGGGCATGGCATCCACCGGGTCGCAACCACCGGCGACGACGGCACGCAGCGCCGGATGACTCACCCCGAGAAGCCGCGAAATCACCGAGCGAAAAGCCACTTGGTCTTCGGGCCCGAGACCGCCGCCACCAGCCCCTGCCGGGAAGAACCGCCGCAGCGCCACCGGCTTGCCGGTTTGGCCGTCGGTGGCGCGAAAGACCACTCCCAAGGCACTTTGGGCGACGATATCTTCAATTTGGAAGCGAGTGCTCAAGGGGGGGCGATGGGCGAGCCTACAATGCTCCGAACTGCCGTCAAGCCGCGATGCAGTGGAATTGTTGCGGCGGTCCGGAACCGGCGCTGGAAGAGAGAGTCGGACGCGTCGGACGAGTCGGACGAGTCGGACGGGTCGGACGAGTCGGACGGGGCGGACGGGGCGGACGGGGCGGGCGGGGAGCGATCCCGCAGGGCGGGGGGGGCGCCGCCGGCCCGGATGCGGAGCATGCCGGTGTTAGGGATTGCTTCAAAGGGTCCGGCGGCGGGATGGCTGGCATTCCGCGCGGCGCCGGAAAAATCACGGTCGAGCGTGAGGGGGGTGCCATCGGGGTTGTCCAGGCCTTGGCCGGTGAGCGCAAAGACGCCGATGAACTCCGGGGTGATCAAAGGACACTGCACCCGCCGCAGGGCCTCCTCGGCGAATTGGCAACGCAGGTCCACGCCGTCGGCCCGCGAGACGAACTGCAGGTCCGGCTTTGCTTCCGGCAGCACCAGACTGTGGCGATCCCCCCACGGGCTGGGTTTGGCACCGCCGCAGAACACATTCCAATCGACCTGCACTCCTTGACCTGCGGGGATCGTATCGGCACCGGTGCCGGTGAAGAGGTTGTTCAGGTAGCGGTCGTGGCCATACTCAATCACCCGGCACTCCGCCACCTCGGCGCGGTGCGGTTTCCAATACGAGACGAGCGCATAGGGTTTGAGGAACACCCAACGGCAGCCGACCAACAGGTTGTGCGCGAAGACGCAGCCGGAGGAACTCGTCGCCAGCGTGCCGGCGAACACGTTGTGATCCACCAGCAGCGGTGAGCCGTGGTTGTTCTGCAGATAGAGCGCCCAGGCCTCGGTGTCATAGACGACATTGCCGGTGACCCGCGTGCCCTGCCCGGCCCAGTCGATCCAGATGGCGACGAAATCGTTGTTCTGGCCCGGCACGCGGCGGGCATGGATGCGGCGCACGATGTTGCCACGGAGCGTGACGTCGATCGCGTTGTGAAGCTTGATCCCCGCCGTCTCCTCGCCGCCGAATTCCTCGTCGCAATTGATGTCCTCGATCAGGTTGCCTTCGATCACACTGCCGCTCCAGCCCTTGAACCCGTGGATGCCCGCCTGGCCGCAGCGCAGGATATGGTTGTTCCGCACCAGGTGGCCGCCGACATTCGTTAGATCGAAGCCGGTGTTTTCCGAGGACGCGGCGTTGCCGCAAACGAGGCCCACGCAGCGTGCCTCTGCCACGCGGCAATTGCGGATGATCCAGCGAAACCCCCAACCGGTCCCCACCGCCCCGCGCTGGGCCGCGCGCCACGCCGCCCAATTCGCCGCCGCGTGTTCAAACCACAGGCCGTCGATGGTCACATACTTCAGCCCTGCGAGCAGCGGAAAAAACACGCATTCGCGCACGTTGATCTCGACCTGCTCCCGGTTGGGATCGCGCCCGCCGAAGTTGGCCTGGAGCAGCACCGACCCCGGTCGCTCCTCGATCCAATAGGTGTTCGCAGTGGCGGCCACGGCCTCATGCGTCGGCTGCTCCCGCAAGGGCTCCCCATTCTGATAGATGCGGCCGAGGTGGAACTCCTTGCCGTAATGCAGCCAATCGCCCGCGAGCCGGAGCCGGTACGGGTGGAAGTCGCCAAAGAACGCATCCGGCAACTCGACCTGCCACAGCGTGTCGCTCCGGCGCGTCCACGCCGCGATTCGCTCGGACCCGCGGACGATGACGCGCTCCCCTGCGGCGGCGCGATACGTGATCCGGCGTGGCTCGGAATCCCCGCCGCGTGGCGGCTTGACCCATTCCCGATAGATTCCCGCGCGGATCGTGCAGACATCGCCGGGCTGCATCACCTCGGCGGCCTGTTGAATCGTCTTGAATGGCTGTCCGGAACTACCGGGGGCGCTGTCCATGCCGTCGGTGGAAACGATGTATTCCGCCGCACCTGCGGGAAGCATCATGGTGCATAGCAGGCAAGCGGTGACGGCCAGCGTGCTGGTCAGCACCAGGCGGCACGCCCCGGAAATGTTAGGACAACTCCCGGAGCCCCGCGAGCCATAGCCATCACGGGTTCCGCCGCAGGGATGCGGCTGGGGCGAACGCGGCAAGTGAGGATCTGCAAACGGTTCGTCAAGCATACCGCC
Source organism: Verrucomicrobiota bacterium (assembly GCA_026397725.1). Classification (GTDB taxonomy): domain Bacteria; phylum Verrucomicrobiota; class Verrucomicrobiia; order Verrucomicrobiales; family Akkermansiaceae; genus Luteolibacter. Next base: position 12,602 of record JAPLUI010000153.1, on the reverse strand, counting down.
GCAGGCTATTCCAGCCGGTCCTTGGAATCAATTGCCATTTCGCGAACACCTTGTCTGATTTGCGCCCGACGTGGCGCTGGGTTCTTGGCTTCGCTGGCATTTCCGGGGGCTTGCGGCGTGGCTCGGTGGGCAGGCCATGGTGGCCCTTGGGCGTTCAGTTCAACTTGCGCAGCCACACGTTGCGGAAGCGGACCGGATTGCCGTGGTCTTGCAGATAGAGCGGCGCCTTCTCGGCGTAGCCGTTGAGCGGGGCGGCCGTGGTGCTCTGTTCGCCGACGGGAATATGGTCTTGAATCAACACCCCGTTATGCAGCACCGTGTATGAACCCGCCTGCACCTTGCCATCGGCGAGCCGCTTGGGGGCGTGGAAGATGATGTCGTAGGTCTGCCACTCGCCGGGCTTGCGGCAGGCGTTGACCAACGGCGCGTTATGCCCGTAGAACGCACCACACTGGCCGTTCGGATAGGTCTGGTTGTTGTAACAGTCGAGCACCTGGATTTCGTAGCGACCCATCAGATAGACGCCGCTGTTGCCGCGGCCCTGGCCCTCGCCTTTCACGACGGTGGGTGCGGCCCATTCCACATGCAACTGGCAGTCGGCGAATTCCTCCTTGGAAAAGAGGCCGCCTTCGGGGGTGGTTTCCATCACGCCGTTGTCCAGTTTCCATTTCGGTTCGGCGCTGCGCTCGCCGCGGAACTTGGACAGATCCTTGCCATCGAACAGCACGATGGCATCCGAAGGCGCGCTACCCGCCACGCCCGGTCCGACCACCCGCGGCTGGGCCTCGTCCTGAGGAGCCGCAGCGGCTTCGACGGCAAAAAGTGCCACTGCGGGAAGTGGCAGCAGACAAAGAAGGACCATATTCCGGAAGCTGAACGCAGGCATGGTTTGACGATTGAGAGGTGAGTTGCTCATGGTGCTTATCCGTTACGACCATCACGCGGGAATACTTTCGGAAGATGTTGAATTGTCGCCAATTTTCAGACATCCATGGACTGGCTATTGCTGGAAATTTGCCATCGGCCTGATCTTACCCGATCCCCTGCTTCAAATCCCTGACACTCCACAACACTGTATTACTGTCACACCACAATGCGATTCACTTTCTGTTGTCGGGTGGGCAGGGTTGGTTTGTGAATATGAAGCCGTCCTCACCTGTTCTGTTGTCCGTCGGTGGTGTGTTGTTGTTGTGGGTCGCCGGCCTGCACGCAGCGCCCACCGTCATCACCGTCGCCGCCAATCGACCGGGCGTGAAGGTGAGCCCCTCACTCTGGGGGATTTTCTACGAGGAGATCAACCACGCCGGCGATGGCGGCATCTATGCCGAGCTGGTGCAAAACCGCGCCTTTGAGGAAGCCCAGCCGGCCGGAGGCGCGCGAATGGAAGGCGACCAGATGGTCACGCCCCAGGGATTCAAACATGGCAAGTGGTACCAGAGCGAGCTGCACGCCTGGGCGCTGGTCACTGCGGGTGACGCCAAGGCGACCATCGCGCTGGACGACGCCCAGCCGCTCAATGACAAGACGCCGCATTCGATGCGGCTGGAAGTCCAGCAGGTCGGCACGCGTGCCGGGGTGGCCAACGCCGGCTACTGGGGCATGTCCGTCAAGGCGGGTGAGGGGTATGAGCTATCCTTTTACGCCCGCACCGAGGGTGACCAGACGGTGACGGCCCGCCTGGAAAGCGCCGACGGCAAGCAAACCTACGCCAGCGCCGAGGTGGCGGGGGTGGCGGGGAACTGGCAACGCTATGCTGGCAAGTTGCAAGCCACCGGCACGGATCCGCAGGCGCGCCTGGTACTCGGTGTCTCCAAGCCGGGCACGATCTGGTTCGATGTGGTCTCGCTGTTTCCCAAGACTTACCTGAATCGTCCTAACGGTTTGCGCGAGGATCTGGTCAGGCAGTTGCAGGCACTCAAGCCCGGATTCGTGCGTTTCCCTGGCGGCTGCGTGGTGGAAGGGGTCACCCTGGAAAACCGCATCCAGTGGAAAAACACCATTGGCGACATCGCCCGCCGCCCGGGCCGCTGGGATCTCTGGGGCTATCATAACACCGAGGGCCTGGGCTTTCACGAATACCTGCAGCTTTGCGAGGATCTGAACTCCGAGGCGATGTATGTGGTCAACGCCGGCCTGTCCTGCGCCTTCCGCAATGCCGAAGTGGTCAGCAACCCGGAGGCCCTGAAACCCTATGTGCAGGACACTCTGGATGCCTTGGAATACGCCACCGGCCCGGTCACCAGCCAATGGGGCGCGGAACGTGCCAAGAACGGCCACCCCAAGCCATTCAAGATCAAGTATGTCGAAATCGGCAATGAGAACTGGGGCGAGCAGTACTTCAAGAACTATCGTCAGTTCTATGATGCGATCAAGGCCCGCTATCCCGACCTCATCACCATCGCCGACTGCCCGATTCCCAACCAGCCGGTCGAGATCATCGACGAGCACTACTATGTCGCACCGCCATGGTTTTTCGCCAATGAGAAGAAGTACGACAGCTATAGTCGCAGCGGTCCGAAGATCTATGTGGGAGAATACGCCGTGAACAACAACGTGGGCTCCGGCAACCTGCTAGGGGCGCTGTCCGAAGCGGCGTTCATGATCGGCATGGAACGCAACTCGGATGTGGTCGTGATGGCCTCCTACGCGCCGCTCTTCGAGAATGTCAACAACCGCGCCTGGGCCGTCAACCTGATCCGGTTTGACAGCGCGCGCAGCACCGGCCGCTCCTCCTATCATGTGCAGACGATGTTCAGCGCGCATCGCCCCGACGTGACGCTGGCGACACAAGTCGATGAGTCCGGCAAACCCGCGCCGCAGCTCGGCGGCGGCATCGGCGTCGGCACCTGGAACACACAGGCCGAGTACAAGGACATCGTGGTGACGCAGGGCACCCGGACGCTGTATCGCAGCGACTTCGCCACCGGCACCGAGGGCTGGACCATGCTCGGCGGCGATTGGCAGGCACAGGCTGGCGCGCTGCGGCAGTCCGGCGGTGGCGACAACCTGTTGGCGACCGCCGGCGATCCGGCATGGACGGATTATACCATGACGCTCAAGGCCCGCAAATTGGGTGGTGCCGAAGGTTTCCTGATCCTGTTCCACGTCAAGGACGCGCAGCACATGGCGCACTGGAATCTCGGCGGCTGGGGCAACACGCGGTTCTCCGTGGAGCAAAAGGAGGGCGGAGCCAACCGGGAAATCGACAAAGGCCCGGACCAGGGCATCGAGTCTAACCGCTGGTATGACATCAAGGTTGAGGTGCAGGGCCGCAAGGTTGCCTGTTATCTGGATGGCAAGCTCATCCAGACCGCGAAACTATCGCCGCCGCAACCGCAACCCGCCATCTATGCGCTCGGCGGCAAGGACGAGCAAGCCGGCCAGATCATCCTCAAGGTGGTGAATCCGGGGGCGACGGCCATGGACACCGTGGTCCGGATCGAGGGTGCCGCCAAGCTCAAGTCCAAGGCCCGTGTCATCACGCTCAGCAGCGACAACCCGACGGCCGAGAACACGCTGGATGAGCCGACCAAGGTGGTGCCGGTGGAGTCAACGTTCGAGGGTGTCGCGCCGGAGTTCAAGTACCCATTCAAACCGTATTCGCTGACGGTCTTCCGGATCGACGCGTTGCCCTAACGGGTTGGCTGCTATCTTCACAACGGAAGTCCTGATTATGACGAAACGCATGCTGATGATGGTGGCCTTCGCGGCAGGGGTGACGGGGCTCGGGGCGCTTGCCGCCGCGGCGACCCTGCCACCCAAGTTCAGGTTTGACCCTAACAGCAAGGGCCTGGCCCGCGGCGAGGGCGACCGCTGGCGGGACCTGCGCAGGGAGTTTGCCGCCATCAACGTGGACGCCCTGGCACGCGCGATCGACAACCTTGCCAGCACCTTCCCGAAGACCTATGAGGTGGCGACTCACCGTGCGGCGCTTGACGCGTTCAAGGCCAGGCAGGGCGAGCTGAAGACGATTCTGGATGGCGGCGAGCAGGCCAAGCTGGCTGAGGCCGAGGCGCTGCTGAAGGGCGTGCGCATGGCGTTGCTCGCCAATCCGTTGCTGGATGACGCCCAGATCCTGATGGTGCGCCGTCCACGCGGCAATGGGTTCATCTCCCTGAACAGTCACTGCCATGTGTCAATCGCCCGCGGCGGGTTTGATGATTCGCTCATCGTGCTTTCCAACCTGCGCGACCAGGCACGCCTCGACCCGTTTTTCAAACCCAACGGGGATCTGATGGTGCGGGATGTCGAACCCGATTTCTCGGCTGACAGGATGTTGTTCTCGAGCATGGATGAGAAACGCAAGTGGGCGGTTTTTGAAATCAAGGTGGACGGCACGGGTCTCAGGCAGGTGTCGCCCAAGGACTATCCTGATGTGGACTGGTTTGACGGGTGTTATCTGCCGGACGGCCGGATCATCCTGCTCTCGACCGCTTCCTATCAGGCGCTGCCCTGCGAGAATGGCAGCCGCCCGATGGCGCAGACGTATCTGAGCGATCCGGTGTCGGGCCAGGTCCGTCAGCTCACTTTCGAGCAGGACTCGGATTACACGCCGTCCATCAACAATGACGGGCGGGTGCTCTATACCCGCTGGGAGTATTCCGACCTCATGCATTATTACTCCCGCATCCTGATGACCATGAACCCGGACGGCACCTCGCAGTTCTCCGAGTATGGGAGTGGTTCCTATTATCCGACGGCCCTCCTGCAGGTTCGCGCGATCCCCGGCAGCAAGCAGAAGGTGGTGGGGATCGTCAGCGGTCACCATGATGTGGCGGAGTATGGGCGCCTGGTGATCTTCGACCCCTATCTCGCCCGCAAATACCCGTTCAAGTACCAGCCCCCTGCCAAGGACTGGGGAGCTGCCGGATCCTTCCTCCGCATCAACACCGAGGTCCTGCCTGCGGCGGAAACCGGCTGTGTGGCGGAGATTCCGGGATGGGGCAAGGCGGTGGTGGGAGATGTGTGCGACCAGCAGACCGGCAACCAGTATGATCTCGGCAGGCCGCTCTTCGTGCATCCATGGCCGTTGAATGAGAACTTCTATCTGGTGAGCGCGAAGCCGAAAAATGTCGAGCGCTGGGGCATCTATCTGGTGGACACCTTCGACAACATGACCTTGCTGGCGGAGGACCCGGCGGCATCCTTGTTTGAACCCGTCGTGCTGCAGGCGCGGCCGCGGCCACCGGTCATCCCTGACCGCATCACGCCGGGCGTGAAGACGGCCTCGGTACATATCGCTAACATTTATGTGGGACCGGGGCTCAAGGAGGTGCCGGTCGGTGCGGTCAAGGCACTGCGCCTGTTTGCCTATCATTTCAACTATGTGGGTACCGGCGGGCACGAGTCCCTCGGCGTCGAGGCCGGCTGGGACATCAAGCGCATCCTCGGGACGGTGCCGGTGGAGGCCGACGGCTCGGCGTGTTTCGAGATCCCCGCCAACACGCCGATTTCGATTCAGCCGCTGGATGCCGATGGCGCGGCGTTGCAGTTGATGCGTTCGTGGCTGGTCGGCATGCCCAACGAGCGCGTTTCCTGTGTCGGGTGTCACGAGGACAACCGGAGTTCGGTGCCCATGAGCCGGACCATGGCGGACACCAGACCCATGAGTCGGATCGCACCTTGGTACGGCGAGCCGCGGCCGTTTGGATTCGAGCATGAGGTGCTGCCCGTGTTGCAGAAAAACTGCCTCGGGTGCCACGACGGCGCAGCACGCCCGGCGAAGCTCCAGCCACCCATCATGGGCAACGGCTACAACCTGCTCCATCCGTATGTGCGGCGGCCCGGGCCTGAAAGCGAGATGGAGGTGCTGCCGCCGCTGGAATACCATGTTTCGACCAGCCCGCTGATTCAGATGCTGAAGAAGGGGCATCACGGAGTGAACCTCGACCGTGAAGGGTGGGACCGGTTATATGCCTGGATCGATCTGAACGCGCCCTTCAAAGGGAAATGGAGTCCCGGCGATTTCGAAGGCCGTAAGCAGAAGGACCGGCGGCTGGAGTTGGCCATGGTGTTCGCTAACAACGAGGTCTCTCCCGAGGACGAGTATGATCACATGGAACAACAGCTCAAGACACGCCCCAAGCCGGAATATGTGACACCGGCGGCGGTGGTGCCGGTGGCCAGCGGCAACCTGAGCGTGCCGGGTTTCCCGCTGACGACGGAACAGGCGAAGCTCCTCCAAGGCGCCCCGGGGGAAACCCGCAAGCGGGTGCAGTTGCCAGACGGCACCGGGATTGCTTTTGTCAGAATACCTGCCGGTTCGTTGGTCATGGGCAGTTCTAACGGGTTTGCCGATGAGTCGCCGGAGGCGGTGGTGAAGATCGGTCAGCCGTTCTGGATGAGCGAGTGCGAGATCAGGAACGCCGAGTATGCCAAATTCGATCCCGCGCATGACACCCGCTACATCGACCAACATGGCAAGGATCACAACTTCCCGGGTTACATTGCCAACCATGCCGAGCAGCCGGTGGCGCGGGTGACCTGGCGCCGGGCCATGGACTTCTGCGCGTGGCTGTCCAAGACGACCCGCCTGAAGGTGAACCTGCCCACGGAGGCGCAGTGGGAATGGGCGGCGAGGGCCGGCACCGCCGGCGATGCCTTCTACGGCAGCCGGAATGATGATTTCTCGAAGCATGCCAATCTGGCCGGCCGGGAAGTCCGTTGGAACAAGGTCGGATTCGAAGGCGGGCCGATCATCATGCATCGCAATCCCTATCCGCCGGAAATGAACTTCCCGCTGCACGACGAGCGCTTCGAGGACCGGTGGTTCATCGTGGATTTCGTCGCGCAATATGCGGCCAATCCATGGGGCTTGCAGGACATGATAGGCAACGTCAGCGAGTGGACCAGGTCCAGCTACCAACCCTATCCATACGCGGATGATGATGGCCGCAACAACGGTGACGCGAAGGTGCGCAAGGTCGCCCGCGGCGGGTCATGGGCCAGTCGGCCGGTGGATGCCAGGTCGGCGATCCGGCTGCCCTACGAGACGTTCCAACCGGTCCATGACGTGGGCATCCGGTTGGTCATTGAGGAATGAGCGCCGCCGGCAAGCGCTATTCGCGCTTGGCGATCTGCTTGCGGAACAAGGGGATGAGTTCGGCGGTCATCCAGGCAAAGGCGGCGTCGATGCCGGCCTCGAGGTAGAGCTTGCCGATGGTGCCTTCGACGCGGGTGGGATGGCCGAAGGCGCTGAGAAACTCATTGGAGGTGAGCCGGGTGAACCACTCGCCATCCATGGTCTGGCGTTCGCGGAGGACAAACTGGCGGGCAAACAGCGCGAGCACGGCATCGCCGATCCAGGCTGCTTCACGTTCATGGCGGAGGTCTTCGGCTTTGCGGCTCACGCGGGAGAGCATGCCGCTCACCCGGCCGGTCGGGCGAGTCTTTCCATGCGTTCGCGTGAAATTATCTCGCGGAGGCGGGCTTCCGACTCGGCATCCCAGTAGCCGGGCTGGAGTTCGAGGAAAACCGAGGTGTAGGGCAGGGCGGTGGGGGTGCGGATGACGAGCACATCAAAGCTGCGACTGGCGTCTGCAAGCAGGGTGAGGAGCGATTCCTGTTCGATCTCGGTGGTTTCGTGCGAGCGGAGGGCCAGCTTGAGGTGCTTGCGGTGCTCGTCAATGCCCGGGGTCAAATTGTTGTCGAGTGAGCGGAGTTCGCGGGTGAGGTAGAGGGTCGGGCTGACGTGCTGGGTCTGCTCCAGCGTGTAGATCACGTAATCGAGAGCTTCGGGAACATCCACGTCCGCCGTGACCTGGTGGATGCCGGGGCGGTTCTGCGCGGGCAACGAGGCCTCGGCGACGACGATCCAATTGCGATAGCCAAGCTGGCCGGCGTGATTGGCCACCGCGACTTTCCAAGCACTGTCCCGCCGCATCCACCCGCATCCGAGTGATGACATCGCCAGCACCAGAATCACAAACCCGTGGCAAATCCGCATCGCGAACGAGTAGAAACCGGCTTTGCCGAAATGTCAATGGGGTAGTGAAAATTCACCTCATTCAACTAACTGCCTATTCCCGAATCGTCACATTAGATGATTGATCGGACCGTCGGGGTCCGTTTAGGATGGCGAGGTGCCAACGGCACGTCCGTCTCCATTCCTAACATTTCAGTCCGTATGCCAGGCCAGCCCAAACGCAGTATTCTAACATTCATGGTGGTGTCACTCGCGGGGTCACTCGCGGGGTCCGGCGCGGTGCGGGCCCAGGCGGTGGATTTCGGCGGTGCCGAGTGGATTTGGGCGGCCCCACCGGCAGGCCGGGCGGCCTTGGAGCAGCCGGCGGGGGCGGCGTGGTTCCGGGCCAGCCTGGCCGTGACCGAGAAGGCCCGCATCAAGTCTGCCGAACTGCTCATTGCGGCGGACAACCTCTACACCGTCTATCTCAATGGCCAGTTTGTCGGCGAGAGCGAAGCGGACCCGAATGCCTGGAATCGAGCGAAACGATTCGATGTCGCACGCCTGCTGGCGGCGGGACACAACGTGCTCGCCATCGAGGCGGTCAACACGGTGCCGGGACCGGCGGGGCTGCTCGTCCGGCTCGTCGTCGAGTTGATGGATGGCCAGCAAGCCGAGCTGAGCACCCATCCCTCCTGGAAATGCGCCACCGAAGAGCCGCCCAATTGGCAACAGCCCGGGCTGAACGACCAGGCCTGGACCGGAGCAGTTAGCCTGGGTGCCTTTGGGGCCGCACCCTGGGGCAAGTTTGCGGTGCGGGCGGAGCTGGAGGCGGCCGGCAACCGTGATCGCGGGGACGAACTCGCGGTGCCTGCCGACACCGCGTGGCCCGAGGCGCTGGTCTTTGTGGGGGACGATTGCAGTCTCTATCGGCCGCTTGCGGGGACCGGCAACAGCTATGACAGCCTGTCGGTCACGGTGTTCAACCCGCGCGATTCCCGCGCCTTTCCCGAGCATGACCTGCCCTCGCCGATGAAAGTGGGCCGCAAGCTCTACGCCATGAAACCGGCCCGGCCGGGCGTGGTGCCGCATCTGCTCCTCGACGCCGGCACCGGGGCGCTGGGTTCGCCAACGGTCTCCTTCGATGGCCGCTGGGTCTATCTTTCCATGGTTCCCGCCGGCGCGGCGTTCTATCACATCTACAAAATCAGTGCCGAGGGCGGGACGCCGCAGCAACTCACCGATGGCCCGTTTCACGACATCGATCCCTGCGAGCTGCCCGATGGCAGGGTGGTGTTCACCTCGACACGGATCGGTACCTTCGAGGAGTATCACAATCCGCCCTCGCGGGCCTTGTTCACGATGGATGCCGACGGCCACCACATCACCTCACTCACCCACACCATGGTCTTCGACAACGAACCCGAAGTGCTGGCGGACGGCCGGATTCTCTTCATCCGCTCCGACAACTTCTTCGGTCGGGGCAAGGTCGAGACCCTGTTGCATGCAATCCATCCCGACGGCACCGCCGGCTTCACCGAGTTCGGCCTGGACCTTGGCCCGGAATATGGTGGCCGCCTGCGTGCGTTCAACTGCGGCAGTCCGGCACCCATGCCCGACGGGCGGGTCGCCTTCCTAACCGCTTCGGGGATCGCGGTGGGCCGCCCCGGATGCCTGGAGGCGGAACTGCGGCACTTGGAAGTGGCGGCCGGCGACGTGGCCGCCTTGCCGGACGGGCGCTTGCTGTGTACCCTGCCGGGGCGGGTTGCCCGTGGGGCGCGGGTGCAGCAACCCGGCGCGGGCTCGCACGCCACCAGTTATACCAGGCTCGCGATCACCGATCCGGCCCAGAGCGGCAGCAAGGTGCTGGTGCTCTTGGATTCCCCGAACGCGCCGTTGCACTCGCCGGTGTTTCTCGGCGCCCGCCAGCGCCCGCCGGTCCTGCCTAACATGGTGGCCGCCGCCAACGCCGCCGCCCCGCACCCGACCGGCACCTTCGTTTGCCAGAACGCACGCTTCACCAAAAACACCAGCGCCGGCTGGCCCCACGTGCGGGCCATCCGGGTGCTGGCGGGCAAGGGCCTCACGCTGCGCTCATCCCATTCCTATATCGTCCACGCCGGCAGCGAGGTCACCGAACTCGGCACCGTCCCGCTGGCGGCGGATGGTTCCTTCGCCGTCGAGGTGCCCGCAGATACCCCGATCGCCTTCCAAGCGGTCGATGCTGAAGGCCGTTCGGAGTTGAATGAAATGTCCTGGATCTATGTCCGCCCTGGGGAAACGCGCGGCTGTGTGGGCTGCCATCAACCCAGGCAGGTCGCCCCGCCGGTCCCGCCGACGAGCACGCAGGCCTTGCAGGTGAAGCCCCTGCGTTTGTTAGGCATGGGCCAGCCGCACCGTTTCCGTGGCAACAACGCGGCCGTCACCGGCATGATGGAGTTGCAGTTCGATCGCTATCGCGAGGTCGCCGGCATCAACCGCCACAGCGATACTCCGAACCCGGCGGCAACCGGAGTTCAGGAAGTCGCCGCGCTCATCACCCAGTTGGGAGAGCGTGCTGCCGACCTCCGGATCAGCGCCGCCCAGCGCCTTGGCATCTTCCGGCACCGGACTGCCGCACCGGCCCTGGCGCAATGCCTGCGCGATGAGCAGCGCGAGGTGCGGGTGGCTGCCGCAGTTGCCCTTGCGGCATGTGGCAACCGCGATTCGGTTCCACCATTGCTGGCAGCCTTGCTGGATCCCGATCCGCTCGTCGCCCAGGCGGCGGCGCTCGCACTGGAAAATCTAACGGCTCATGCGCAACCCTTTGACCCCTTCGGCGACCAGGCCGGGCAGGACCGCCAGGCGGCGGCGTGGCGGGAGTGGCAGCAGGCGAATCCCTGGAACACGTTGGAACTGGCCTTGGTCAAACGCCTCGCCGGCAACGACCGGGATGACCTCCGCCAGGCGGCGCTGGCGCTGGGACACACCGGTGGCGACGCCGGACGCCGGGGCCTGCGCGAGTACGTGCTGCGCGAACGCGAGCGGAATCCCTATCCGGAATGGCGCAAGTCCCATGGCGGCGACGATGCGCGGTTCAACTCGCAGGCCGACGCCAACCCCCGCACCTTGCAGGCGGCGGTGCGGGCCCTGGGCTGGCTGGGGGACACCGAGGCGGTGGGCATGCTCGCCCAGACCCTGCGCCAACACGCGGACCCGGAGCAAGCGAACCTGTTTCTAGCCGAAGCGGCGGCGGAAGCCCTCGGCCGGATCGGCACGCCCGAGGCCATCGCAGCCTTGATAGAGGCATTTTCCAAGCTGCCGGATTACCCCAGATACACCCGTTGGTATGGCGACCATGAGGCCCTGATGGCCTGCCACGCGTCCCCGGTGCATTATTATATCATTGAAGCGCTCGACTCGCTTGGGGCCACGAACACGGCAGCCATCGTGCCGGACCTCATCCGCTCCGTGCCGACGGATCCGGACCGGGCCCTCTTGCCCGGCAACGATGATTACGAAACGCTGGTGGGCCGCGTGATCCGCCGCAGTGGCCAGGAAACGGCGGTCACCGAGACCTGCCTGGCGATGCTGGGGGATCCACAGGCGACCAAGCAGGCTAACATCGCAAAGGCACTCGCGACCACCCATTCATCATGGGCTGGCACCCCCGACCCCGAAAACCGCGCGGCGCAGATCCTCTCGCTGGTCTGTCGCGACCGTTCCCTCGAACCGCGCCTCAGGGAAGCCCTGGCACGCTATTGGCAACAAGCGGTTGACATCCCGCGCGTGTTCGACACCGGCATCCCGGTGGTGACCAAACTGCCCGCCCGCCATTGGGTCTCTTTCTTCCTGGCACGCACCCTCGGAAATCTGCGCGATGCACGTTCGGTGGCGATGCTGGTGAAAGTGTTGGAGGACTCCGCACCCGAGGCCGCCAGCGGTTGTCCCGATCCTCTTGGGCCGGGGGTGTTGTTCCTGCACAACGACCTAACACCCTGCTGGCGTGCCGAGGTGGCCTGGGCCTTGGGCCGCATCGGGGATGTGCGGGCGCAAGCGGTCTTGCTCAAAACCATTGCCAACCTCCAGAATGCCACCGACACGCGCTACGCCGCCGCCATCGCCGCTGGCCGGCTCGCCGATGCCGCCGGCCTGGCCGAACTCCACCGCCTCGCCCAAGACTACCCGGAAGTCTCCGTGCGTCGCGCGCTGACCAACGCCAACCCGCAGTAACCGCGGGGCGCACGGAGCACAGCCGTCTCGGCTGTGAGGGAAGACAGGCGTCCCCGCCTGTCGTGTGTGGTTCTGCTGTCCTGGGTCTGCACACCACTCACTTTGCACGTGGATAGTGGATTGGGGATGAGGGATCGGGCACCGCCGTAACGCCACAGTTCCTGATCCCGGCAGAAAACGAGTTGGCACTTGTTGGCGTTTCAGACGAATTCGTGAATCATCCGCGCATGGGTTTTCGGGTGGCAGCAGTGCCGTTGCGGTATCATGTCTTGCTCTTACTTGATCATTGAATGTTGAAAGTTGAATGTTGAATGTTTAAATCCTCGGCGTGAAGAATGGTGTAGCCGCAGCTCTCCCGGTTTAGCCACAGCGGGGTGGCTAAGTCCCGGCGCACGCTGCGGCCCAAACATCTTCCGGGTCGTCACCAGGATTCGGCGTTCCCGTTCTCAGCATCAGAACCCGGTGGGCGGGTGTGGCACCGGGAGTA
>JAPLUI010000255.1 GCA_026397725.1 Verrucomicrobiota bacterium | reverse complement strand
TGGCGGAGGCGGCGCAGATCGAGAAGGGAGAGGAGATGGAATGGCTGGTGGAAGACCGGAACACGTTCGTTCTCCGCCGCGTGAAGCCGAAAAAGCCCGTGGTTAAAGGGAATAAGCCCTTAACTTGACGCGCATGCCCGTTGGGGCTGGTTTGAGGGAATGGAACTTGCTCGGCCATTGGACTCAAACGAGGTGGTTTGCTGAGTTCTGAGACTCTTGAAAAATGATTCTGCCACGAATGATTCTGCCATGAATTCTTTGAAACCGTAACCCCGCAGCGCTGGCATGGCGGTGGCAAACCGCCGTCACTCAATCCTCGCCAGAGACCACCGGCAAGCGGACTTCCAGCACGCTGTTCATCGTCTGCCGGTTGTAGGCCTCGTCACCGAACAGCGCGCGGTAAATCTCATCGGCCCGTGCGCGGGCCATCGCAACCTCTGGCCCCGGCGGAATCACGGTGGTTTCCCCGGTCAAGCCCGCTACCTCCGTGTTCTCCTGGTTTTCGGGGAGCCTTTCACCGGCGGCGGGCACGGCACCGGCACTGGCCGCCAGCTCCTGATAGAACGAGTTGACAATTGCCAGGTTGGCCGCGACCGCGGCGGGCCCAAGCTGGCTGAGCGCTTCCAGCTCCGGCCCTTCCTGGGCCATGAGTGCGGCGGGGAGTTGGATGTCCGCGGCCAGTTGGATGGCTGCGACGGATTCGTTAGGGAAAGTCTCACCAGCCGACGGTGATAAATTGTTAGCAGGCGATATGGCCGCTGTTGCCTTGCGGTGGGAAGAAGGTTCTGCCTGCGGCTTGGGGGCGGACACTCTGGCTGACGGGTTGCGGTTGCGCGCTGACTTGGTGACCCGTGGAATGACCGTGGGGTTGCCGGGGGCGGAATCATTCCGGCCGGATTGATGCACAATCATTAGGCCGCACACGGCCAGGACCGTGGTGGCTGCCAGGTTGAGAAAGAGCGGACGCATGGCAGCTTGAGAGGAGTAACAGGACAAAGGAAAGCTGGTGCCGGACAAGCCCGGCACCAGCCATGGGATGGAGTGCTTGCACTAACCGAAGCTCCGGAGAACTGCCGACCAGTCACAAGCGTGGCCGGGCATCAGTTGTTGCTGCCAATCACGCCACCGTCGGTGGCGCGGCCCACGTGCATGTCAGTGAGCGCGATTCCCGCGCTCCCGAGGTTGGCCGGAATGGCGGCCTTGATGGCGTCATAAACCGTCAGCGCATCACCGCTGGTGATGTCGTTGCGGCGATACATCCGCTCATATCCCCAGGCGGTGTAGCGACCTTCGGTGACCTTCGCCTTGTCGGCGGCACTCATGGTGGAGCCGCTGGCCGCGATGTCGTCCAGCTTCACGCCGTTGTAGGCGCAGAAGGCGGCACCGTTGCCACGGGCACTCACGGCATCGCTCACCGAGAGCCAGGTCACGAGGTCGGCACGCACCGGCCCGCCGAAGGCATCGGCCCCGGTCTCGTCGAGCACGGTGACGGACGCGCCGGTCTTGCCCATGTCGGTGCGCAGGGTGCTGCCGCTGTTGTAGCCGCCGTTGCCGGCAACATCCTGGCCCCACACGGTGGAGGCGTTGGAAGCGCTCTGGCCGGTGAGAGCCGGAGCGTTGAGACCGCCGGCAGGCACCAACTGGATGGTGGTCAGCGTGGTGGAGGTGGACTCGTTCGTCACATATTGCTTCACGGCGTTGGCAATCCCGAAGCCGGTTTCCGCCAGATAGGTGGTGCGGGTTCCCGAGCCGTCGTTACGGCCGGTCGCAAACACGTTGGTGGTGTCGCCCGCATTGCCGGTGAACAGGCTCAGCGGCTGATAGCCGTTGGTCAGCAAGGCGCGGAATTGTTGCGAGGTCACGTTGGTGATCGTCGAGCCCTCGTTGGTCAGCATCGTGAACACGATCACCCCGGCATTGGGGCTGGCGGGCAGCAGGCTGTATCCGGAGTAGGGAGTGGCAGCCTTGCTCACGTCGGAAAACGCAATGTGCGAGGTGTCCGTCGCGAGACCCGCCGAGCCCGCGTTCGCAAGCTCCGCGCCGCCGGCGGTCGCCGTGGTCGCAGCAAGCACTGAGGATGGATAGTAGGTGGGCGGGAGCGGATCGGTTACCGGCACCAGCGCGCGGATGCCTTCCACGGAGCCGGTGAAGCAGCAGCGGACGGTGGTGGTGCCGGAAACGCCGGGAAAGTTGCCGATGAAGATCGCGCGGGTGGCACCAGTGTAGGTGGTACCGCCTGCCGTCGCCTGGTCATGGGCGAACTTGAACAGCGGGGTGGTGGCAGCGGCGTATTTCGCCTTGATGGACTGCAGCGTCGCCGCGCGGAAGGCGGTGGCACCGGTGATGTTGACCGTCACGTCGGCATAGGTCGTGGTGGCGAGGGCGAGTGCGGAGAATCCCGCGAGGTATTTGGTCAATTTGGTCATTTTCATGTGTTGGTTGGTTGGTTTGGTGGTTGGTTGGTTGGTGGTCTGGTGGTCTGGTTGTGGTATCATGTTTGCAGGAGAAGATAGAGGCATCATGCGGAGCGGCGGCGGCGCAGTCCCAGCGCGGCGGCGGCCAGGCCGGTGAGTGCCAGCGAGGAGGGTTCCGGAATGAACGAAACCATGCCGTCACTGCCAACGGTCACGGTTCCCTCATAGGAGCCGATGCGGAGATCGCCGGCGACCTGACCGTTGACGGTGTTTCTGGCCAGAATGCGGTAAAGATCGAGGGCGAACTCGACGTTGCCGGCATCGCCGAAGGAACCGAAGCTGGTGGCGCTACCCCGCTGCTGGACTCCCCCTTCAAACGCACCGAACGCGGTGCCCTGCACTCCCGCTGCCAGGAACGGGTTCATGTCGTCGATCTGGGAGACTGCGGCAAGCGACACGGTGGTTGCCGCGTCATAGTTGGTCTCAAACGCGTTGTTCTGCTGCGTGATGCCGCTGGCCCCGGATGACATCGCGATGGCCGCCTGAGAGAAATCCCATCCGGTAGAATTGGCGTCGCCGACGGTCCCGACGCTTGCCCGCGGGGCAGACACATACAGCGTCCGGTGCGGATCGCCATTCTGCAGGAGGAGATTGCTGCTAGATGTTCCCCACACGCCCGCGAGACCGGCGTAGATCGCCGGATCGCTGGCCCACCCGGCACCAAATGCATCCGTGAGCGTGGTGTTTAGGTTGAGGAAGTTGATGCGGGTTGGAGCATCAGCAGCGCCTGCGGCGGTGCCGCGGAATTGCGTGGCGGCGTTGCCAAGATTGGCATAAACCGTATTGGTACCGCCTTCCTTTTGGAAGGCGAGCACGAGATCGCCAGGTGCATAGAACGAATTCGCCGCCGTGGCGGGCAATGCCGCCAGCAGGGACGAAACCGCCAGGAACAGGGCGTTGCGTTTGATCGTGTGTTTCATGGTGTTGTTATACTTGTTAGTTGGGGTTGGTTGCCACCGGTGTTCGGATGGGGTAAACCCAATCCTGGCGTGACTTGTGCCAGCCAATGAATCCCGAAAGCGGGGCCAGCATGGCACCTCGCCCGACGTTGCCCATCCCTCAACTGTGACTTTTCCGTCACGCTCCAGTTGCCTGGCCCAGGTGCCTGCCGACACCCCACGGGAACCACCCATCAACATCCATACGCCCTGTCCGCCAGGTGACGGAATCGACACCAACTGAGACGTGCGGCGACCCCGCAAGCGGTGTTGATTGCTTTGGGAAGCTGTTCATGCTTCCTCCATATTATGAAAATCGATATAGTGACAGACACCTTTTCACCGGATGTGAACGGAGTTGCCATGACCATGGGGCGCCTGAGCGAAGGCCTGCGCCAACGGGGTCACCGGGTGAATGTGATCCATACGGGATCTTCGCCAATAACACCTGAAGCCAGCGTCACCGCCGAGGCCATGCCCGCCGGCCAGGAGGTGCGGGTCGGCCTGGCGAAACCCTCCGCCCTCAAAGAGCGTTGGTTGCAGAAGCGGCCGGACGCGATCTACGTGGCCACCGCCAGTCCGCTCGGAATCTCGGCGCTGAAGGCGGCCAACGCCCTGGGCATTCCGGTGGCGAGCGGCTTTGCCACTAACTTCCACCAACGTGCGGATTGCACGCTGGCCCCATCCCGGGGCATGGTGGATCGCCTCGCCGCCGAGGGCGTGGCAAACGTCCATCTGCTAGGGCACGGAGTGGATACCCAATTGTTCGCCCCAGGGAAACGCTGCGAGAAACTCCGTGCCCAATGGGGGGCCATGGGAGAGACTACCGTCGCCATGATGGTCGGCCGGGTGGCGGAGGAAAAGAACTTCGAGCTGGCGATGCTCTCGTTCGAGCAAATGCGCCAAGCCGATCCTGCCGTGCAATGCGTGGTGGTCGGTGAGGGCCCGTTGCGCGGGCAACTGGCGGCACGGTTCCCGTGGGTCCGCTTTGTCGGAATGCAAACCGGCGAGGACCTCGCGCGGCACTACGCGTCCGCCGATGTGCTGGTCTTTCCCAGCGAGACCGACACCTTTGGCAACGTGTTGTTAGAGGGAATGGCGAGTGGTCTGGTGACGGTGAGCTTTGATTTCGCGGCCGCCGCGCTGCATGTGCGTGCTGGGGATAACGGGCTCACGGCGGCCAAGGGGGACGCTGCGGAATTCATCAGGCTAGCAGTGGCCGCGCTGGCACTGCAGGCAGACCATCCCATGCGGCGGGCTGCCCGCGAAACGGCGGAGAGCCTCCCGTGGGAGACGGTGGTTGCGGAATTCGAGCGGCGGCTGGCAAGCATCGCTGACAGCGCAAGGATCCGGCCGAAGCTCCCGCGGGATGCCGGCAAGCGGCCGAAATTCTCCTGCCGGACCGTGTTTCTATCAGACATTCATCTGGGCACCTCCGAGAGCAAGGCGGACGAGGTGGTTGAATTCCTCAAGCACCTGCATTGCCGGAAGCTGATCCTGAACGGAGATATCATTGACGGCTGGGCGTTGCGGCGCGGCGGGCGTTGGCGGGCCAGCCACACCCAGGTGATTCGCAAGGTGCTGAAGATGACCGAGCATGACGGCACCGAGGTGATCTATCTGCGCGGCAACCACGATGACATTCTGGAGCGCCTGTTGCCGCTGGCCTTCGGACGGATCCGGTTCCTCAAGGAGCACGTCCATGTGGGTTGCCACGGGAAACGCTATCTGGTCGTGCATGGTGACGGCTTTGACAGCGTCTCCACCAATCACCGGTGGCTCGCCTCGCTAGGTGCCGTGGGCTACGATCTCCTGCTCCAGGTGAACCGGATTTACAACCTGTGGCGGGCGTGGCGCGGCAAGGAGTATTTTTCGCTCAGCAAGCGGATCAAGGCGAAGGTCAAGTCCGCCGTCTGTTTCGTGGACCGCTACGAGGAGCTGCTTCAGGGGCTGGCCCGCCACAAGAACTGCGGCGGCATCATTTGCGGCCACATCCACACGCCCGAGGACAAACAGGTGGGCGACATTCACTATCTCAATTCGGGGGATTGGGTGGAAAGCCTGACGGCCATCATCGAGCATCACGACGGACGGATGGAGTTGGTGCAATATGAAGAGTTCCTCGCCGCGGCCGCCGCCTCTAATCTCCCAGGCAAGTCGCCACCCGGCGGGCACTTTGCACCCATGCATGGTCAGGTGGAATCAACTTGAGATTGCCGGCCACGTCCTTGATCGGCACCGGTACCGCCATGCCACCGTGATCAGCCACCATCACTCCGAAGCATTCGTTTTCGATCAACTCCACGCACCGCGCGCCGAGCCGCGTGGCTAGCAAGCGATCCCCTGCGGAAGGCGTCCCGCCACGTTGCACGTATCCGAGAATCGTTACCCGCGTCTCGAGTTTGGTTAGTTCCTCCAATTGCTTGGAGAGCCGCCAGGTGTTGTCGGCGTGCCGGGCGTTCAAGGCCGCCATCTCCCGATCCGCCGCGGCTTGCTCCGGCGTGCGTTTGGCACGCTTCTTGCGGCTCTTGGCGGCAGCAAACAGGGCGGCATCACTGACCGACATCGCCCCCTCCGCCACTGCCATGATGCTGAAATTCGTCCCGTGCTCGCTTCGCCGCCGAATCGCCGCCGCAACTTTCTCGACATCATAGGGGATTTCCGGGATCAGGATCACATCCGCGCCGCCCGCAATGCCCGCCCCCAATGCCAGCCAGCCCGCCCGGTGCCCCATGATCTCCGCCACAATGATGCGATGGTGGCTGTGGGCCGTGCTGTGCAAGCGGTCCACCGCATCCGTCGCGATTCCCAGTGCGGTGTCAAAGCCGATCGACGCATCGGTCAGGGCGATGTCATTGTCGATGGTCTTGGGCAGGGTGATCACGTTGAGACCTTGCTCGACCAGGCGCAGGGCATTCTTGTGGGTGCCGCCCCCCCCCATGCAGACCAGGGCATCAAGGTTGTGTTTCGCATAATTCGCGGCGATGAGGTCGGTCATGTCGCGGATTTCGCCATCGATCTCCATGCGGTGGGGCTTGTCGCGACCCGTGCCGAGAATCGTTCCGCCCAGGGTGAGGATGCCGGCCAGCGTGGTCTTGTCCAGCGGGAATTGCAGGTCCAGGGCGAGCCCGCGAAACCCGTCCCTGAATCCGGTGACCTTCATGCCACAGCCCAAGGCCGCCTTGCCAACACTGCGGATGGCGGCATTGAGGCCCGGACTGTCGCCGCCGGCAGTGAGGATGCCGATATGTTTGGTTCGTGTCATTGGTGTGCATGGGATTGATAGCCATCCATTCCGCAGTGTCAAGCAATCCAATGGCGCAATTTGACCCGCCTGCCGCGCAACCATGCGGCGAAATCGTTCCGCGTCACGGACTTCGAACCGGACGACGTCGGGATGGTCCCCGGTTGCCACCGACTGAACCCTCCACTTACCAAGCCTCCAACCACGAAACCCTTGCAGCGGCCTGTGAGACCAGACCTTCACGGCGGGGAATGTGACGAACTTGTTGCATCGCGGGGTTTGCCGGGAGCGCGGGTTTTCATAACCTGAAGCCTCGTTGGCAGCAGCCAGCAGGCCGCACCCCGAACTATCAGAATCCAAACCGAATCATCATCAACCAATTCATCATGAACCGCAGCTCATTTCAACGGACCTTTTCAAGCGTGCTGGCACTCGGCCTCGCGATCACACCAGCCATCGCCCAAAATGCGAATTATGCCCCCGGGGATCTCGTGTTGTTCTTCCAGCAGGAGGGTGGCGCCAAGACGGTTTACGCCAATCTAGGCAACGCCGCCACGGTTTTCCGCGGAGCTGCCGCCGGACCCGACGCGGCAAACAAGGTCAACTTCCTGAATATCGGCACCGAACTCACAAGTGCCTTCGGCGCCGGTTGGCCGAGCGACCCGTCGATCTACGCCGGCCTCGCGGGCGTGTGGGGCACTTCAACCAGCAGCAACGTCCTGCAAGATGGCGATCCCCATCGGACTCTCTATGTGTCCTCCCCACGCAACAGCGTCGGCACCGTCGGCCAGGCAAACTCCGCCGCCTGGGATTTCTCCAGTGCGGCGATCGCGATGTCGGCAGGTGCCACCAACATCAGTTCGCAGAATAACCGGCTCGAGACCTTGTATGCCACGGCAGTCGCGGTTTCGCCGACAGCGGATTCGATGATTGATGATCAGAACCCGTTTCTAACCACCGGGATCCAGGGCACTGCGTTCGGCGCGTTTGAAGGTGGCGTCCAGCAGGTCGGAACCGCAGGCACGTTCGGGACCTTCGGTGCCGCGGGCAGTGTCGAGTTTGCTTTGGATCTCTATCGCATCCTTGCCAAGCACACGATCACCAGCCAAGTGGCAGGCGCCTTGCGCATCGGATCCTACGAAGGCACCGTCACCGTCAACAGCAGCGGCCAGGTTTCCTTCATCGCGCAAGGCGCGGCGGCATCGGCCTATGACACCTGGATCGGGACCTTCATCTCGCTCACCGCGCCCGCCGACAAGCTGCCAACCGCAGACCCTGATGATGACGGTGCCACCAATCTCGAGGAGTTCGGCTTCGGCGGCGATCCGACCCATGCGGCCAACCGCGGAGTCCGGCTCATCCGGACGGTGGATGCCGACGGCGATTCGGAGCCGGACCTCACGCTGACCCTCGAAGTGCGCAGCGGTGCCACCTTCACGGCAGTCGATGGCGACCTGGCTGCCACTTCGATAGACGGCATCACCTACCGCATTGAGGGCAGCACGGATCTGGTCAACTGGGACAGCCCGGTCAGCGAGGTGAACGCACTCGGCGTTGGCTCGCCAAGCGCGGGCTACGTCTTCAAGACCTTCCGCCTCAACGCCGGCAACGGTCTGCACGGCAAGGGCTTCCTCCGCGCGTCGGTCGCACAGCCCTGAGGTGCCATGAGGGCCCGCACCAGGCCCGGCTTGCCTGCCCACGGCGATCCCGCCCACTGGCAATACGGCAGCTTCATCCTCGCCGGATCTAACGGTTTGGCCGGCACCGGTTTCCTCCGCGCCAAAGTCACGCCGCAGTAGCGAAGTGCTGACGTCCCGCCCAGTCCGGTTTACCTGGCCCCCAAAGGCATTCCCTTCGTCAGGTTGATTCACAGGCAGGGATCGTGCTCCGAACGGTCCGGCTGGGGCAGGGCGAGGGTGGCTCCGTTGGATCGAACTACCGGAAACCGGCTGGAACGGCGAGTGATGGAAAGGGGCCTGAGACGACGGTATAGTGCGGCCAGCAAATACATGACGTTAGAGCTGCAAATGCCGACGGAGTGCAACCCAAAATCACACTTCCTGAGCTGGACCTTGAATTGACCAGGAATTGGCGATGAATCCCGGAAAATGACTTGTCACATTCCGGGGGGGCGCCGGGACTTAGCCACAGCGGTGTGGCGCTGCGCTTCCCACCGAACTCCATACTCTCACCTGCCCAGGCGCGAGCC
Organism: Verrucomicrobiota bacterium; assembly: GCA_026397725.1. Taxonomy (GTDB): domain Bacteria; phylum Verrucomicrobiota; class Verrucomicrobiia; order Verrucomicrobiales; family Akkermansiaceae; genus Luteolibacter. Next base: position 15,036 of record JAPLUI010000255.1, on the reverse strand, counting down.
GAAGTCTGGAGTGCGGTGGGAAGGGCGCAGCCCGCCACCCCGCTTTGGCCAAAACCGTTAGAGCCGCGGGGTTCCCATGAGGCACGCCGAAGATTTCAACATTCAACATTCAACTTCCAACTTCCAATGATCAGGTAAGAGCAAGACATGATACCGCATCGGCACTTCTGCCACCCGAAAACCCATGCGCGGATGATTCACGAATTCGTCTGAAACGTTAAAAAGTGCCAACTCATTTTCCGCCGGGATCGGGAACTGTGAACAGCCCGGGTAAGTGGTCGGCATCGCGCCGCCAGCGGCCGATGAGAAGGGGACTGAGAAGATATCTCTTGGTGTCGAAGGATTACCGGATGCTGTTGTTGGGAGAAGGACGGGAGCAAACCCGCGAGGTGGTGGACGAGACAGGAAACCGGGTGGAGAAAGTGGTGCGGAAGGGAATGGCCCCTGCGGCGGCCGAGGAGGAGATGAAGCGATTGATCGGCTGCCGGGATGTGGCGCTGGGGCGGGTGGTGCGCTACCGGATCCGGTACTTCACGGATGGGGCGGTGTTGGGGCAGTCGGAAATTCGTGGATGGGATATTCAGCGCGTGCCGGGAGCGGTTCGGGGCGCGGCGCAAGGATGGCACGCGTGCGCCGCAGGGTGCCGCGGCACCGGCCAAGGGCGTGCTGTGGAGCGGGCGGGATCTGCGAGTGCGGGTGGTATAGCTGCCCAGAGAACAACAGCCGGGCGGCTCGAACGACGGCGATGTCGTTGGAGCTAAGGTGCCTGCTGCCCACCCCGGCACGAGGCAGCCGCAAGCGCTCGATGGGCACACCGCAACCCTCTGAGCGCCCCCACGTACGCGGTTCACGCGTCGCATCGCGATCAGTTTCTGGTGCATGCTGGTGAGCCGAGCGTCGGTTGCAGAGGCGTTGGCTTTACTTTACATTTTGTCTGTTACATTCTCTTTGCGGCAAGATGCCGCAGCCCCTCAGCTCAGGCTTGCAGCTCGACCCGCTCATACAGCGCGGCGAGCGGCAGGGCGGCCTCGATTTCCGGCAACGGGATGACCGCGTCCAGGCCGGCGTGAGTTTCGATGGCGAAGCCGCCCTCGGGCTTGCGCCGGTGGAGGGTGACCAGGGGCGTCTCCGGCTCGACAAACAGCAGGACTTTCAACGAAGGGATGGCCAGATAGGCATCGCGCTTCTCGCCCAAGTCGGCGCGGCGGGTCGAGTCGCTGAGGACTTCGATGATGAGCACCGGCTGGTCCTGGAAATGCTCGGAGGGCGGACTCGGGTGGCAGACAACCATCGCATCCGGATAGTAGAAACGGGTGTGGTCCGGGAACTCGATGCGGATCTTGGTGTCGCTGTTGAAGGGCTGGCAGGGTTTGCCGCGAAGTTGGGAGCCAAGGGCGATGATCGAGCTGATGGCGACGGCATGGTGTTGATTCGAAGCACCCGCCATGGCATGCACGGTGCCGCCGAGGTACTCGTGCTTCACGGGGCTGTTTTCTTCCCCGTCGAGGTACTCGGCGATGGTGAGGAGGCAGGGCTGTTTCAACGCGGTCATGGTGGAAGTGTGGCGGCAGTTGGGCCGGATGGCAAGCAGAACAGCACACTTCCTGAGCTGGACCTTGAATTGACCAGGAATTGGCGATGAATCCCGGAAAATGACTTGTCACATTCCGGGGGGCGCCGGGACTTAGCCACAGCGGTGTGGCGCTGCGCTTCCCACCGCACTCCATACTCTCAACAGCCCAGGCGCGAGCCGAAGTCTGGAGTGCGGTGGGAAGGGCGCAGCCCGCCACCCCGCTTTGGCTAAACCGTTAGAGCCGCGGGGTTCCCATGCGGCACGCCGAAGATTTCAACATTCAACATTCAACATTCAACATTCAATGATCAAGTAAGAGAGCAAGACATGACACCGCATCGGCACTGCTGCCACCCGAAACCCATGCGCGGACGATTCACGAATTGGTCTGAAACGCCAAACAGTGCCAACTCATTTTCCGCCGGGATCGGGAATTGTGAACTCAACGAGTGTGGTCGGATGGTCGGCGGCTGGCTCACGAGCCGTGGCGGCGCTTTGCATGCGCCAAGCCCTGATTTACGGTGTTGCGTCACGAAGACGGGCGGCAGACCTACCTGCCGATGCACACCAGGGATGTTCCCACCGGAACCTTCCGTTCCATCCTCAAGCAGGCGGAACTCACCGAAGCCGAATTCCGCGACCTGTAAGACCTTCCGCCTCAATGCCGGCAACGGTCTGCACGGCAAGGGCTTCCTCCGCGCGTCCGTCGCACAGCCCTGAGGTGCCATGAGGGGTGCCCCGCCCCGATTGCTAGACGTCGGCGGTGGCAGGTTCGGGGGCGGCTTCCGGCCGGGCGGAGATGAACTGGAGTTCCTCGCTGTCGGGTTTGGGGCTGACGTTGACGAGGTCGCCGGGTTTGACATCGCCACGCAGGAGGGCCTCGGCGAGCGGGTCTTCGAGGTAACGTTCGACGGCGCGGCGCATCGGGCGGGCCCCGTAGGCGGGATCGTAGCCCTTGGTGGCCAGCAGGGTGCGGGCGGCGTCGGTGAGGACCAGGGCAATGTCTCTTTCGCGGAGGCGCTTGAGCAGTTTTTCGACTTCGAGATCGACGATCTGGTTGAGGTCGGCCTTTTCGAGCATCTGGAAGACGACGGTGTCGTCGAGGCGGTTGAGGAACTCGGGCTTGAAGTGGCGTTTGGATTCTTCAAGGATTTTGGTTTTCATGCCCTCGAAGTCGCCCTGGTCCTGGGCCATGGCCCCGAAGCCCAGGGTGGTCTGGCGCTTGATGTCGGAGGCTCCGATGTTGGAGGTCATGATGATGATGGTGTTGCGGAAGTCGATTTTGCGGCCGAGCGAATCGGTGATGGTGCCTTCCTCAAGGATTTGCAGTAGCAGGTTCATGACGTCGGGATGGGCCTTCTCGACTTCATCGAAGAGGACGACGGAGTACGGCCGGCGGCGGACCGCTTCGGAGAGTTGCCCACCTTCTTCATGCCCGATGTAGCCGGGCGGCGAACCGATGAGGCGGGAGGAGGTGAATTTCTCCATGTATTCGGACATGTCGATCTGGATGAGCGCCTCCGGATCGCCAAACATGAACTCGGCGAGGTTGCGGGCCAGATAGGTTTTGCCGACGCCGGTCGGGCCGAGGAACAGGAAGGAGCCGATGGGCCGGCGCGGATCCTTGAGGTCGGCACGGGAACGGCGAAGGGCTTTGGAAATGGTGATGACGGCCTGGCTCTGGCCGATGACGCGGCTCTTGAGTTCGTCTTCCATCTTGAGGAGTTTCTCGGTTTCCTTCTCCTCCATGCGGCTGAGCGGGACCCCGGTCCACTTGGAGACGACGCCCATGATGTCGTCATCGGTGACGGTGACGATGGTTTCTTCCGAGTTGGCCCGCCAGTGCTTGAGGGTTTCCTCGAGTTCCTTCTTGGCGTTTTTTTCCGCGTCGCGAAGGGCGGCGGCCTTCTCGAAGTTCTGCTCGGCAATGGCGGCCACCTTGTCGCGATTGATCTGGGCAATCATTTTCTCAAAGTCCTTGATGACCGGTGGGCGGGTCATGGTGCCGATGCGGGCACGGGCTCCGGCCTCATCGAGCACATCAATCGCCTTGTCCGGCAGGAAGCGTGCCGTCAGGTAGCGGGAGGTGAGCTTGACGGCGGCCTCGATCGCTTCCGGGGTGAACTTGGCCTTGTGGTGCGTCTCGTATTTTTCCTGGAGGCCCTGGAGGATCTTGATGGTATCGTTGACGGAGGGTTCCTCGACTTTGACTTGTTGGAAGCGGCGCTCGAGCGCGGCATCCTTTTCGATGTACTTGCGGAATTCGTTGAGGGTGGTGGCGCCGACGCACTGGAGTTCCGCCCGGCTGAGGGCGGGCTTGATGATGTTGGAGGCATCCATGGTCCCTTCCGCGGAACCGGCGCCGACGATGGTGTGGAGTTCATCGATGAACAGGATGACGTTCTTGACCTTGCGGATTTCATCCATGACGGCCTTGATGCGTTCCTCGAACTGGCCGCGGTACTTGGTGCCGGCAATCATCAGGGCGAGGTCGAGGGTGATGACCTTGCGATCCCGGAGCAGTTCGGGAACATTGCCGTTGGCGATTTCCTGAGCCAGACCTTCGACGATGGCGGTCTTGCCAACGCCGGCTTCACCAATGAGCACCGGGTTGTTCTTGGTGCGGCGGCACAGAATCTGGATGACCCGCTCAATCTCACTCTCACGGCCAATGACCGGATCCAGCCCGCCATCACGCGCGATTTTCGTCAGATCACGGCCGAAGGCGTTGAGCGCCGGAGTCTTGGGTTTCCCCGTGCCTTCCTGCCCCTGCCCTTGCTGCTGGCCACTCTGGGCGGTCACCCCGGCTTCTTCAAACGGACCATCACCCTCCTCGAGATCGTCGTCATCGTCGTCGGCATAGTTTTCCGGCGAGAAGTTCGGATCGATCTCCGCGAGGATTTCGTTGCGGGTGCGTTGGATATCGACGTTGAGACGGCGGAGCACGCGGGCGGCGATGCCTTCCCCTTCGCGCAGCAGACCCAGGAGGAGATGCTCGGTGCCAACGTAGGAATGGTTGAGGGACTTGGCTTCCTTGTTGGCAAAGGCGAGCACTTTCTTGACGCGCGGTGTGTAGGGGATGGTGCCGGAGGATTTTTGCGGCGGGCCGGAACCGACTTCCTTTTCCACTTCCATGCGGACGGCTTCGAGTTCGAGGCCCATGTGTTGGAGGACATTGACGGCGACGCCCTGGCCGAGTTTGATGAGCCCGAGGAGCAGATGCTCGGTACCGATGTAGGCGTGGCTGAAGCGGTCCGCTTCCTTGCGAGCCAGGGCGAGGACTTGTTGGGCACGGGGGGTGAAGTTGTTCATGAGTCGTTAGGGGGGGTGGGAGGTTCGGCGGCAGGGGGGGCGGCCTCGGTAGAGGAACTACTGGTAGCAGGGGAAGCGAGATTCTGCAACCGGGAACGGACGATTTGCGCGCGGATGAAATCCCGTTCTTCCGGGGACAGCTTGCGGGCGGCGTGAAGCTGCAAGTGCGCAGGCTGGATGTCCATCAACAGCGTGTCGCAGAGCATGACGGTCGCCGGCGTGAAAAATCCCAAGGTGCCGCCAAGCCGCAGCAAGGACAGGTGGTTGAGGGCCTCCTTGGAATCGATGAGGTGGGCATGGCGCAGCGTGCCATAGGCGCGGCCGATCTTGTCGGCAACCATCTCGGGGTCGTCCTCAAGGAGCTTCTCGCGGGCGTTTTGCTCATGCTGGGCAACTTGGCCGATCACCCGCTCGAGGCGGCGGATGATGGTTTCCTCGCTTTCACCGAGGGTGGACTGGTTGGAAATCTGATAGAGATTGCCGAGCGACTCGGTTCCTTCGCCGTAGAGCCCGCGGACGGCGAGGTCGAGTTTGCCGATGGCTTGGAGGACCTGGCCGATTTGATCACTCAGGACGAGACCAGGCAGGTGGAGCATGGCTGAGGCCCGCAAGCCGGTGCCGAGATTGGTGGGGCAAGTGGTGAGGTAGCCGAGGGTGGGGTCGAAGGCGAATTCGAGCGTGGTTTCCAGCGTGCTGTCAATTTCGGTGAGCGTCTCGTAGGCAGCGGTGAGCTGCAGGCCCGGGCGGATCGCCTGCATGCGCAGATGGTCTTCCTCGTTGAGCATGAAACTGAAGGTTTGGCGGCGTTCGATGATGGTGCCCGAGCCCTCGCCACGCGCGGCGTGTTCGCGGGAAATCAAGTGCCGCTCGACCAGCACCTGTTTTTGCACCGAGGACAAATCACTGAGTTCCTGCGAGAAGGCGTCTTTCATGACGGGCAAGGACTCGACGGCCGGGCGCATCAATTCGAGGGCGGCGGCCCGCTGCTCGCGTTTGGCCCAACCGGGGAACGGCTGGCGGCGGAGGTTGCGGGCCAGCCGGATGCGGGAGGTCAACACCGCCCCATGCTCCGCTTGCCCGCCGGTCATCCAATCGGCGGGATTCTTGATCAGGGTGGTGAAGCGCATCATGGGAAAGGGGGGCGCCGCGCGCCGGTTATCGGTTGTGGTTATGGGTTGTTGGTGATTGGGAACAAGACGCCAGGGAAGCAGTGATGAGACTTTTTTCAGCAGGAGGACTGTGAGCAGGAGGATTTCAGGTGAGAGCTTCGACCAGCAACTGACAACCGATAACTGATAACCGATAACTGACCACTGACAACTGACAACTTTTCCCTCAAGTCTTGAGTTTTTCGGGTTCGTTGAGGGTGAGGATTTCGTCGCGGAGGCCGGCGGCTTCTTCGTAGTTTTCGGTGCCCACGGCTTGATCGAGCCGCGAGCGGAGGTCTTGGAGTCGCTGGTGTTTGAATTGGAGGGCCATGAGACCGGCGGGAACCTTGCCAACGTGGGCCGCACCTTTGTGCATGCCACGCAGCATGGGGGAAATGTCCTCGCGGAAGGCGGTGTAACACTCGGCACAGCCAAAACGCCGGACCCGACGCAGATCCTCCAGCGTGAAGCCACACGCCGGGCAGGCCTTGTGGCCCCCGGGCATGCCGCCGGATTGGCTGGCGGGCATGGCACCCGCTTCGCCGGTGATGCCGCTGAACAGGAGATCCGCAAGCGAAAAACCGGTGGGATCGGTGACTCCGCGCTCCTGGGCGCAAGTGTCACAAAGACTGACTTTCTTCATCTGCCCTTCAACGAGTTGGGTGAGGAAGACGCTCGCTTTGGATTCACAGAAATCACATTTCATGGCTGGGTAAAGTTGGAACCGGAAGCGGGCGGATGCCGGCAGATCGGCTGGCTGGGGATTGGTGCGGGACCCTTCATGCGAATGGCGTGCCGCTGGTGCTGGTGAGTTGCTTGAAGGCCTCGATGAAGCGGCGCGTCAGGGGGCCGGGTTTGCCGCTGCCGATGGTGCGGCGGTCCAGCGAAACCACCGGGATGACCTCGGCCGCGGTGCCGGTGAGAAAGCACTCGTCGGCAATGAAAATGTCATAGCGGGTGAGTGAGCGCTCGTGGCACGGGATGCCGAGGGTGGCGGCAAGTTCGATGATGACGGCGCGGGTGATGCCGTCCAGCGCGCCATCGCTGATGAGCGGGGTGAGCAAGGTGCCGTGCCTGATGACGAAGAGGTTGTCCCCGGTGCATTCGGCGACGTAGCCCTGCTCGTTGAGCATGATGGCTTCGAGGGCGTTGGCCTGGATGGCCTCCACCTTGGCCATGATGTTGTTGAGGTAGTTGAGTGATTTCACCTGGGGCATCAGCGCGCCGGGGGGCGGACGGCGGGTAGCGCAGGTAATCAGCGCCAGGCCCTGGGTGTAGTGTTCCTCCGGATAGAGCTTGATGGTGGAGGCGATGATGAACATCGACGGGTGCGGACACAGGTACGGATTGAGTCCGAGTTCGCCGCAACCGCGGGTGACCACCAGCCGGATGTAACCATCGCTGAGACCATTCGCCGCCACGGTTTCGCAGGTGAAGCGGCACACGTCTTCCTGCGTCCAGGGCAAGTCCAGGACGATGGCCCGCGCGGATTCAAACAGCCGCCGGATGTGTTCCTCCAAGCGGAAGACCCGGCCACTGTAAAACCGGATGCCCTCAAAGACGCCGTCTCCATACAGCAACCCGTGATCGAAGACCGAAATCTTCGCTTCCGCTTCGTCCACCAGTGCGCCGTCGAGCCAGATTTTCATGTGTGTGTGCCGCCAGCCTAAGCCACCACCCGCCCGTGGCAAGCGGGAGATTCAAAAATGATGCGTTTCCGCCGAATCGCCGGGTTTTGGTCAGCATCCGTCGTTCACCCGTTCACGCGCCCTCGTTGAACCATCACAGAGCTTGGTCCGGCGCTTCCCGGCCACTCGGGATGGACTCCATTTCAAGCCCCCCCTTGGTAGCCGGGTCACCTCGCCTGCGGAAAACTCAACCAGACCATCCGGCGGATCGGTGCAGACGGCGCGGATCGGGTTAGGTTCCCGCGTCCCAAGCCACTCGAAACGATCAACTCAGAAGATTTGGTGCATGTTCGACTCCTGCCCGCCGCCTCAGACCAGACTGCGGCACCTCATTCCAGCACGGCGACATTGGTGGTGCGCTCCTCGATTTCGTAGCGCAGGCAGGCGTGGAGTTGGGGGTTGCGCAAGGCGAGGATGCCGAGGGCGGCGAGGGCGGCATTGGCGGGATTGAGCACCGTCATCACCGGCACCTTGCTGGGGGCCCGCAGCGCCGACCAGACATCATCCGGGAATTTCTCAAAGCCGGCGGGGACGGTGATGACGGGGACGCTGGTGGCGGCGGCGAGCGTGGGGCCAGCGCCGTTTGACATGCCGATGTAGGCAATGACCACCGTGTCCGGCACTTCCTGCGTCAGACGGGCCAACTCCTGCAGGCTGCGGACCGGTTCCTTATGGACCGAGCAGGCGATGGTGACCGACGGAATCCCGCCCCGCCCGATTCGATCAATGGCATCCACCAGCGGCGCGAGATTGTCGCTGAGCGAACCGGCCCACAGGATGACGCGCTGGCGTGGCAGCACGAACTGCGAGGTGAGGCGCTCGACGAGTTGATAGCTTCTGACCACCTCCGAGAGTTGGCCGCCGTCGCGATAGATCTGCTTGTCGATGTAGGCACCGTCCTCGATGACGCGCCATGAATCGTTGTCGATCACGTCGGCGAGCAGCAGCTTGCCGGCGGGGTCGAGGCCGAATTCCACCTTCATGTCCACGAGTTTGCGGCCTTGGAGTTGCCAGGCTTTTTCGAGCACGAGGAAGGTTTGGCGGGCGAGGCGGGACATTTCCCCGAAGCATGAGGATTCGCCGGGGTGGCTGAAGACCTCGCTGTCTTGCAGCACGAGGAAGGGCGCTTGCGTGGCGAAGGGCGTGGCGGGATGATAGAGGCTGATGGTGCCCGCGCCGTGGTTCCAAATCATGTAGGGGTCATCGCAGGTCAACTCGTGCTCGTGCCAGCGGCGGTCCTTGGTTTTCAGGAAAAACTCCACGATGAGCTTGGGGAAAATGTGGCCTTTGTGCAGGTGAGGCGCGCGCTTGAGGAACGAGCCGTGGGCCTCGCGCCGGGTGACCACTTCGTAGGGGAGCATCTCGCACTTCGGTGCGCTGAACCAGTCCGGCCCGCCTTGCTCGTCAAAGGCCACCGGAAGCTGGCAGCTTTGCAGCAAGCGGAACACGTTGCAGGTCGTCTGGGTGGCGATCTTCCCCTTGTCCGGGATGATGTCGTGCTTGGCTCCGTCGCCGGCCGTGATGTCATCCTTGGCCAGCAGGATCACGCGGGATGGATCGTCATTCTTCTCAATGATACGTTTGGTTTTTCCCTCGGTTAGGGTGCGTCCAAAGTGTGCTGGCAGATCGTGGTGCATGGCTAGCGGAAAAAGTGCCTGCGGCGGCTTGCGGCGTCAAGCCGGATGTGCGACCCCCACCTTTCGTCGGCAGTGCCTGCCGGCACCTGCGAAGGCCAAGGCATGGAGTGCGGTGGGAAGGGCGCCGCCCGCCACACCGCCGTGGCTCAGCCGGGAGCGCGGTGGGGGTCGCACGAGGGCCGGTTCGTCTCGTGACCGGTAGCCTGTGGATCGTGAGCGACTCTCGGTGACGGACTGGTCAACCGCCGCTCTCACCACGCGGTGCCGAGCCCGTAGCGGACGGCCAGCTCGAGCAATTCCGGGCGCAGCGGCCATTCGTCGGGGCGCTCGCTGGTGAGGTGGCGGTGGCTGGCACCTTTCAAGGTCATGCAGCCGGTGTTATCGCCGAGTTGGCGCACCGCCGACACTTCGTCCGGAGTGAGGCGGATCTCCGGCAGCCGCGCAAACTCGCGGATTTTGTCCTCGATCAGGCGGGCACCCTCGCCCGCTTCCTGCATGAAAGTCGGCACCACACTTTCCACGCCGGGATGGCTCAGGTTCCAAATCGAGGCGAATTCCAGCAGCGTGAGTCCGTGTTTTTCGGCGATGGGGCGCATCCGCTCGACCTTTGCCATGCCATGGCCCACCCAACCATCCGGGCGAAACATGCGATGATCTCCCGGTTTGAAAACATGACCCTCGCCCAGATCGCCATGAAACAGCCCGCCGTGATCCACCACCCGCGTCAGCACCTTCACCCCATGCCGTTCGCAGGCCGGCAAGGACCCGTCCACCGGCCAGGGCTCCAGCGGATTCAAGATCAACATCGCCCACTCGATGAGCCCGCCGAACTGCTCATAGCACCCGATCAAATCCAGCGTGAAACCGTTGGCGGGGCCCGGCGCGATGCCGAGCATCCCGGCCAGGCCCTCGTCCCGGGTGTGGCGCAAGGCCTGCCACACCGCCTCGCTGGTGAAGCCGGTGTTATCCGGGTTGTGTAGCATCAGCACATCAAAGCGATCCGTCCCGCAACGCTCCAGCGAGCGACTCGTCGCCGTCCGCACATACTCCGCGTAGCCCTCAGGCCCGCGCAATTCCGCATCCGTAAACCGCGGGTAGCCCCGGCTGCCCTGCCGCTGGCCGTCATAAAAATCGTGCCCGATCATCCCGACCAGGCAATACGTGCTGCGGTCCACCCCCTTGAACGCCATCCCTAACAATTCATCCGCCTTGCCGTTGCCATAGACATCCGCCGTCACAAAGGTGCGGATGCCCGCCTCATAAGCCGCAGTGAGGCAGCCTATGAAGCGGGCCTCGGGCAGGGTTTCTCCAAAGTGCATGAAGCGCCCGCCGCTCCAGGTGCCGTAGGCCGTCGTTGTCAGGTTCATCATGGAAATCAGGATTGTTGTTTCGGTGTCTCGGAAGGCTCTAGGCCAGCCACCCGTTCCGGTCAACCGCAAGTGCGAAATCCCCCCGGAATTCTGGCCTGTCCGGCGGCGGCTGGCAAACCATCCGGGGGCGCAGCCATGCCGGGCTCTAGCGGGTGATGTCGGCGAGGGTTGCGAGGTGGACCAGATTGACGGAATTACCCGCACCCAGTTTGTGCATGGCACGGCCGCGGTGGACCTTCACGGTGACCAACGCAATGTTGAGGAGATCGGCGATTTCCTTGCTGAGGAAACCGGCCACGATCAAGCGCACGATTTCACGCTCGCGTGGGGTCAGCTTGGCGGCCCGGAGGCGGGCTGTCGTCGCCTTGAGATCGTTCTGTTGTTTGGTGCGGGCGTGTTGCACGGCCTGTGCCACGGCATCCACCAGCTCCGCAGGATCAAAGGGTTTGGTCAGAAAGCCGTCCGCCCCGGCCCGCATTGCGTTGACCACCACCTGCACATTCCAGTGCGCGGTGAGAAACACGGTGGGGATGAACCAGCCCCGGCGCACCAACTCCGCATGGACCTGCACTCCGGTCACGCCGCCGGTGAGCTGATGGTCCAACAGCAGACATGCCGGCACCGGCGGCAAACCGGCACTGAAGAAGTCCGCCGGCTCCGCGTGCAACCTTACCTGATAGCCATGCGGCGTGAGCAACCGTTCCAAACTGTCAAGAATGGCATGATCATCATCCAACACCACCACAGCAGGATCGCCACCACTCATTCCATTCGCCCCAGCGGCAAGCAGGGGAACCAAACCGGTGGATTCTCGCGTCTTGTTGCGCCTCATACGTTGCTAGGGAAAGTTGGGGTCGGCATGAGTTGGCAAGGTGGTGGTTCTGGCCGCTCATTGGATGAGTGAGGCGCGTGATTCACGGGCAGCACCACCCGGAACGTCGCACCGACGCCATCGGCGTTGTTGTAACCGGCGAGGGTGCCGCCGTGGGCCTCGGCAACGGTCCGGCTGAAGCGCAGGCCGATGCCAAAGCCATCCGGTTTGGTGGAGAAAAACGGAGTGAACAAGCGGGCCAGCGTCTCTTGGTCAAGCCCGGTCCCGGCATCGCGCACGCACAACTCGACGCCTTCACCGGCAAGCTCACGCGTGGTGAGGACAACCTCCCGCCGCTCCAGCGGACAGTCTTCGCAGGCTTCGAGGGCATTGCGCACCAGGTTGAGGATGATTTGGCACACCTGCACCGCGTCCACCTCCACCTGCGGCAAGTTCTGACCCAACTCGACCGCAAACCGGACCCGGTGACGCTCGGCCTTCTGGGCCAAGAGGGGGAGCACCCCCGTAACGACGCTGTTGAAGTCAACCCGCGTGCGGGTCGGTTGCCCGGGGTTGATGAGTTCCCGCAGGTGGATCACGATTTCGCGCATGCGGACCACATCGGCCTCAATGTCCTTGATCATGGCTAGGGACCCGCAGGTCTTCGAGTCACAGGCCTTGAGTCTGGCCGTGACGGACGAGAGGTTGGCACCGATGGCACAGAGCGGCTGGCAAATTTGATGGATGATGCCCGCGCTGACTTCGCTGACCAAGGCGAGGCGTTGGGCATGTTCGAGTTCGGTCCGCAGGGTCAGCAGCTTGTCGTCCGCCTGCTTGCGCTCGATGAGGTCGCGGACGCTCTCCCACCTGGTGAGCGGCTGGCCGACGGCACCGCAGAGCAGTAGGGTGCGCAATTCCACCGGAATCACGGCCCCGTCCTGGCGGCGGTATTCCTGCTCAAAGAGGTCGAAATAGCGCTCCCATGCGGTGGCTATTTCGGCTCGTGTTCGGCGCAGTTCCTCATTCTGCCTCTCCAGCTCGATCTGCCGGGCTTGCAGGTTGTGCAGGCTCACCCGCATTGCCTCGGGCGACATCGTCCCGCTGGCATCCGCTGCCAGCGCGACGTCGCCCCGGAACATCGTGGCGGCCACAGCACGGCGTGCGGGAGCCTGTGAAGTCGGGTCATCGGGTCTCTTCTGCATCAGTGGTGAGTTCTTCCTGGCTTGTTCGTCTGCGGCGCAGAGTTACCAACTCCAGCTCATCCTAACCAGGAAAATCGTCAGCAAAAACAAATCGCGACGGCGGGCCTCGGTGGCCGGTACCGCAGCATCCGGGTCCGACGGGTCCGACGGGCCCGACGGGAGCACCTGCCTGCGCCCGGGGGAGCACCTCACAACGCAGCCGCCAGATGCCGGGCAGACGGCCCAGTCAGCCACCTGCGGAGGCCTCGCAAGGGTCTTGAAAAAATGCCACCTGCCCGCACTTGTGCTTAGGGGGTGCGGGCAGTGATCCGGGTCGCCTTATAGAGGTTCTTCTTGCGGTCAATTGCCTGGCAGGTCAGCAGGACCCTCATTCCTGGCTGAATCGAGGCCGCATCGGCGACCTCGCCATTGACCACGATGGTGGCATTGCCATCAATCAAATACTCCTTCTTGCCCACCGTGAGGCTGTTGCCGGTCGTGGCTGTGACCAGCGCCAGTCTGGAGGGAGATCCCTTGAGCGGAGGTCCCGCCGAGCCGGAGATTCCACCACCACACCCGCCATTGGGGCAGGCGGCGCCGCAAGGAAGTCCGAGCGCGGAGAACATGAGAGCTGCCATGGAAAACCCCATGATCGCGGAAGACCCGGGTACCGGAACTTGGCGGCTGCGGAGTGGCGCGGGGACCGCGAGGGTGAGTGAGGTTTGACTCAATGGGGTGCTTGATTTCATGGCTTGCAGTGGGGGTTGGATGGTCCGTAAGTGCCGCCATCAGACGCATGATTCATCACACGAACTCTGACGACGCGAGAGGACTATCCGCAAATTCAGCGACTGTCAAGGCCCAAAAAAAGTTTTTTTCAAGGGTCGGGATTCCTGCGCTCGGCCTTGCATTGAAGTGCTGGAAATTTGCTTTCCGGGGTGGCGTGCATGAGAATGCGAAAGCGGGGCTCGCGGAGCGGGAACCAGGGGACTGCTGGTGCTTGACCGGGAGGGGAAGGCCTGCGGGCTCCAGGTGCGCAGGAAGCTCAGCGAGGGCGGACCAGGGGCCGGATCTCACACGGTGCCGATCGGGCCGCTGCGGATGGTGGATCGTGGATGAAGAGTCAGGTCGTGCTCATGAGTTGATGGATCGAAGTGACGTTTTCATCCGCCAGCCAGTGCTCGTACAGTTCCATCGTCACCTCACGCACCCGCCGTCCCATGGCGGTGGTTTTTGCCTCCAGCTTGCGGTAAAGCTCGTCGGGAATTTCGATGCTCGTCGCCATGCGCGAAGTGTCGTTCGGCACCGGATCGCTGTCAGTCCCCAAGCCGTTCCCACTGCGCCAGCCAGGTTGGTGTGTGGCACGATTTTTTTTTCATCTTGAATGACGCGGCAATGCTTGATTCTCGCCGCCGACCCGCCGACCCGTCGCCCGGTCGCACGGTCGCTCCCGCCAGGGCGGCACGCCGCGACGGCACCTTACGCCCCCCGGCCGCCAACCATGGTCACGGACTCTCCCGAAATCCCTGAAGGCCTGCTCGACGCTGCCCGCGACGGGGATGAGCCGGCATGGCGGGAATTGGTGGAGTTGCTCTATCCACTGGTCGAAAAGAGCAGCAAGCAGTTGCAGATATCGCTTGACACGGACCGCGACGGCTCGGAACCCCCAAACAACTGACAGAAAGAATTCATGAACCGCTCCACCTTCATGCTCGGATTTGCGCTGTTAGCGATGGCGGCGACCCTGGCGGTCACCATCACCACGCGCAATGCGCCCGGTGCTGCCCGCGCCCTCGCCCGGTCTGTTGCAGGCACGCCGCAGACCACCCAACATCCCTCCCACAGCCAAGCGCTGCCACCGGGCGCCCCCGTGGATTCCACCGGCCAGCTCCCGGTTCGCGGCCAGGCCAATCACCAGCCCGGGGTCTTCCGCGTCGCGCTGCCCGAAACATGGTTGGCCTCGCTGCCCGCCGAACAACAGGCCGCATGGCACAGCCGCGTCGCCGCCGTCGAAAGCGATGCCCGTGTTAGACTGGCTCGCCTCACCGCCGAACTTGAACTGACCGTCGCGCAACGCGAGAAGATGTTTCCCGTGCTCGTCCGCCTCGCGCCGGGTTACGATCCTGCCATGCTCGTCGGTGGCACCCGCCCCGCGACCCCATCCGCCCTCGCCGCCACCGAGGCCATGCACCAAGTGCTCGACCCCCAACAACAGGCGCTCCTGGAAGACCAGGAGGTCAACCGACAACTGTGGTGGCAGGACACCCTCTCCCGCCTCGAGGCCGACTTGATAGAAACGACCGGCGCCGCGCCGAC
>JAPLUI010000547.1 GCA_026397725.1 Verrucomicrobiota bacterium | reverse complement strand
GCGGAACCAGACCGAGGACGTCATCAAGGCCCGCATCATCGAGCAGGTGGACGGCTCACGTTTCCGCGCCATCACCGAGTCCACCCTCGAAGGACTGGCCAAGCGCGAACTCAACCTTTCCGCCATCATCGGGAAATCGGCCGAGGCGCGTGAGCGGCGTCTCGTGCCGGAAGTCATCGAAGACTTCTTCATCCAGGCGGCTCCGCTGGCGGGCCTGACGCCGAAGGTCACCAAGCCCGGCGAAAAGCGTTACAAGATTGGCCGCGTGCCGCGCAACCTCTGGCCCATCGGCGAACGCAACGAACCCCGCTTTGGCAAACTCGGGCGCGAATACGCCACCGTGATTTTCGACAAGGAGATTCTCAAACGGGATGGCACCCTGGAGTGGGTCACGCCGGGACACCCGTTGTTCGAGGCCGTGCGCGAGGATGTGCTGGACCAAGTCCAGTCGGACATCCGCCATGGAGCGGTCTTTTTCGACATCCATGCCCGTGCCCCCTATCGGCTGGATGTGTTCAATGCATCTGTTAGTGATGGCCGGGGCAATGCGATGAGCAAGCGTCTCTTCGTGGTGCAGACCCTGCATGACGGCCAGTTGATCGTCCGGCAGCCCACCATCTTCCTCGACCTCACCGCCCCCGAGGCCGCGACCAATGCTCCGGCGATCCCCGGACTTCCAGAGCGTGCCGCCGTGGAGGACTACCTCATCACCCATGCCTTCCAGCCGATGTTGGAGGAATGCCGGAAGGAGCGCGAGCGTGAGGTTTCCATTATCTCTCGGCATATCGAGATCAGCCTAGGGGAAATCATGAACCGGGAAAACCTCATCCTGGCCGATCTCATCGCGCAAAAAGAAGCGGGCTCCGCGGAGTCGGGATTGGATGGACGCATCAGGATTTCCGAGGATAAACTGCTAGACCTCGACCACCGCCTGCAATCCCGCCGACGTGAGCTGGAGCAGGAGCGCCAGTGCTCTATCGGCGACATCCATCACATTGGCAGGGCCTGGGTGATGCCGCATCCCGACCGTGCGACTCCGTCCATTGCGCCGATGGTGACCGATCCGGAAATCGAGCGCATCGCGGTCAACTTTGTCATCGCGCACGAGGAAGCCGAGGGCCGCGTGGTCGAGAGCGTGGAGGCGGACAACCGCGGCTTTGATCTCATCTCACGCCGTCCACATCCCGAAGACCCCAAAACAGCGGTGGATGTCCGCTTCATCGAAGTCAAAGGCCGCGCGCACTTTGGCGAAATCGCCCTCACCTCGAACGAATATCGCACCGCCCAACGCCTCGGCAAAGACTACTTCCTCTACGTCGTCTTCCATTGCGCCACACCAGAGCCATCGCTGAACATTCTCCAGGACCCGTCCAAACTCGACTGGCAGCCAATTGTAAAAGTCGAACACTACCGGCTCAAATTGGAGTCGCCAACCACGCCGACCCTGAAAGAAGATCCAGCCACATACCGGACGGGAGGACCCATATGAGCAGCATGAGCAAGATCCGCATTTTTGTCAGTTCCGTGCAAAAGGAACTCGCTCCCGAGCGGGCCGCCGTGGCACAAATGGTGGCGATTGATCCTTTCTTGCTGCAACACTGCGAGGTGGTGCTTTACGAGAAACAACCCCCCACTGGAAAACCGAACAAAAAGGCCTATTTGGACGAGCTGAAATCCTGCCAGATCTACACGCTGCTGCTTGACGTGGAATACGGCACCTCGTCGGGTGAACTCTCAGCGACCCACGAGGAATACCGACTTGCCCAGGACTTGCAGATGCCGTCGTTGGTGTTTGTCAAAGGGATGGATGGCAAGAAGGATGCCTCCCGCGAGCCGGAAACCAAAAAGTTCATCTCCGAGATTAAGGCAGCCGGCCACAAGTATGTCAGGTTCCATGACCGCGAGGACTTGAAACCAGCGCTGCGTGATGCCTTCTGTCAAATCCTGACAAAGACCTTCCAAATATCAGCCACCCCGGAGGAAACCGAGGATGCTGAACACATGATCGAGGTCGCTTCACCCTTCGAGACCACTCTGATGCCGGATGTCACCTACACGGCGTTGGACGGAGACGCGGTTTGGTCCCTCGTCGAGGTGGTCATCGAGAAGCCGGGCATGCGAATCTGGGACGATGCTCCCGAACAGGCGCTGGTGACGCGGGGTTTGGCGGTCTATCGCAGTGACGAGCTGGCGGCAGTCAACCGCGCCGCCTTCTTGCTGTTCGCTCCCAAGCCGGCCACCCGCTTCCCGCAATGTGAGCTTTTGGCGGATGCCTACGACGAGCCGAAGATTTCGGGTCGGCCGAAAGGCCAGGAAACCATTGACGCGCCCCTGCTGTTTTCCGTCGAGCGGGCGTTGAAGTTCATCGACGACCACACCTTCCATCCCAGGCGTGTCGTCGGCATCAACAACCTCCGGCTCACCGAGTATCCTGCCAAGGCACTGCGCGAGGCTTTGGTCAATGCGGTGGCCCACCGGAATTACGACGACGCAACCCGCAAGATCATTCTCCGCGTCTTCAGCGACCGGATCGAAATCGCCAGTCCGGGCTACCCGCTGAAACCGCTGACCCTCGCCAAACTCCGCCGCGGCAATTACCGCCCCTGCTCGCGCAATCCGCTCATCACCCAGACCCTCGCCCTCCTCGGGCAGATGGAGCAACGCGGCACCGGATTCGCCCGCATGCGTGACGCCATGCTCGACCACGGCCTCGTTGCCCCGTCCTTCAGCGAGCAGGACGGCTATTTCATCGTTACCCTGCCCGGACCGAATGGCGATTATGACCGGCTGCGGGTGCCTGCGGACGCCCCGGGCATTGTTCCACCCGCCGTCGAAGCGGCCCTCAATGAGCGCCAGAAGAAGATCATTCTTCATGTGCAGCAAGTTGGATCGGTCACACGGGGATGGTGCGTCAATCGTTTCAACGTGGTCAACGACACTGCCGGTCGTGACCTCAGGAGCTTGGTAGAACTCGGAATCCTCGCGCCCCAAGGCAAGGGCCGAACCGCCCGCTACGTTTGGCAACCTGCGGAATCGACCGATAATCGACCGACGAAATTGGAGAAATGACCGATTTGGAAACACCCGACAATCAATCGTAAAGCAATCGTAAAGCGTTTCCCCGTAATCGCAAACTGAAGCAAACCATGAAGAATCTACCGAATCTACTACCCGCACGACGGAATCTGCTAGCGGTTCGCTCGGTGCCGAATCATCAACACAATCATCAACCGATTTCTGGAAATCATCAACATGAAGACCATCACCACCCAGGCGTGCTCCCGGAATCTTCCGATAATCTACCGACTTTCCACCGGAATCTACCGATCCCTCCCTCATCCCACAGCCTCCAATCGTCAGATAATCGTCCGATGAAATCGTGTAATCGTCAGATCAAAACCCGCAATCGACCGACAATCGTCCGACGTTTCGTTGAAATCGACCGAATCAGCAACCTTTCGTAAACCGATTTTCCGTAATCGTTAACCCTTTCCCATGCCCGCTACTTACCCGAAACGCCTCATCGAAGTTGACCTGCCCATCCGCCGTATCTCGGCGCATGCGCGGCGGGAGAAGTCCATCCGGCACGGGCATATTTCAACGCTGCACATCTGGTGGGCGCGGCGGCCGTTGGCGGCGTGCCGGGCGGTGATCTGCGCGTCCCTGTGGCCGGACCCGGCCGATCCCTTGTGTCCGGCGGATTTCGTTGAGGCTGCGAAGAAGGAGATGCGGGCATGGACGACTCACGAGCGCCAGTCCTTGCTCAGCGAAGAAAGCCGCAAACGATTTGCTCCCGCGAGAACGAACAAGAAAGCCTTCGATGACTTGGTGGAACTGCGTGCCGCGTTGCTCGACTTCATCGCTGACTTTGCTAATTGGGATAGCTCCACCGTCCGCGAATACCTCGACACCAGCCGCGCGCTCACGCAGGCGGCGCACGAGGCGCTGGGCGGTGCGCCCGGCACGCGCCCGCTCGTCGTGGACCCGTTTTGCGGCGGCGGCTCCATCCCACTCGAAGCCCTGCGCGTGGGCGCGGACGCCTTTGCCAGCGACCTCAACCCCATTCCGGTGCTGCTCAACAAGGTCGTCCTCGAATACATTCCCAAATACGGCCAGCGTCTCGCCGATGAAGTCCGCAAGTGGGGCTCGTGGATCAAGGATGAGGCTGAAAAGGAACTTGCACAATTCTATCCCAAGCGGCAGTTAGCACCGGAAGAGTTGAGAAATCGACCGCTTCTACTATTGGAGTGCCACGACAATAATGTTGCCGCAGTCACTGTTTCGGATTTACAGAAACAACTCGATCAGGGAAATCGATACACCCACTATTTGCCGATCTCCCAAGGCGAGGTGCATGGACCGACAGCCATGAATGCGGCTTGGGGTGGTGATCTCGCCCGATTAAAGGGTGAAGCTCGGGAGAAACGGCTGGAAAAGATCGGAGCATTACCTTTGAGACTAATTGAGGAAACTCCCATTGCTTACCTTTGGGCTCGGACGATCCAATGTGAAGGTCCGGGCTGTGGCGCAGAGGTTCCGCTCATCCGATCACTCTGGCTCGCAAAGCAAGCCAAGCGTGCCATCGCCATCCAATTCGTGCCCAATCCCAAGGCAAAACGCGTGGACTTTCAGATTATTGTTAAACAGAACGACGGTTGGGTGGACCAAGCCAATACCAAAACCAGAATAGCCAACCCCATATTCGAAGGTGCGGTAAAACGGGGTTCTGCGACTTGCCCTTGCTGCGGATATACTACCCCCGTAGAACGTGTTCGAGATCAACTCAAGGTTCGCCATGGTGGGGCAAATGACGCACGACTATTTTGTGTTGTTAAGATCAGCAAGGGAGAGGAAGGGCGCGGTTACCGGTTACCAAATGAACGCGACGAGCGTTCGTTTGTGAAAGCAGCGCAGGAATTAGAACGACGGGTGAAAGACCACAAAGGAGAACTAAGCATTTTCCCCGATGAAGTTATTCCAATGACTGAAATTCGAAGAATAAGCGTCCCCATCTACGGAATGACGTCATGGGGCGATTTTTTCTCCGCCCGACAATCTCTAGCGCTCTCAACCTTAATAAGGCTACTCGGGGATGTTCGCAATAAACTACTGGAACAGGATGCCCAGCTCGCTAGAGCAGTGAGCACGGTTCTTAGTCTCGCTATTAGCCGATATAGTGACATCTGCAATGCTCTCTGTATGTGGGAATCCACCAAGACCCAGGTGCGACACATGTTCACTCGCCAAGCAATCGGCATGCTCTGGGACTATGCAGAGCCAAATATATTTGCCGAAGCTGCTGGAAACTTTTCGGTTACTCTCGGCACGATGATAGAAGTTCTCGAACGGGAGTCTATTGGTTTGCCTATGGGGCACGTTGAACAGGCATCTGCGACCCAACATCCGTTGCCTGAAGATTCAGCCCATGCCATTATCACCGACCCTCCGTATTACGACGCTGTGCCATACGCGCACCTATCCGATTTCTTCTACGTCTGGTTGAGACGTGCTTTGGCACATGAACATCCTGATTTGGTTCATGCCCCCGAGGTGCCGAAAGCATCTGAAATAGTAGTCGATCGGCGACATAAGTTGAGTCAATCACGGAAAGGAATTGATTTTTACGAGCTCGAATTGACGAAAGCCTTTGGCGAAGCCAGGCGCGTGCTCCGGCCCGACGGTGTTGGCACCATTGTTTTTGCCAGTAAGACCACTGCGAGTTGGGAGGCCATCCTGAAAGCGGTCGTGGATTCGGGGTGGATTATCACTGGATCCTGGCCCATCGATACGGAAATGGAAACGCGCGTATCGGCTCAGGGACAAGCCCGGCTCGCCTCATCGGTCCATCTGGTCTGCCGTCCACGTGAAAATTCCGATGGTGAGGTGAGCAAGGGCGAAATTGGCGACTGGCGTGACATATTACAGGAGTTGCCGCGCCGCATCCACGAATGGATGCCGCGTCTGGCCGAGGAAGGCGTGGTGGGTGCAGATGCTATCTTCGCCTGTCTCGGACCAGCATTAGAGATATACTCTCGATATTCGCGCGTTGAAAAAGCCAGTGGCGACGCGGTCACACTTAAAGAATACCTGGAGCATGTGTGGGCCGCCGTTTCCAGGGAGGCGCTTTCGGTGATCTTTGAAGGTGCGGACACAGAAGGCTTTGAGCCGGATGCCCGCCTCACCGCCATGTGGTTGTGGACCTTGGGTGGAGCGGCCAAGGACGCGGGAACCAGCGACGATGATGATGACTCGGATGATGAAAACGATGGCTCCGGCAAGAAGGGAAAGGTAAAAGGTGGTTTCACGCTGGAGTATGACGCAGCCCGGAAGATTGCCCAGGGCTTGGGTGCCCATCTCGAAAATCTGCGGAACATGGTTGAAGTCTCCGGGGAAACCGCACGCCTTCTCCCCGTGGCCGAGCGCACGGCCTATCTCTTCGGCAAAGAGCAGGTTGAGGAGCCTATGGACGCGAAGCGGAGGAAGAAGGAAGTGCAACCCGACCTCTTCGCTGCGCTGGCCCAGGAAGGGGTGTCCGAAAAGGTTTGGATTGAGAAAACCGTCTCCAAGATCGGCGATACCACGCTCGACCGCATCCACCAGAGCATGATCCTCTTCGCGTCCAGTCGCAGCGAGGCCCTCAAACGCTTCCTCGTGGAAGACGGTGCCGGCCGTGACCAACGGTTCTGGCGTCTCGCCCAGGCACTCTCGGCCCTCTATCCGCCGAAGTGTGAGGAAAAGCGTTGGGTGGATGGCGTGCTGGCTAGGAAGAAAGGACTTGGATTATGAATTTGCGTCCGGTCATTTCGCCTGAGATGGATTTTCATCTCTTTTGCGGAACGCTGCTGGATAAAGACCCCCTCGCGGTCATGGAAGCGGCGTCCGCAGAGATCGCCCACACCCGGAGCAATTATCGTTTGTTGACCAAACAAAAAGATTTTCGCAAAGGCTCAAAGGGGAGGAAGTATTGTGACAATCTTAAAACGCTTCTCAGCTTGTTCATGGGCAGCCCGATGCCAGAGAATCCCAATGCCGACTTCGTGTCCGGTGTATCCCCACTGATGCAATATCTTCTCTTGCGATGGAAGATTGGTGATTTAGACATCCGAGTTTTCCAAGGGCAGACCTAAACAACCTCACCAACACATGGATACCGCCGACCAATTCCGCGTTGCAGTCATGGCACAGGCCCAAGCGCCCGTATTCCACGAGCCGCTTAAATCGGCCTCTATGGCGGGACACTTGGGTAAATGGACCAGTGCGCTCACTGGCTGCGTGGTTGCGGCTTGTCGCGAGATTGGACTGAGAGCGTCGGCCAAAGGTTACGAATGTGAATTGTTACCGGTTCGCCGAAGTGAGTATCTGGCCTTGGATGTGATGGCATTTCCAGAAGGCGACAAGCGCTGGCTATTTCCAAGTGCGGTAATGGAACTGGAGAACAGTCAGGAATTGGATAAAATTGCCTATGCACTCTGGAAGGTGCTGTCCGTTCGTGCCGGGCTGCGGATTCTGTTCTGTTACCGGAGAGATGCCAGTGCGGCTCCGGCGTTGATCCAGCACATGAGGCATGAGGTGATTGACGCCATGAGTTTGCATGGGCGCCTGAGCTTGGAGGGCCAAACCTTCGTGGTGGTCGGATCCAGGAATGACGCGGACACCTTTCCTTTTGGCTTTTTCAAATGGTGGGAACTCAACACCCACACCGGACGCTTTGAACTTTTTTGAATTACCCTTATGAAACTGAAACCATGGTATGATGTCGTGAAGCCCCGCGAGGACTTGCGGGAAGGCAAGTCACAGGATGCGTCCGAATTCGCGGTGCATCTGGATCGTGTGCGCGATGGTACAGGACGGGCCGATTACGCGGACCCCGAGCAGTTTTTTGCCAAGACCTTCCTGGCCGCCAACCTCCTCGACCTGGCCTCCCAAGTCGTGCGCCGGATGTCCGGGGAAACCAGCCATACGTCGCCAGTCTTCAATCTGGCGACTAACTTCGGCGGAGGCAAGACTCACGCACTGACACTGCTTTATCATCTGGCCCTGCACGGCCCAGCCTCACACGCTTGGGTCGGTGTGCAGCAAATCCGGGAAAAGGCGATGGTTGCCGCCGTGCCGAAAGCCCATGTGGCGGTGTTTGTCGGCACGGAATTCGATTCCATTTCAGGAAGGGGCGGCGATGGCGAGCCGAAGCGTTTCACACCGTGGGGTGAGATTGCCTGGCAACTCGGTGGCACAGACGGCTTTGAACTGGTGAAGGAGCATGATGCCAGGAAGATTGCGCCGGGTGGCGACGTGATCCGCAAGATCGTCCCACAGGATGAACCCTGCCTCATCTTGATGGACGAGCTGATGAACTACATGAGCCGCTTCCGCCGCGAAGGGCTCAATGATCAGCTCTACGACTTCATCATGAACCTGACCGGTTCGATGAACTCCAAGTCCGTGCTCGTGGTTTCCGTGCCTGCTTCGCTCGAATTGGAAATGACCACGGCAGACGAGGCCGACTACACGCGCCTAACGAAGATGCTGGACCGAGTCGGCAAGGCGATGACGATGACCGCCGGTTCCGAGACCAGCGAGATTATCCGCCGTCGCCTCTTCGACTGGGACACCCGCGCGCTGGGTGCGGACGGAAAGGTCATCCTGCCAGAAAAGGCCAAGGACGCCTGCCACGAATATGCGCGATGGATGGTGGAGCATGCCCAGCAATTGCCAGGCTCCATCCCGCCTGAGCATGCCCGCGAACACTTTGAAGCCTGCTACCCGTTTCATCCATCCGTGCTCTCCGTCTTTGAGAGGAAATGGCGTGCGCTGCCGAAGTTCCAGCAGACCCGCGGGGTGCTGCGGATGCTGGCCATCTGGGTTTCCCACTCCTACACCGCCGCATATAAGAAGGCGCATCCCGATCCCTTGCTGACTCTCGGCACGGCTCCATTCGGTGACCCGATCTTTCGTGCCGCGGTCTTTGAGCAACTGGGAAGCCGCTTGTTGGAAACCGCCATCACGACCGACGTGGCAGGCATGAAGGAATCTCATGCCGTGATGCTCGACCGTGAATCGACCGAGGCCGTGAAAACGGAGCGCTTGCACCAGAAGGTGGCGACGGTGGTCTTCTTTGAATCCAACGGTGGCATGGTGCGTTCCGAAGCGACGGTGCCGGAAATTCGGATGGCTGTGGGACACCCTGATCTGGATCTCGGTAACATCGAGACCGCCCTCGAAGCCTTGGTGGACAAGG
This sequence comes from Verrucomicrobiota bacterium, assembly GCA_026397725.1. Classification (GTDB taxonomy): domain Bacteria; phylum Verrucomicrobiota; class Verrucomicrobiia; order Verrucomicrobiales; family Akkermansiaceae; genus Luteolibacter. Next base: position 563 of record JAPLUI010000547.1, on the reverse strand, counting down.
GCTATTATATCGTCGTCGAACATGCGAACTACAAGTTCAGCCTCAAGGAGAACCTGAACAAGCGCTTCACCGATAAGAAGGCAAACGTGAAGGGAACAAAAGCCGAGGAATTGGTGAAGCAGGAAATCCTGAAACTCTTCGTTGTTCGTGACGGTGTGGATCGCGCATTCTTCCCCGAGAAGAGTCTCCAGATTTCAGATCGCCCCGTAATCACGTTCATCATGGGGGATTTGAATCACACGATGGCTGACCGTGCGGCAACTCTCCAGTGGGCTGACAAGATGACCAAGGACTGCGGCACTTCATCACGCACGTTCAAGAGTGCTCTGATCTGGGTGATCGCCGAGAGCGGGCAGCCGATGCTCGAAGAAGCGCGAAAAGTGCTGGCATGGCAGGCCATTGACGATGATTCCGATGAAATGAAACTCGATGATGCCCAGAAACGGCAATTGGCCGAAAACCTCGGGAAATCAAAGCGTGATCTGAAGGAGTCGGTCTGGCGTTCGTTCAATCATGTGCTGTTGCTCGACAAAGGCAATGCGCTGCGGGAAGTGGATCTCGGT
>JAPLUI010000305.1 GCA_026397725.1 Verrucomicrobiota bacterium | reverse complement strand
GCTTGCAAAGGGGACTGGCTTCTGGCACTTTGTGTCGGCGCTGGTTCCGTGTGCGCGCTTTCCTGAGGAGCCCGGTGCGGTAATTCCGCACGCCGGGATCTGCGAGGGGGGCACCGGGCAACCGGTGTCCCTACCTCAATGGGCCAGAAACCGATGAAAACAGCAATACTCATTGGAATAGCAATCTCCGCAGTGCTCCTGTATCCGGTCGAGCTGGGAGCGTCCGAGAAGCCGCACCTGTGTCCTTGCGGCCGTGTCTACAATGAGATGATGAGGACGGGCTTCTCCTTTAAAGACAAGAGCCAGTTCTATACGATTCTGCTCAAGAACCGAAATAAATGGGGACTCTACTACTGTTGGCATTGCGGGACGCAGCTGCCGGAGCGAGAGAAATTGGGTGATGAGGAATTCCCAATAGTCCACGACGGACCTCCCGTGCACTCTCGTCCTGAGAAGCCGAAGCCCTGCGTGTGTAACATTTCACGAGAGGCTCTTTATGATCACTACCATACCCTTTCGTTCGATGGGAAGCGGTACATTATGGAGACTTTGGACGGCAAAGTCTTGGGCGTCCGATTCTGCTGGTCCTGTGGTGGCACGATGCCCGAGTTCAAAGAGGAAGAGTGGTCGGTAATTGATTTTGCCCCAGCCACGAAGTCTTTTTCCGGCACATTCAAGGAAGTGGCAGCGGGACTCAATGGCCTTCTTGAAGACTGCCGATCCGGAACACGCTTGAAGCCAATGACTATTTTCGTGGATGGGGAAGTAGCCGACATTCGAGTCGAGGAGACGTGCGATCATTCGAACGTGGGGCACGCGATCTGGAATGCGGCGCGCCATGCGGGCGTCGGCCTGAAGGTAGAAGAGAAGAAGATTACAGTGCACGCGGACCCCGCTGCGAAGGCGGAAGCGGAGAAGATGCGAGTGCAGCAGGAAGCTGACCAAGTAACCGATCCCTTTGCTCCGCCGCGCTCCCCACCGCCAGAACCACCTGCAACCGAAGCTGGATCTGATCAAGAAATCGATCCCTTTGCTCCGCCAAAATGAACCAGTCACTGCCAACGCCCAACAAGGCATGGCTGGACAACCGGCGTAAGCAACTCAATTTCATGACGACCTCCTTTCAATATCCGCCGGTGCCAGCATATTGACGTTGTGCGCCGAGCGAAGCAAGGCGCTTCTTGTCAGATGAAAGATCTGATGTTTCAAAACCTAGCCAGTAGAAACTACCGAGTGTTGCAGCCATGACAGCTAACCCATTGGAACTTCGCGGGAGGCACCGCGTGAACAACATGAACCCGGAGGCATTGCCTAACAAGTATGCCGATGGATGGGGAAACGTCATGGCTGAAGCGTACACAGGGAATTCCGCAGGCCACAGGGCGGTTCGTACCCGCCTGAAGGTTGACATAGCCCCGTAAGTGTTGAGATGTGGAAGGAGATCCAGTAACAGGATGGAGAATCCAGCACCGGAAAGCGCGATCCCGAAAGGGAAATGGCAAGCGTTGAAGGTTCCATCGGGGTCGATCTTAGACCGTGGCATGTGGATAGAGAAGCGAACAAACGACTGTCCTGAGGAGGACAGCGCCTTGAACTCGGGACGCCTGTTCCCCATACCCGCTGAAGAGATATACCTCCAGCGGGCCAACGACTTCCAACGACAAGAAGGAGTCGCCACAGGGGTTCAGGAGTCAGACCCGCCCATAGTAGTCAGAGACGGTAGCACCGGTCACACGGCGAAGGAGCGGGCGGAGAGACAACGCGGACAAAGCACTCACGCGAGGGACAAGAATACTCCCGCTCAAAGCGTGTCACGCACCCTGTCCGCACTGAGAGCAAAGGCGGACACAGACCCGGGGCATCGCTTCCGGGCACTGGCCCGCCGGTTGGACCGCCAGATGTTAGGTGAGGCATTCGCATGCCTGAAACGCCAAGCCGCTCCGGGAATCGACGGGGTGACCCACGCGGAGTATGCGGAGAACCTGGCAGAGCATCTGGCTGATTTGGAAACGCGCTTGAAGGCTGGGCGTTACCGCGCCATGAGCGTCAAGCGGCGGCGGATCGCCAAACCCGGCAGCAGTAAAATGCGGCCGCTAGGCATTCCCGTGTTGGAAGACAAGATTGTGCAGCAGGCCGTCAAGATGATGCAACTCGATGATGACGTCCAAATTCCAGTATGCGGTGCATCAGTTGCTTTTCAAGTGGCTGAACCGTCGCAGCCAACGCCGCTCCATGACCTGGAGTGGCTTCACCAGGCGCTTGCCTGAATGGAAGCTCCCCCCGCCACGGGTGATAGAAACCTTCCCAACTAAAGCGTTGCACCGCACGCCCAAACCTGTATGATCGAATTCCAACCGACCAATCAAGGCCCGCTCTGTGTGCGCGTCCTCCGAGGAGCCCGGTGCGGTAGTTCCGCACGCCGGGATCTGCGAGGGGGGCGCCGGACAACCGGCGTCCCTACCTCAATCGACAAAAATATGAATCGCACTGCACAGGAAAATAACACAAGAGAATCAACGAGTATGAAATCAATCAACACCACATTAGTCCGTCCCTTCTCCGTTGTCGCTATGGCAGCGTTGTTGGGCTTCTTTATCGCCACTGCGACTATCGTACAAGCGACGATCACGGTACCAAACCTCAACGACAGCGGGCCAGGCTCTTTGCGCCAAGCAATCGGAGATGCCGCTCCCGGCGAGATGATCGCCTTCTCAGCGACAGGCACGATTACGCTCACCAGTGGGGAACTGGTGATCGACAAGAATCTCAGCATCAATGGCCCGGGTGCTTCGAACTTGACCTTGAGTGGAAACAATTCGAGCCGTGTGTTCAGAATCTCCGGCGGGAATGTGACAATATCCAACCTGACAATTGCCAATGGCCATGCTAGCGGCGATGAAGGGGAGGGGGGATTGCCTTTGGAGGCGGCGTCATCAGCATCCGAAACAGTATTGTTGCGGGGAACAGTGCATCCTCTCCGGCGAACGGACCCGATGTTTACGGCACGATCACCTCAGCCGATTACAACTTGATTCAGAACCCCTCTTCGAGTTGGGGTGGGGTGGTCGGCATAACTACGCACAACATCTACGGGCAGGACCCGAAGCTCGGTCCCTTGGCCGACTTGGGCGGCCCGACACCCACGCACGCGTTGCGGTTCGACAGCCCCGCCTTGGATGCCGGAAGCAGCGGCGACCTTGCCAAAGACCAGCGCGGCTTCACCAGGCCGATTGATTCACCTGCCATTGCCAATGTCCAAGGTGGTGACGGCAGTGACATCGGCGCTTATGAGCTCAATCCGTCGCCGCAAATGTCAATCTACACGGCGGTTGAAGTCGAGTTTGGAACGACCCTTGGTCGCACCTACAGGGTGGAGTCTTCGACCGACATGGCGACCTGGAGTCAAGTGGAAGCAGGCATTGTTGGCACGGGTGGATCGGTGACGCGAATATACACAATCAGGGCGATCCCGAAGCGCTTTTTCCAGGCGGTGCAGGATTGAGGGGCATACGCACTGATGCGGCCAGCAGACACACTAAATGCAGAACTAGTCGCGTATGGCAAGCCGTTGGAGCCCCTCAATCACCCATCAAACTCACCCCGGCCACGCGGGTGTCATCGTGATGGCCTGTCTCTTCGACGATGGCGCATCCGGGAAGAAAACCCTGCAGGTTGAGGCGAAGATGGAGTTTGGCGGCGGCCTTGCGGCGGCGGTGTTTGGCCCAATCCATGCAACAATTGTTCGGTTTCAACAAATGAAGCGACTTTCCCAAATAGTCTTCTTTCTGATGGGACTACCGGCCATCATTTTCTTCTGCGTGATGACAATACCTGTTGTGCTGTTTGCCTTGCCATCGGTCTTTATTGGGAACCCGCTAAACCTTCTATTTATAATCTGGTGGGGAATCGGGGCATATGGGATTTGGTCCGGGATTCGTGCCGCAATTGCTTATGGCGAGCCTAATTACACACTCAGCACGCGACATCAAACTGGAATTACTTTAGGCATACTTGCATTTCTTCCGGTCATTCCACTCTCGTATTCTGGTCAAATGGGATGGGGGGTTATAAGCACATATATGATTCGCTCTTCCTTTCTCGGTCTATTGCCCGCCGGAATCCTGTTGATATCCTCTCGGAATAAGCCAACAACCGAACAATGCATCCCACCGAATGACCGATGAGCCCCGCAACCGCCAACCCAGCCACAGCCCAAGCGCAGGTCATCGGTGGCTATGAGCCTGCTCCGAAGAAAATGGCCGGGGAAGCATTGCCCGAATTCCTATCATTCCTTTGCCCAGCCATTCCCCGGCTGACCAAGTGGAAGCAGAGGCTCTCGCGCAAAACCGCCAAGGCGCACGGGAAGAGGGGGAGTTGCTACTCAGGGATGGCAGCATCATTGACAGCAGAATCATTTCAGAATTGGGAAAAGTCATTGGATCAAGCCCTGTCAGTGCGCATCCGCACGCAGACCGGCCGACCCGTGATGAATCCCTCTCAAGACTCTTGAAAAATGATTCTGCTATGAATTCTTTGGACCCCGAGTAGCATCCGTGGTTCAAGGCCGCCACACCCCACCATGAGCCCGCCGATGCCTAACCAAGACAAGACCGCCCGCGCCGATGCCCTGCTGGCGGCCCGCGGGTTATGCGAATCCCGCGAGCAGGCGAAGCGCCTGATCCTCGCCGGCGAAGTGCGCAGCGGCGAGCGCCGCATCGACAAACCCGGCACCAAGCTGCCCGTGGCGGCGCCGCTGGAGGTGAAGGCGAAGCCGCGCTTCGTGGGTCGCGGCGGACTCAAGCTCGAAGGCGCGCTGGAGGCCTTCGGCATCGACCCGACGGGATGGGTGTGTCTGGATGTGGGGGCGTCCACCGGCGGCTTCACCGATTGCCTGCTGCAACGCGGCGCCAGCCGGGTGCATGCGGTGGACGTGGGCACCAACCAACTGGTGTGGAAGCTGCGCAACGACCCGCGGGTACACGTCAAGGAGCAATTCAACGCCCGCTACCTGGTCCCGGAGGATCTCGGTGAAAACGTCCGGCTGGCGGTGATGGACTTGTCGTTCATTTCCCTAACAAAAGTGCTGCCTGCGGTGTTCTCCGTGTTGGATGAAGCGGGCAGCGTGGTGTGTCTCATCAAGCCGCAGTTCGAGTTGCGGCGGGAGGATGTCGGCAAGGGTGGCATCGTCAGGGAGTCGGCGTTGCACCAGCGGGCCGTCGAGAGCATCCGCCGCTTCGTCACTGCGGAGCATGCCCGCGAATGGCGGGGGCTCATCCCCTCCCCCATCACCGGCACGGATGGCAACCAGGAGTTCCTGGCGTGGATCGGTTAGAGCACGCGTCGGAAGACTGGTCGCGGCGTACTGTGAGCGGCACGCGAAAGGGCTGCGCATGGCATGGGCATGCGACGGTCACCGACCGCCGCCACCGCAACTCCGCACCCGGGGCGGTGCGGACCACTACTCCGGCAGCGGGTCGTTGGTGAAGCGCTGGTTCTGGCGGCGGACGTCATCGTCGGTGGGCATGAAATTGACGGATTTATCCGACCACTCGATGGCTTGCGGGCGCTTGCCGCGGGCGAATTGCAGCTCGGCCATGGTATCGAGATAGGCGGCCTGGCGCGGATGGGTGGCGAGCGCCTTGTTGAGGTGTGCCTCGGCTTCATCGAGGTGGCGCATGGCGCGGGAGGCGAGCCAGGCGGCGGTGTTGCGGGTGTTGTGGGATTCCGGATAGCGGGCGATGACGGCCTGGATGTGATCCCAGGTGGTTTCGAACCAAGCGTCGTGTTGCCGGATGAGCCCGGCCTGGCGCAACGCAGGGAAAAAACAGTCGGCGAGCGAGCCATCGCAGGGCAGCAGGGCGTGACATTTCTCCAACATGGCAAGCGCCTTGGGGCGCTCGGTGGCCAGCAGGCTGAGCGCATGCGCCTGGTCTGCCTGCAGCCGCAGCCGGAGAAAACTCAGCGGGGAGCTGCCGCTGAAGGTGCCGCTGCTGAAGGTGCCGCTGCTGAAGGTGCCGCCGCTGTGGATTTGGGCCAGTACCTCCGCCGTGGCAGCGGCCGGTTTCCAGAGTCCGCGCTTGAGGAGGTCGGTGGCATGGGTCGCGAGGACGAGGGAATAGCTCTCATTGTCTGGTGCGGCCTCGCGGGCGGCGCGTTCCCACCACCGTGAGCAGCGTGCGTAATCGGCGCCGAAGGCGTAGCCCTGACCGATCCGCAGATAGATCATGGCATCGCCAAGCGCCAGCTTTTCAACCAACCCGTCATGCACGGCGGCGGCGTCCGGGTGGCCGGCGCGGCGCAGGCAGGCAGCGGCGTAGGCGTGCAGGTCGGGGCGGCTGTTGGCGGCGTTCCCATCCTTGTTAGACAGGAGCTTGAGCACGACTTGCGATGCGTCCTCCCAGCGGCCGGCGGCGGAGAGCTGGAGCAGGTACAGTCCATCCAAGCCCGGGGCGGCCTTGTTCGGTGGCATCTGGTCGCGGAGTTTCAGGCAGTTGGCGGCGTCGCCGCCTTGCCCTATCAGATAGGCGAGGTGCCCGCGCAGGGTCGTCCGGTGGTCGGCATCGGCTTGAGTGATGGCGGCCCAGGCGCGGGCGAGCCACGGGTCGCGGAGGTTGTCCGGATCCGCGCCGTAGCCGCACAGGGCGAACATGGCGGCGAGGCGTTGCTTGCGGGTGGCGTCGGGGTTGAGTTCGGCGAGCCATTTCCAGCAGGCGAGGTTTTCATCGTGGTCGCCGAAGGCCGCGACCAGGAGTTCCTCCCACCGGCTCTCATCGTCACCGGCCCACTCGGTGCCCATGCCCATAATGGGACCGGTGATTCCGATCCGGAGGGGGCGCGCGCCGCAAAGCGCCCCCAGGAAACCGGTGAAGACGTCGAGGTTCTTCTGGGCGAGGCGGGCGAGCGGCTTGTCGAAGGCGCTGGCGAGATCCTGGTGGAGGCCGCGGTTTTCCAGGAAACTGGCGATGACGACGAGTCCGGTGACAGTCTCGTCACTGATGTCCGGCTTCTTGATGAGGCGATCCATGCGGGTGGCGACCCAGGCGGCGAAGTCCGGTTTGTCAGGATCGAGGTCGAGGGCGGCGAGCGCTTCCGGAATCCGTTCCAAGGCTTCGAAATAGACGAAGGCCTCGAGCGGCGAGGTCTTGGCGAACGCCGCTTCCGCAGCGGTTGCCTCGCCTAGCAGAAACAGCGAGTTGAAGGCCTGTGACCGGGTGCTCGGGTTGCGCGAGTTGAGGAGTTTGAGCGTGGGTGCCAGCGCGGTCTTGCCCATGGGCTTGCCCTGCCAGCGTTCGAGGGCCAGCGCCGTGTAGAGGTCCATGGCTGGTTCGACGCTGGGGTTGGCGCGGCGATGCTCCAGCCATGGCACCGGATCGCCGGCGAGCATGGCCATGGTGGCGGCGATCAGGGGCTCTCCCGCACTGATGGCCGCAGCCTGGGCTTCATCGAGCCGGCCGGCGGCCCGCTGGAGCGCCAGTTGCCAGGCGAACGCGCCTTTGGCTTTGGAGGTTTTCGCGCGTTGGAGTTCGTCCTCAAGCGTGCCGTTGGCGCGGTGAAACGCGGCGAGGGCCAGCAGGCTTTTGGCATCGACCGGGGCCAGTTCCAACAGTTCGCGGGCTCCCGCCGCATCGCCGTCAAGCAGCCGCTCGCGGGCGGCAAAGATGGCGATGCCACCGACGGTGGACTGGAGCGCGGCCCGAAGTTTCGCGTCGGTCTCGGCGGCGTAGAGCTTGAGGATCTGGCGATAGGCACGTTTTTCCCGCATGGCAGCGAGCAGGGCTCGTTTGGCCTCAAGCGACGCGGTCTTATAGCGCTCCACCAAGGCAATGACGGAGGGGTCGGTATCCGGGGTGATGTGGAGTTCGATCTTGTGCAGGAGTTCCTGCGCCCGGTGGGCCGCCTCGGGATCGCTCCCGGCGGCGGCGGTTTTCAGCGCCTCGAGGGCCGCTTCCCCGAGGTTCCAAAGCTGCCGGGTGGCGGTTTCCCGCACCGCAAAGCTGTCGTTGGAGAGGTCCGCGATGAGCGCCGCGATCACGGCCTCGCCATCGGCCGGGGCGACCTTGGCACCCGGCACCGCTGCCGGCGGAGTCTCGTCCACAGCGGAAGCGGCCAGTGCGACGACAGCCAGGCAGGTGAGAGAAGCGGCACCGAAGAATTTCATGGAGAAGTGAGAATCCGCGATTTGAACGAAAAATCAATGCCGATCCTTGGGGAAAGAGAGAAAACCGCTGTGCCGTTCTTGGCGCAATGAGCTACGTTCCTAAAGCTCAGTAAGTGGGATCGTCTTGCGTGCTTCGGTCTTCCCGTGAGGGTGTGACCTATTTGGCAAAATGAGTGATCCCGGTTCCATTGTATCGGTTCGGGCCTGCAACCAAATCGAACGAACACAGCAGTCGGCGGCAATCCTAGCCCGCTTTCGCCAACTGGCAAACAAATTTTTTCAGGAATTTTCTCACCGTTTCCGTGACCTGCCGCAACGCTGCGGAAGCGGGCCAGCAAGAGGGGATACCGCGGACCCGGCCATGCCATGCCATGCCATGCCGGGACGGCTGGGACGGATGCTCCGCTCTGCGCCCAAGGGGCGGGAAGATTCCTGCTCCGGGGAATCAGGAAAGAGGCGGAACCCGAAATCGCATGAACAGACACCACCAGGGACCAGCGGCCTCGCTGGTCCCTGGCATTCCAGCGGCCGTGCGGCAATCGCCTGGCCACTGGCGGGTTCTTTCACCGCTCGCCCCGCCGGGGGCTCAGCGAGCGTGCCCGGCGGTTCGAGGCATCTGCTTTGGTGCCGATCACTTGGCTGGCATCACCGGCGCCGGATGGGTCGGGGCGGGTTTGGAATTTGGGCAACAGGCAGCGGCGAACAGCGAGGCAGCGGCGGCGAGGATGGCCAATTTGATGAATTTCATGATGTTGTGTTGGTTGGTTGGTTGGTTGGTTGTCTGTTGTCCGCACCGGGCGGAGGCACGCAGAGCATGCCGGTTTCTCGGCGGAACGCAAGGGTTTTGTTGATTCTTTCGCGGGATCACATTCTATGCTTGGCGGATCGGGGATTCAGTGTTATGCTCCGGCCTGTGGCCGCTGGTCGTTCCATTCCTGATTCGCCGATCCAATTGCGAGGATACTTGCTGTTGGCGGGTCCTTTGCTGCGGGATGGCACCTTTGATCACTCGGTGATTCTGCTGGCGGATCACTCGCCCACCGACGGCGCGTTCGGGCTGATCCTCAACCATCCCATCGGTCGTGTGGTGGGAGATTTCCTGTCCGACGAGGACTTCGGTCCGCTGCACCGGATTCCGGTACACGAGGGCGGTCCGGTGGACCTGGATCACCTGACGTTTTCGGCATTCTGGTGGAATCGAAAAAGCGGCCTGCGCTGGGCGATTCGGATTTCCGCCGAGGACGCCATCAAGCATTCGCATCGTCCGGGGACCATCGTGCGCGCCTTCGTCGGTCATTCCGGCTGGAGCCCGGGCCAACTCGAGGTGGAACTGCGGCGTGATTCCTGGATCGCCACCCGCCCGCCGCCCGATCTGCTAGGAGCGGATCACGACCGCAGTCTGTGGTATGGGATTCTCCGTCGGCTCTCGCCCTTTCATCGCATTCTCGCCGAGGCGCCGGGCAATCCATTGCTCAACTGAGATTGCACTTTCCGAATCTCAACTTTCCGAGTCGTGCCCGATACTCCGCTCCGCTTCAGCCCGATTGATGAAATCATCGCCGAAATAGCGGCCGGTCGGCTGGTGATCGTGGTGGATGATCCGTCGCGCGAAAACGAAGCCGATCTGGTGGGAGCCGCCGCCATCTGCACGCCCGAAATGGTCAATTTCATGGCGGTTCACGGGCGCGGCCTGGTGTGTGCGCCGCTCACCCCCGAGCGTGCCGAGAGACTCAACCTGCAGCAAATGGAACAACGCAACCGCGAAGGCCAGCACACCGCCTTCACCGTCAGCGTGGATGCCGCCGCCGGCATCAGCACCGGCATTTCCGCCGCCGATCGCGCGCTGACGATTCGCTTGTTGGCCGATGCCGCGGTGGGACCGGAGGCATTTGTCAAACCGGGCCATGTGTTCCCGCTGCAAGCGCAATCCAGCGGGGTGCTGCGCCGCGCCGGACACACCGAGGCGGCCCTCGACCTCGCCCGCCTCGCCGGCCTCGCGCCAGCCGGAGTGATCTGTGAAATCATGAATGACGATGGCACCATGGGCCGCGTCGGCCAACTGGGGACTTATCAGGACCGCCACGGCCTCAAGGCTTGCACCATCGCCCAGATCATCCAGTACCGCCGCCGCTCGGAAAAGCTCGTCCGGCGTGAGCAAACCATCGCCATGCCCACCGCCTACGGGGATTTTGAATGCCACCTTTACGGCATTGCCACGGACTCAAGCCACCACCTCGCGCTCACCCGCGGGCTGATCGATCCGGAGACGCCCACCCTCGTCCGGGTGCATTCCGAATGTCTCACGGGCGATGTTTTCCACTCACGGCGCTGCGATTGTGGCGACCAACTGGCGACCGCCCTCGGACACCTCGCCCTGGCAGGCGGCGTGCTCCTCTACCTCCGCCAAGAGGGACGCGGGATCGGCCTCCCCGCGAAAATCCACGCCTACAAGCTCCAGGAGCAGGGCCTGGATACCGTCGAAGCCAATGAAAAGCTCGGCTTTGGTTCCGACCTGCGCGATTACGGCATGGGGGCGCAAATCCTTCATGACCTCGGCGTCCGGCGCATCCGCCTGCTCACCAACAATCCCAAGAAAGTCGTCGGCCTCGAAGGCTACGGCCTCGAAATCGTCGAACAACTCCCGCTCAGCATCCCCGCCAATCCTCACAACGAAAAATACCTCGAAACCAAGCGTCTGCGCATGGGCCACCTGCTGTAATGAGCCTAGCCATGAGCCTTCGGGGACCGCCGCCAGCGGGGTCATCCGTGCCAACCGGGAAGCCTCATCATAACTAATGGTTGCGCTTTCCGCCTTCATCCGCCACCCTTTGCGTATGGAACTCGACCTTATCGACGTTCAATTCGACCTCCGCAAGATCAAGCCCCGCGAGCTTGAGGAAGCGCTGGAGGATCCGTTTTGCGTCCGCTTTTTGCCTGACCATGAACGCAGCGACGGTGCCTCGCGGTATTTCGCGCTGGGTCGCACCGTGGCGGACCGTTACCTCTTTCTGGCCTTTTGGACCAATGGCAAAGCGGTCCGCGTCATCGCCGCCCGCGAAATGGCGGAAAGTGAACAACGATTTTACGACCGAAAATATGCAGAATTCCGCTGACCCCCCCCGGCAACCCATCGCCCGCTGGTCTGAGCTGCCCGAGTTCACCGATGAGGCGGACGAGGTGCTTTTTTGGGAGACCCACGAACTGGACAGTCGGCTCATGGCCTCCTCCGTGCGGGAGGCGAATTCCCGCGAATCCACCACCATCACGCTGCGCTTCGACCCGCGGATGCTCTCGCGCATCAAGCGCATCGCACGGTCGCGGTTTCTCAACTACCAGTCCATGCTCAAGCAATGGCTGGCGGAGCGGCTTGAAGATGAGATGCGCAAGCTCTGAAGATGCCCCGCCGGCCGCTGCGGCAATCACCTGGGCCATCGGCCTGGATGCGAGGATGGGAAACGGGGCGCCGGGGATGCAGGTGGTACGGACTTGCATGGCCGGGCGGGCCTGGCCGCTGAGTTTCAACGCGATTGACCATTCCACTTGCCGCAAGCTGATAATCGACAGGATCCACCCCCACCCAGACTGTTGTATGAGCGGCCCCGATGAGAAGCACCCGAAGCGCTGGAAATGGCGGATGGAACGGTTGTTCCAAGCCGGGCTGGAGCATGCGCTCGGCTGGTTGCCGGGGCCCGTGGTGTTTCGGCTTGGGGAGCTGCTAGGCGGGATCACCTGGCAGGTGTTGCCGCAACGGCGGAAGACCGTGTTGCGCAACCTGCGGATCGCATTCTGCGGCGAACATGATCCGCCCGCCTTGCGGCGCATGGCGCAGGCAACGTTCCGCCGCACCGGGGCCAATCTGTTTTCCGCAGCCCGCACCGCCCGGCTGGCCCCGGACCAACTCGGCAGCGTGATCCACATCGAAAACCTGGAACTGCTTGAACACGCGCTCGCCGGTGGCAATGGGGTCGTCCTGTTGCTCTCGCACATGGGCAATTGGGAGCTTCTCAGCCGCATCGTCCACTTGTTCCCACAGGGCTCGCGGGCCGGCGCATTCTACCGCCCGCTCAACAACCCGATGTTAGACGAAGCCGTGCTCACGCGCCGGCAGGCGGATGGCACCCGCATGTTTTCCAAGCGTGACAATCCACACCTGGTCGCAAGATTTCTCCGCGAGGGTGGCATCGTCGGCATTCTGGCGGACCAGCGGGTGGGTCCGCAAGGTGAGATGGTACGGTTTTTCGGCCGGCTCACGCGGGCCAGTCCGCTGCCCAGTCTGTTGGCACGCCGGGCGAAAAGCTCCGTGCTGGCCTTGTCACTCACGACCGTGGCGCCGGGCCGCTGGAGTGCCCGGTTCGTGCCGGTGGGTCGCTCGCGCAGCACGGCGGAGTGCATGCTCACCCTGGAGCAGGCGATGAAGGCCAGCCCGGTGGATGTCTTTTGGTTTCAAGAACGTTGGAAAGTTTACCTGGACCGCAATCACACCATCCGGGACTGGCTGGGACCGGAGTCCCATGGCAGCGGCCGACCGCATCGCGCCTTGCTCTGGTTGGCGGATGCGCCCTGCGCCTGGAGGCTGCCCGAGGCCTGGCTCCATCCGGATGTCAACTATGAAGCCGTGCTGGAGACCGGCGCGGAACTCCCGCCATGGCTGCCGGCTTCGACACGGGTGCATTTCGCGCCCCCCGGGGCAGCGCGGAAGGTCCTGCGGAAGTTGCTCGCTGCGATGGATGCCGCAGCGGCCTTGCCGGTGGATTTCATCGTCACCAGCGCGGCTCCGCAGGCCTTGTTGCAAGCGAGTGAGGGCGAGGACCTCCCGCTGGTTTCCCTGCCGCCGCCACCCTAACAAGCATCGCCACCGCGCCCTATTTGCCATGCCCCCAAGCCACGCCAAGCTCACGTCACGGAACATCCTCGTCATCAAACTGGGAGCCCTGGGCGACATCATTCTGGCGATGGAGGCGTTTCAGGCGATCCGCCGCCGGCATGCCAATGACTCCATCACCCTGCTCACCCGCCAACCTTTCGTCTCTCTAACCGAAGCAATGCCCTGGTTTGACAGGGTCTGGGCCGATCCCGCGCCCAAGCTGCTGCAAGTCCGCCAGTGGCTCGCGTTCCGCCAGCAGCTTCGCGGCGGGAATTTCCGCCGGGTCTATGACCTCCAGTGCAATGACCGCGCCGGGTTTTACTTCCGCTTGCTCGGTCCCGGCCGGCCGGAGTGGTGCGGGGTGGCTCGCGGGTGCTCCCATCCGCGGCCGGATTTCGGCGGCGAGAAGCTGCCGGTCACCGAGCGCTTGTTGCGGATGATCGAGGCGGCGGGGGTGCCGCGTGCGGGCGCGGCCGACCTCACCTGGCTCGATGGTTCGTTAGCCGGATTTTCGCTGCCGGAACGCTTTGTGCTGTTAGTTCCCGGCTGCGCGCCGCAGCATCCATACAAGCGCTGGCCGGCCGCTCATTTCGCCGGGTTGGTGGAGCAACTGGCCGGGCAAGGACTCGCGGCCGTCGCCATCGGCACCGCCGTTGACATCGACGCGATTGCGGAAATCCAGGCGCTGGCACCGGCCGTCATCAATCTGGCAGGCCAGACCGACCTTGGCCAGGTGGCCGCCTTGGCACGCCGCGCCGAGGCGGTCGTGGGCAACGATACCGGCCCGGTCCATATCACCGGCATGGTCGGGGCTCCCACCTTGGTGTTGATGTCCCGGGTCACCGATCCGGTCCGCATGCTGCCCCGTGGCCCCGCAGTGGGCTGGTTGAAAATGGACACGCTGGCCGATCTAACTGCTGACGAGGTTTTCAAAGCCATCCGCCTGCGCTCCAACCCGACTCCCGCATGCAACCCGCCGCCCTGATCTTCGACCGCGACGGCACGCTCATTGAGCATGTGCCCTATCTGCGTACACCGGCGGAGGTCCGGCTGTTGCCAGGGGTGCGTGAGGCGCTGCAAGCGGCCCGGGCCGCCGGGGCCCGCTTGTTTCTCCACAGCAATCAATCGGGCATTGGGCGCGGGTATTTTGACCTGGCCGCCGTGACTGCCTGCAACCAACGCTTGGTCGAGCTGCTGGAGCTGGGGCCGCGACCGTTCGAGCGGATTTGCATTGCCCCCGAGGAGCCGGATCAGCCGTCGCCCTATCGCAAACCCTCGCCGCTCTTTGCGCGGGAAATCATCCGGGATTTCAGCCTTCAGCCGGGGCAGCTTTGTTACCTCGGCGATCGCGGCAGCGACCTCGCCACCGCGCATGCCGCAGGCACCCGCGGCGTGGGCGTCGCCACCGGACTGGATGATCTCCGGGCGGAACTCCATGAACTCGGATTGGCCAGAGATTTCCCGGTTTTTGATTCCATTGGCGCGGCCATCCATTACCTTTTCCCGCACCCATGACGGACCCCGAGCCACTCACCCGCATTTTCACCTTGGATGACCTGCTCGCCTTCCGTGAGCGGGCGGCCGCGGCAGGCCGCCGCGTCGTGCTCACCAACGGCTGCTTCGACCTGCTGCACCGCGGCCATCTGACCTATCTGCAACAATCCGCCGCGCTCGGCGACGTGCTCATCGTCGCCGTCAACAGCGATGCCTCCGTGCGCGAACTCAAGGGCGAGGGCCGCCCGCTCAACCCCGAGTCTGACCGTGCCTACGCCCTGGCCTGCTTGCGCAGTGTGGATGCCACCTTCATCTTTCCCGGCCCCCGGCTCGCGGCGGAAATCGCCGCCCTCAAGCCGGACCTCTACACCAAGGCCGGTGATTACACCCTCGAATCCATCGATGCCTCAGAGCGGGCCGCGCTGCTTGCCGCTGGCGCGGAAATCCGGTTCCTCCCCCTGGTGAACGGCCACTCGACCACCTCCCATCTTAGGAGAATCCAAAGCCGCCTTGATGATGCAGCCCCGGAGCATTGGAAATCCTGAGAGCAGGGAACAGTGAATCGGGAGGAACACATCCCATGGATCGCTGAGGGTGGTGGACAACTCATAGATGTAGTTGACACCCGTGGTGGTCGGGGTTGCGCGCCAGGTGTTTTGAAATGGGCCGTGTTGACACCATCGGTAAACGCTGCCGGGTCCCCCGATGTCGGGGCCGGCAACGTGATCGTATTCGTGCTCGCCCCCATCACGGTGTAAATCGAACCCCTGCCATCCGCCTGGGTGAGCGCCACGGGTGTTGCTATCGCGAATGGGTTGAATCGGCTGCCGGTCCAGTGATTCCAGTAGGGGGTGGTGTCGTACGATGCGACGAGCCCCTGCTGGCTTTGCATGGAAGGAGCAAGTCGCATGGAAAGCCGGACTCCATGCAAGACTCCCGGACATTCCGCCGTAAGCACCCGCCACACATGCAACGACCGCTTGTTTTCGCTGCCCGCGTTGTAACCGGTTGGCCCCCCGCCCTGCTGAAGTTGATCCAACACGCCAGGAAATGGCCGGGAATCCTCATGGGCTTGATCGCGCTGGGCACGACGCCTGGCGGCGCTGCCGACCTTCCCGGCGAGGTCCGGGCACTGGGCTTCGACCAGGTGCTCTTCGTCAAGCGCCTCACCTACAATGCCAATCACTACTACACGCAGTATATCAACAGCGCCTGGAAACCCGGCGGCAATCTTTGCGTGCTCAACCTCAAGGATGGGACTGTTAGAGACGTGGTGGACGGCTTGAAGAACGGCGTTTTTGAGCGCTTCGATTTGTCATTCGATGCCAAGCGGGTCGTGTTTGCCTGGAAGCAAGGCCCGCAGGACGGCTACCGGATCTATGAAGTCAACCTCGATGGAACCGGACTGCGGCAACTGACATTTCCCCAACGCGACGAAGCGGAATTGGTGGCAAAATTCCGCGTGAGCGAAGGGTACCACCACGGTACCGACGACATGCAGCCGTGCTATCTTCCGGACGGCGGCATTGCTTTCATTTCCACCCGCTGCCAATTCGGAATCCTGTGTGACGACCCGGATGATTTCACCACCACGGTGCTCTACCGGATGGACGGCGACGGCAAGAACCTGCACAAGTTGAGCAACAGTTCCGTGAGCGAGGCGGCACCCGTGATGCTGCCCGACGGACGGATCCTCTACACGCGCTGGGAGTATGTGGACAAGGGCGCGGTCAGCGTGAAGGGCCTCTGGGCGATGCGGCCGGACGGGTCCGGGTCCGCCGAGATTTACGGCAACAACATCGCCCTGCCGCCCACCTTCATCTATGGCCGCCCCATCCCGGAGGTCCAAAACCATTATGTCGTCATGGGCCTTCCCCATGTGGATCATAACGGGGTGGGGACCGTCATCCGGCTGGACATGAACCGGAATATCCGCAGCCGCGATCCGATGACCTATATGACTCCGGAGGTGGACATCAAGGAGGAGTGGGGGTTTGCGTTTCGAAAGCCGGACGGGTCCTGGATGAAAGACAACAATGGTGGCGGGCCGTTGTTCCAGGATCCCTATCCGTTGTCGGACAAGTGGTTCCTGGTCGGACACAAACCCGCGGGAGCCCCATGGCACGCGCCCAATGCCTATGGCCTTTACCTGTTGGACGACCTGGGCCGGGTCACGCCGGTCTATCGGGATCCCGCGATCTCATGCTGGCTGCCCTATCCGGTCAGGGCGCGGGCGATTCCGCCGGTGACGACCACGGCGGTGAATCAACCGCTGGCGGCGAAGCACCAGGCGCTGTGCATGGTCAGCGATGTCTATCACGGATTGGAAAACGTGAAACGGGGCGAGGTTGCCTACCTGCGCATTCTCGAACAAGTGCCGCGGCCGTGGGCGGCCCGCCGCCGCTGGAGCGGGGATGTCTATGACCAGCAACATGCCTGCATCACCAAGGACACGCACCTTGGCCTCAAGGTGTTGCATGGCATCGTGCCGGTGGAATCCGACGGCTCCGCCTGTTTCGTGGTCCCGGCCAATGCCAATCTCATCCTGCAGGCGCTGGACCAGAATTTCCTATCCCTCCAGACGGAGCGCACCTTCGTGGACTATATACCCGGAGAAATTCGCGGTTGTGTGGGATGCCACGAGGTTCCCCAGAATGCCTCCAGCCGCGATTTCTCAGCGCCCCGCCTGGCCATGCAACGCCCGCCGTCGCTGCCCGGTCCGCAGCCGGGCGAGCAGGATGGCCACCGCGCTCTCGATTATGCCTCGGATGTCCAACCGGTCCTGGACCGGCATTGCCTCAAATGCCACGGTGGGGATGACCCCAAGGGCGAACTCAATCTCAGCGGCACCCTGACCAAGCTGTTCAATGTCTCCTACGAAAGCCTGTTGCCTGATAGACGCCGGGTGTTAGGCCCGGTCATCGGCGAGAACCATCCCAAGACCGGCAATGTGGCATACCTGCCGGCCAAGTCCCTGGGCTCCCATGCCAGCGTGCTGGTGGCCATGCTCGCCCCAGGCACCGTCCAACTCGCCGATCCCAAACAGGCGGCACGGGCGCTCAAACTCGCCGTGACCCACCAGGACCTCCGTCTCACCCTCGCGGAGCGGGTGAAAATCACCACTTGGGTGGACACCAATTGCCAATACTACGGCAGCTACTGGGGCCGGCGCAACCTGCAATATGCCGGTCTGCCGGACTTCCGGCCGGTCCCGACCTTTGACCAGGCGCGCAGCATGACCGGGCCGCCAAGGCAACCTCCGACTCCGGGAGATGCTGCTGAAAAAGGGTTCCAGGAACTCAATGATCTGAACTGCCCTGACCCATAAGAGCGCCAGCAACGCCAAAATGGTAGAACCAAGCAAGTAAGAAAATCGGACCGCTCATGACATCATATCAGAACTCCACCACCAGCGCATTGATCCTCCATGTTTGCATGGGGACCCTGCTTGCCATAACCGCAACTTGGGGGGCGGAACCGTCCCGCGAGGCAGACAGGGTGATCGCCCCGCATCCCACCCAGGCCAAGCCACTGCTGCTCGGCAACTGGGCGGATCCCACGATTCTGAAGGACGGCGAGGATTACTACATGACGCATTCGAGTTGGGATTTCCAGCCGGGCCTGGCGGTCTGGCACTCGAAGGACCTGCGGAGCTGGCGGCTCATCTCCCACGCGGTCGTCAACCAGCCCGGCTCGATCTGGGCTCCCGAGTTAATCAAACATGACGGCAAGTTCTATCTCTACTATCCGGCACAACCTGAGAATTTCGTCGTGACCGCAACCTCGCCGCACGGGCCATGGACCGAGCCGCAGATCGTGGGTGTCAACAGCATTGATCCGGGGCATGTGGTGGGACCGGATGGCAAGCGGTATTTGTATGTTGCCGGATGCAAGTCGGTCGAGCTTTCTCCTGATGGCCTGCGCTCCATCGGCCAAGTGGGAGGGGGCTACGGTGGCTGGAAATACCCGAAAGACTGGGTCACCCAGGGTTTCTTCCTGGAATCGCCCAAGTTCACTCGCCACAACGGTTGGTATTATCTCACTTGTGCGGAAGGCGGCACGGCCGGTCCGCCCACGAGCCACATGGTGGTGTCGGCCCGCTCACGGAGTCCGCTGGGGCCCTGGGAGAACTCGCCTTACAACCCCATCATCCACACCTGGGACAAAAGCGAAACCTGGTGGTCCAAAGGGCACGGCACACTCGTGGAGGGTCCTGGCGGCCAATGGTATTGCGTGTTGCATGGCTACCTGAACGGATACGAATCGCTGGGGCGGTGCGCGCTGATCGAGCCCATTGAATGGACTGCGGATGATTGGTTCAAGGTGCCTGACCGCTGGCCTGCGGGATGGGAGAAGCCCGTCAAAGTCGAGACCCCGCTGAGCGATGACTTCAAGGGGCCGCAACTGGGCCTGCAATGGCAGTTCGTCAAGAAGTATGATGCCAACCGTTTTTCGCTAGGCAAGGAAGGCCTCACCCTCAAGGGCCTGGCAACGGATCCGGGCGCATCACTCCCGCTGTGTACGATGGGGATGGATCTGGCCTACGAGATCGAAACCCAAGTTGAAATGGAGGGAGCAGGGTTGGCGGGCTTGATGTTGTTCTACGCGCCCAATGTCTATCTTGCCCTGACGGCCGACAAGGATGGCAACGTGCGCCGGCAGCATCGGGGCTTCAATCGTTTTGGTTCTAACGATCCGACCCCAACCGGCGGGACGCGGGTGGTCTTGCGCATCGTGAACAACAAGCAGGCCGTAACGGCCTTCTACCGGGATGGCGCGGGCCATTGGCAATCCCTGACGCCAGCGGAAGTGGATATCTCCGGCGCCAACCACAACGAGCGGGGCGGCTGGGCCGCCGTGCGGCCGGCTTTGTTTGCCTCCGGGGCGGGACAGGCCCGCTTTTTCTCGTTCACTTATCGTCCGCTGTGATAAGCTCATGAACACCTCTGAAAACCGCCTCGCGTGGATCGAAAGTTCGGACCGGGAGCGGTATCTGCGGCCTTCAAACGGCCTGGGCCAGGCTCAACCTGCCCGGCATGCCGTGCAGCCAGGCCTTCACCTTCCCGCATCAACTAACACTGGACAACACCCCGGACGGCACCCGGATGTTCGTAAGGCGCTGTAAAGATATTAACTATATGTTAGTAACTCGAAGAGAAGATAATGAAGCATTATGGTAAAATCATGATGAGGTAAAATGATGGAAGAAAAGACCAAGGATTCTGGGCCAAATTCCCCTTCTGCATCATTTTGCCATTTCATCATTTTGCCAAAAACTCTTACGGCCAATAATGCGATTTGGAAAGTCTATTTATTTACGGCGCCTAAGCGTCCAAAATTGATATTAGTTGTTGGTTGGGAATCTGGGAAAATGAATCTGCGTGCCCAGTTTTCTGCTGTCAGAGGAAGTTGATTGAGTTCGGCGCGGGCTTCGCGCCAAGGCGGGTAATGTTTGTCCTGAATGGCCACGAAGCGGTCGCTGTGGGTGGGTTCCAGCAGGTGGGCCATTTCGTGGACGATGACGTATTCGAGGAGGTGCCTGGGTTTCTTGACCAGCTCGGTGTTGAGCCGGATGTGGCCGGCGCGGTGGTTGCAGCCACCCCACTTGGTCTTCATGCGTTGCAGGAAGTAGCCGTGGACCTGAACACCGAGTTTGGGTTGCCACTGGTGGATGAGCGGCGGCACGGCCTCGTGCAGGAGCGCCTTGTGCCACTCGTGCATGACCACGGCCCGCTTGGCGTCGCTGCTGCCAGGGCGCACGGTCAGCGTGATGCGCTCGTGATCCACCGTCACGCAGGGCTTGGCTTCCCGGTGCTCGACATTCAGGAGATAGCGCCGGCCCCAGAGGTAGTGGCTCTCGCGGGTGATGAACTGCCGGGGTGTTTCCCGTGCCTGGCTGGCGAGCTTCTGCTGCTGGTCACGAATCCAGCCGAGCTTGGAGATGGCATAGGCTCTGGCCACCTCCAGGCGGGTCGCGAGCGGTGCGGCGAGGGTCACATGGCCATCCGGCGTCGCACCGAGAGATGGACGTTCTTGATGTCCTTGCGGGTGACTTCGATGGAGATGTCGCCGAGTTGGATCGTCTCGGTCATCAGTAGCCGCCTTTGAGCGTCACTTCTTCGGCCAAAGCAAAGTCGTTGTTCTCAGGGTGCTGCCAGTCGATCAGGTGCACGGTTTCGAACGGCTTCCCGGCGGCAATCTGCACTTGGACGCCGTAGCGCAGCAGGCGGTAGGTGCGTAGGTTTGCCTGATAAAGCGAGATACCCGTGGCGTCGGCGGCGGTCTCCAGCTTTTGCAGGGCGGCGGAAATGTGGGCATCCGAGTAGCCGCGTTCCTTCAGGTTGGCCCGGAGCAGGGCTGTCTCGATGGGGCGGTTGCCCTCCCGCTTGCTCCACTCGCCGAGGTAGCGGTAGCCGAGGTGATCCTTGCGGGCCGCGTCGGTGAAGAGTTTGACCACGCGGTTCTGGGTCTTGCGTTCGGAGCGGGGGAGTTCAGGCATGGGAATCTTTCGGCGGTTGGGGTTGCTTGGGGCGCGGCAGCTTCTTCAGCTCCATGATCTCGGATTGGGGCAAAGGCTCGGTGCTCATGGTGTCACCTCCGTGGTGGATTGGCTGG
>JAPLUI010000065.1 GCA_026397725.1 Verrucomicrobiota bacterium | reverse complement strand
ATGAATGGGTCTCGGGCCCGGAGTTGGTCACGCTGTTGCTCGACCGTTACGCCTATACCGAGGACACAAAATTCCTGCGCGAAACCGTGATACCTGCCGCCCGTGAATTGCTCGGGTTCTTTGACCAGCACTACAAGACAAGCAACGTCGGCAAGCTCGACATGCAGCCGTCTCAGGCTCTTGAGACATGGGTGGGTTGCGTCAATCCCATGCCGGAACTAGCCGGCCTGCATTCGACGACCGCGCGCTTGCTGGCGCTGCCGGAAAAGCTAACGACTTCCGAGGACCGCGCGTTCTGGAAGCAGTTGCGGGCCAAGCTGCCGCCCTTGCCGACCACGAAGACGCCTGACGGCAAGGTCATGCTCGCACCCGCCCAGGTTTACAAGCAGAAGAACAACTCCGAGGTTCCGGAACTCTATGCGGTGTTTCCCTTCCGCCAGTTCGCCATCGGCAGACCCAATCTGGAGTGGGGGGTGGAAGCGCTCAACCGCAGAACGGATAAGGGAGCCAGTTGCTGGCGGCAGGACGATATCTTCATGGCCTGGCTGGGCGAGACCGCACAGGCCCGCGAGTATGTGGTGCAGCGTTCCAAATGCGGGTCGCGTTTCCCGACGTTCTGGGGGCCGGGCAACGATTGGCTGCCGGATCAGGATCATGGTGGCGTGCTACTCACTGCGGTGCAATCCATGCTGCTGCAAGCCGATGGCAGCAAGATCTATCTGTTGCCTGCGTGGCCGAAAGACTGGGACTGCGAGTTCAAGCTCCACGCGCCCTACAACACTATCGAAGCCTCGCAGGCGCTGGGTGTCGATCCCGAGTATCGCCAGCAGGTCATTGTCATGCGTGATAAACTGCTGGTGCCCAAAATCGGCAAGTGGGGGCAGTTGCAGGAATGGATGGTGGATCGCGACGATCCGAAGAACGACCACCGCCACGTGTCGCATTTGTTTGCTGTTCATCCCGGACGTCAGATCTCGCCGACCAGGACGCCCGCGCTGGCAGCGGCTGCCAAGACTTCCTTGAATGCCCGCGGTGATGCCGGCACCGGCTGGAGCAAAGCGTGGAAAATCAGTTTCTGGGCACGCCTGTTGGAGGGAGACCATTCGTACAAGATGTACTCCGAACTCTTGAAGAACAACATCATGCCCAACCTGTTCGACACCCATCCGCCTTTCCAGATGGATGGCAACTTTGGAGCCACGGCAGGAGTCTGCGAGATGCTGCTCCAGAGCCAGGCGGGCGAGGTGCATCTGCTGCCGGCCTTGCCCGGCGCGTGGCCTAACGGTTCGGTCAAGGGCCTGCGCGCCCGCGGCGGCTTCGAGGTGGACATGGCGTGGGCAGACGGCAAGCTGACCTCGGTGACGGTGCGCAGTCTTACCGGCAACGTCTGTCAGGTACGCTATGGTGAAAAAACTGTGGAGCTGACGATGAAACCGGGGACGGTGGTCCGCCTCCGCGGCGATCTGTCACGCGATTGAAGCAAACGGAAACGAAGGCAAAACATGAAGAAAATAGACGCATTCGCCCTCGCCGCGCTCATTGTCGCAGCCTTCACCGCCCTCACCGGCGTGAGCCGCGCGGATTTCATGGGCTCTTGGTATATTAATGGCAACCAGACCCAGACGTGGACGAGTACCAGTGGTGGTGACGGCAAGGGTCTGCGCACGGTTACGGGCCAACTGTGCCCTGGGTACAGCACGCCCGGCACCCTGAATCAGGACGCTGGCACCATCACGGTGGCGAACCCGACCTGGGAGACGATCATCGGCCAGTATGCCAACGGCACCTACAATATGTCGGGTACCGCCAGCCTTGTGCAGACAGTGAAGGCGGTGTGGCTGGGAAACAATGCCAATGGAACATGGACCCTGACCGACCATGCGAACGCCAGCATCGCCGCGCTGAATTTCGGCAATGGGGGTGATGGTTATGCCAATCATCTCCTCCTCTCGGGATCTGCCACATTCAGCGCGACAGATTTGGTAAGCTTGGCTGGCGCCAACGAATACATCAGCTTTGCCAGCGGTTCCATGGCCACCCTCACCGTCGCCAACAAAACCTTGTCGGACTATCAAACCCTGGTCAGCGGCGGGTTTATCCGTGTGGATGGAGCGAAGCAATCCGACTTCAGCAAGTTCCAAGTCACGGGCACGGGCGGTCACACGCTGTCGCTGCCTGCCGTTGCCAACGCCACCCATTCCACCGTGACGGCCAGTCCCGCCACCGTCGCCAACGACGGCGTCAGCACCTCGACTATCACCGTCACGCTTTTGACTGTGGGTGACGTGCGCATCCCCGGCAGGACGGTGGCACTGGCTTCGAGCCGCGGCACCACCGATACGATTTCGGCCGCCTCGGGTCCTTCAGACAGTAACGGGGTGGTCACTTTCACCGTAAAGTCCACGACGACGGGGTCAGCCGTCTTCACCGCCACGGACACCACCGACGGGGTCGTGGTTACGCAAACGGCCACCGTGAGCTTCGCCGCAGGGGTGCCGCATCCGGCCAATTCAACGGTGACGGCTTCCCCAAGCTCGGTTCCGGCCAACGGCGTTGCAACGTCCACGATTACGGCCACGCTTTTGACTCACGGCAACGCGCCCGTCTCGGGCCGGACGGTGACGCTGGCTTCGAATCGGGGAGCGGCGGACACGATTTCGGCGGCCTCCGGGCCATCCGACACGAACGGGGTGGTGACCTTTACGGTGAAGTCCTCGATGGCGGGGGCGGCCATCTTCACCGCTACGGATACGAGCGACGGCATGGTGGTGACGCAAACGGCCACGGTGAGCTTCACGGTGGGGGCGGTCACTGCCACCAACTCGACCGTGACGGCCGCGCCCGGCACGGTGGTGGCGGACGGGGTGACCGCCTCCACGATCAGCGTGACCATGAAGGACATCTTCAATAACCCCGTCCCGGGCAAGACGGTGACGCTGGCTTCGAGCCGAGGCACCACAGACACGATTTCGCCGGCATCGGGGCCATCCAGTGCGGCGGGGCTGGTGACCTTTAGCGTGACCACCGTGACCTACGGTTCGGCGGTCTTTACCGCCACGGACGTCACCAACGGGAATCTGGTTCTCACGCCGACGGCCGCGGTGGTGTTTCTCTATCACGGAATCATCCTGGATGACGCAGACAGCGGGCGGGTCTTCGAGGGCATCGGTGCCGTGAGCGCGGGGGCATCCACACGGAATCTGGCGGATTATCCCGCCAAGCAGAAGTCCGAGATCCTCGACTACATGTTCAAGCCAAAGTTCGGCGCGAGTTTGCAGCACCTCAAGGTTGAGATCGGCGGCGGCGAAAACTCAACCTGCGGCAGCGAGCCGACCCATGCCCTCACCCGCGCGGAACTAACGAGTCCCAAGCCTCGAGGTTACGAGTTCTGGCTCATGGCGGAGGCGCGAAAACGCAATCCGAAAGTGATACTCGACTGCCTGCCGTGGAGTTATCCCTACTGGGTGCCAGACCGGTGGTCGCAGGAGGCGGCGGATTGGTTCGTCGCATTCCTGGATTGCGCGAAGAATCATTATGGGTTGAAAATGGACTGGGTCGGCGGGGAGCAGAATGAGTTGGGCTATGACCTTAACTGGATTGTCAATACGCTGCGTCCGACGATGGACGCGCATGGCTACGCCGATGTCAAACTGCAAGGTCCGGAACTTGCCGGGAGCTACTGGATGATCTTCGATTCCCTGGTTTCGAATCCCGCCGCAGACAATGTCATCAAAGCGGTCAGTTACCATTATCCCAACTCGGGCGATGGGCAAGCCGGGCAAGCCACCCAGCAGGCAATCGCCAGCGGCAAGCCGCTCTGGGACAGCGAGGAATTCACGGTCAGCGGGAAAAGCTGGGGCAATGCGCTTTACTGGGCGCAGCTCCTCAACAAGAACTACATCCTCAACCGTATCACCAAAACCGAGATGTGGAGCCTGTTGTCCGGCATCTATCCCGGGATCGCATACTCCGGCACGGGCTTGATGCAGGCACATACCCCGTGGTCCGGCTATTATGAAGTCTGGCCGGCCGTGTGGACCACGGCCCACACCACCCAGTTCGCCGACCCTGGGTGGCGCTACATGGACCACGCCTGCGCCCAGTTTGACCCCGCCAACTGGGCGGGGAGCTGTGTGACCTTGCGCAATCCCGCAACGGGCGACTGGAGCATGATCGTCTGCACGAACGGGCCGAAGAACCTACAAGTGCAAGTCGCCGGCAAGCTGTCCAAAGGCGACGTTCACGTTTGGAAATCCAACGGGCAGATCCAGTTTGAGGAGCAGTCCCTCATTCATCCGACCCATAACACTTTCAGCGTCTCCCTGGAAGGCAACAGCATCTATACGCTAACCACCACCACCGGTCAGAAGAAGGGCGCGCACCCGGTGCCGCCGCCCGCCGGCGACTTCCCGCTGCCCTACAAGGATGACTTCGAAAGTTACCCCGCGGGCGTGACTCCGAAATACACCTCCGATCAAAAAGGCACGATTGAAACCGCCAAGCGTGCGGATGGCAAAGGAATATGCCTGAGGCAGATCGTGTCGAAAGAGGGCATCACATGGGGCGGTGCGGGCGGCGTGGGAGTCTTCCCTAACACCGTTTTCGGTGACTCGAGCTGGACCAACTACACCCTCCAGGTCGATGTTCTCATCGTCGGTGGCAAGGCAGGCATCGGCGGACGCTACGCCCATTCAGTCATTCGTGGCTGGAACTTTGCCGTGCAGCAGAATGGGACATGGTCGCTCGAGGTGCCGAATCGTACGAATGGGCAAGACATCGTGAGGGTGCTTGCGACAGGCAAGGTTGAGGGTTTTACTCCCGGCAGGTGGCATCATTTGGCTCTGACTCTCAAGGGCGCTGAAGTGTGTGCCAGCCTGGACGGCAACGAGCTAGCCCGAGCACAGAACGAAGGTTATCCGGATCACAAGAGTGGCATGGCCTATCTGATGTCCAGTTATGACCCCAACTGCTTCGACAATATCAGCGTGACGCCATAATATGAAAAGAAATAACAGTACTCACGATGATGCTCATTCTGTGTGCTTCTGCTTTCGCAGAGGTTCGGCTGCCCCGTCTCCTCAACGACAACAGGGTGCTCCAAGCCGGATGCCGTCGGGATTACTCGATGACGTCTTGAGGCGATTCACAAAGAGCGTGGAGTCCAAGCGCGAAAGGTTGCGTTACCTGACTCCGTAAGATAGAAACAAAACACTAAGGTAGAAAATAGACAGTATGAAAAATATAGGAATTTTGATGTTAGGATTGTTGACGGTGTTCTCGAACGCTGTTGCCGCAGAGGCTGATGTGACGGCCAAGGTCAGGGAGGCGGTGAAGGATCATGTGCTTTCGATTGCCGTCAATAACAGCACTTTCGTCAGTGGCCTGCAGATACCGGGTATCAAGGAACTCGTTGTCGAGTTCAGACTTGGCAATGAGACCGGCAGGAAGGCCGTGCGCGAGGGGGGAGGTCTTGAGATCAAGGGCTCGGCTGACATGCCGCTGACAATCATCAAGGCGACCTATCGGGCTGAAGGTATGAATGACTATGGGCTGAAGGATTATGTCTATACGTCAAAGGATTTGCCGCATTCGGAAGCGAAGCCATGGAAGCTTGTCTGCCAGTTGCCGTACAATGCCCAATACACCATGTGGATACGGGTCAAGGCCGACGCGGCCGGCAAGGAGATCGAATTTGATTCGTCCAACCCATTGATGCGTTGCACGACCCCTGTTCAGAAGGCCACGACCGTCGCAGGGGAACAAGCTTACGAGATGCCGGACTGGACCGCTGGAGAGGGCGCCATCTATACCATCCCTGCCGGCGTGACGGTCCTTGCCGTGAAATTCCGCGAGATCGGATATGACACCCAGTTCGCAGGCTCATTTTCATGCAATGACGCTGACTATAACACCCTTTGGAAAAAGGCGACCAGGACCTTGTATCTCTGCCTGCGAAACAATTGTTTCATGGGCTGCCCTGACCGGGAGCGGGGCGAATGGCAGGGTGATGCGGTCCTGGAAATGGAGGAGTGTTTTTACGCCATGGAT
This sequence comes from Verrucomicrobiota bacterium, assembly GCA_026397725.1. Classification (GTDB taxonomy): domain Bacteria; phylum Verrucomicrobiota; class Verrucomicrobiia; order Verrucomicrobiales; family Akkermansiaceae; genus Luteolibacter. The sequence continues at coordinate 19,269 of JAPLUI010000065.1, read as the reverse complement.
CTGTCATCGCACAAACTGGCAAAGAATTTCATGCTTTCACAACAGATCGGCCAGCTTGCCGGGCAGAATCTGATCGCCCACGGCGAGTATGGCGACTGGACCTATTATCTTTATACCGGCGATCTCGAAACGCTGAAGCAGATCTATCCCTGCACCAGGAAATATCTCGATCTCTATAACATCGGGGCCAACGGGCTGCCGGATTATCGGTTGAAACACACCGAGCTTGTCGATATTTATGATTGGTATGACTGGGGGACCGGAAAACAGGATTATAACGTGATTCAGGTCGCAGAGTATTATGGCGCGTTATCCGCCCTCAAGAAGATGGCGCAGGTGACCGGCAATGTCGGGGACATTCCCGCCATGGATGCCAAGCTCGACAGCATCAAGAAGAACTTCGACCGGGCATTCTGGAAAGAGGACGGATACAGGTCGGGGACGATTCTTGACGAACGGGCCAATGCGATGGCGGTTTGCTCAGGGCTTGCGGACAGCTCGAAGTATGGCGTGATCACCGGCCTGATAGGCGGGTTAGAAGGCACCAGTGGTCCCTATTTTGAACGCTGGATCATGGAGGCGCTTTGCGTGATGGGCCAGCAGGAGAAAGCCCTGCTCAGGATGGCCAACCGATACCGGGGGCAGATCGACGCCAGCTTCACGACGTTATGGGAGTATATGGAGCGGGGCTTTGACATTAAAACGGGCACGGATGCCGTCAATTACCTGACACTGAACCACGCCTGGAACAATCCCAATACAATCCTCTCCAGATTCATTGCGGGAGTGGCTCCGGAGAGTCCGGGCTGGACGCTCTATCACGTATTGCCGAAGGAGGCGTTTCTCACGTCTCTCGATACTGCGGTTCCGACTGTTCAGGGGAAGGTGTCGGTCTCTATCAAAAAGACAGCGTCAAATTACAGCCTGTCCGTGACCTCTCCTTCAAACACGACGGCCATTGTCGGCATTCCCAAGAGTTCGTTCACGAAGCTGGATTCCATCATGGTCAATGGCGCGGCAGTCTGGAAGGGTTCGCCTTCCGGCAGCGTTGAGGGTGTTACATTCAACGGCGAGGACGCAAAGTATGTGACATTCAAAGTGAAGCCCGGAACGTGGAAGTTCGTCGGTGTGGGAAGCGTCAAGATGACAACGCCGAAAAAACCTGCCGTTCCGGTTAATCCCGGCGTGGAACTGAACAAGAAATCATGGACTGTGTCAGCCTGTGTGGACAATCAAACGTTCGAGGCCGGCCCCTGGAACAATGGGAAGGGCAACGTCAACCTGACTACGGATGCAAGCTCGGCCAATATCATTGACGGTGATCACTGGACAGGATGGCGGACCATGACGGATCAGGTTCCGGGACAATGGGTTGTCATTGATATGAAGCAGCGCCAGAGCTTCAACAAGATCGTCATGGATACGGTCTGGGCGATTTATGACACTCCTGCAGGGTATGCCATCTATGTGTCCGACGACAAGGCCAACTGGGGAACCCCGGTGGCAACCGGAACCGGGGAGCGGTGGGGAATCACCACCGCCACTTTCCCGATGAAAACCGGGCGGTACATCAAGATCGAGCAGACCGGGACGAAAAAACAGGTGTGGTCCCTCTTTGAAGTCGATCTCTTGCGTATGTAAAGGAAAGGAATACACAACATGAAGAAAACAAAGGCAATTGCACGCACTTCGCTCGTTGCTGTAGCCTGCACCGCTATCGCGATGTCATCCATTCCGGCCGTCGCCTCGGCTGACGTGACGAATCTGCGTTGTGAATACCGGGAGAATCCGCTTGGAATTGATGCCGCGAAACCGCGGTTGAGTTGGAAGATAGAGGACAGAGGGCAGAGGTCAGAGGCCAGAGGTCAGCAACAAGGCGCCTATCAGGTGGTGGTCGCGTCATCACCGGAGTTGTTAGCCAAAGACCAGGGCGACCTGTGGGACAGCGGCAAGGTGGCGTCCGACCAAAGCATCCAGGTGGAGTATGCGGGAAAACCGTTAGATGCGGGGCGGCTTTGTTATTGGAAAGTGCGGGTTTGGCATAGCGAAGGTAAAACGGACAACCGACAACCGACAACAGACAACTCTTCCATCGGCAAACCGTCGGCCTGGAGCCAGGCAGCCTCGTGGTCCATGGGCCTGCTCAAACCCGATGATTGGCAGGCGAAGTGGGTCAAGCCCGACCCCTGGATGTTCGGGATGCGTGGCCTCGACCGCTGCGCCTGGATCTGGTTTCCGCATGCCGGGGCCACCGTCGAGATGCCGGCGACCACGGCCTATTTCCGTGCCCGCTTGAAACTGCCGGCGGATAGCGCTCTCCGGCGTGCCTCGGTGACGATGTGCGCTGACAGCGACTTTGTGTTGTTCGTCAATGGGAAGGAAGTGCTTAAAGGCGGCAGTTGGAACTCCCCCGAAAAGGCCGATATCACGGCGCTCTTGAAGGCCGGTGACAATGTCTTCACGGTGGCGGCAGGCAACGGCGGTGACAAGCCGAACCCAGCAGGATTGCTCGGCTGCGTGACTGCCGAACTCGCCGATGGCCGCCAACTCACGCTGGAAACAGGGCCGGCCTGGAAGTCTCAGTCTAGCGAGCAGGCCGGTTGGCGGGAGGCCGGGTTCAATGACGCGGCTTGGCCCGTAGCACGGGAGATGGCGAAGTTTGGCGGCGCCCCCTGGGAACAGATCAAGACACAGGTCGCGACGATGGAGAACTCGCCCGCAGTCTGGATGCGCAAAGAGTTTGATCTAACATCAGCACCCGCACGTGCACTGGCCTATGTGAATGTGAATGGCTATTACGAATTGTATGTGAACGGGAAGAAGGTGAGCGACGACGTGCTCGCCCCTGCGGTGTCGCAAGACAAGAAGCGCTCGCTTTACACCACTTATGACATCAGCAAGCTGCTGCGTGCCGGTTCTAACTGCGTGGGCCTGTGGCTGGGACGCGGCTGGGCCAAGGGCGGCGCGAGCGGTCGGGTCCAGCTCGACATGTTTGTTGGCGGGCAGCGGGTGGTGGTGGGCACCGACCGCACCTGGACCGGCATGATCAGCACGCATGCCTTGCGTGGCCCATGGGAATGGAACAACATGGGCGGAGAAACCATTGACGCCCGCAAAGAGATCGCCGGCTGGAGGTCGCCGCACCTGAGGGCGCGGTCACGGCGCAGTCGTGTCCCCCGAACCGCATCAACAAGGTCATCCCGGTGGTGGCCTGCACGAACAAGGGGGCTAACAACTGGGAGTTGGATTTCGGCACCAACCTGACCGGCTGGCTACGGCTGCGTCTGCCGCAGTTGGCCGCCGGCCAGCGCCTGACGTTTTCCTATGCCGACAAACCGGGCCAGACGTTCCAACAGTTAGATGAATACATCTCGGCCGGCAAGCCCGGCGAGGTGTTCTGTTCCAAGTTCAATTATCATGGCTTCCGCTACGCTACCGTGGACGGCCTGGCCGAAAAACCCGCACCGGGCGATGCCGAGGCCTTGTTGATAGAATCGGACCTCAATCCGGTCGGCACCTTCGAGTGCTCTAACGATCTGTTCAACCGCATCCACCAGCTCAACCTGTGGACGATCCGCTGCTTGAGCCTGGGCGGCTACATGGTGGATTGCCCGCACCGCGAACGCCTCGGCTACGGAGCCGACGGGCAGACCTCGCTCGACACACAAATCATGAACCTCGACGCCCCGGCGTTTTACGCCAAGTGGGCGGTTGACTGGCTCGACGCGCAGGACCCGGCCACCGGTCAATTCCCCTTCACCGCGCCGTTCGTGATTCCCTCCTGGGGCGGTCCGGCGTGGGGTGGCATCGGCACCGTGTTGCCGTGGAAAAATTATCTCTATTATGGCGACCGGCGTTTGCTAGAGAACGCCTTCGTGGCGATGGGTCGTTACTCCGCGTTTCTGGACGGGCAGGCCCCGGACGGCTTGATGCGTGGAAGCGGCGGTGGGTTTCTTGGCGACTGGGTGCCGCCTGAGCGGGGTATGGATACCCAGAACTCGCCGGGCCAAACGGCCTGTGAGATTTTCAACAACGGCTACCGTGTTTACTTGTGGCAAATTCTCGAACGCAGCGCCCGTGTCCTGGGCAAATCCCAGGAGGCGGAGGAATACAAGGCCAAAATAGATAAGACCCGCAAGCTCATTCACACGACGTTCTATGATGCCAAGAAACAGTTCTATGGTCTGGATGAGCAGGCCTATCAAGTGCTGCCGCTGATGACCGGTACCGTCCCGGATGACTTGGTTGGAATTGTTCAGAAGAAACTTGAAGAAATCATTCTGGCGAAGAGCAAGGGGCATCTCGACACCGGCATGCTCGGCACCTATTTCCTGATTCAATACCTGCAGGAGACTGGACGCAATGATTTGCTCTACACCATCTTCAACCAGAAGACCTATCCGGGATGGGGCTACATGCTGGAGCAGGGGGCCACCACGGTATGGGAGCAGTGGAACGGCCATGCCTCACAAATCCACGCGTGCTTTATCAGCCCCGGCAGTTGGTTCTATCAGGGCCTGGCCGGCATTCGTCCCGATGAATCCGGCCCCGGCTTCAAGAAGATCCTTATCAAGCCCGCCGTCGTTGGCGACCTGACCTGGGTCAAGTGCGGCTATGACTCGCTCCACGGCCGCATCGTGAGCAACTGGAAGCGCGATGGAAACAAACTGACCATGGACGTCACGATCCCCATTAACACCACCGCCACCGTCCATGTCCCGGCCAAGGACGCCGCCGGCGTCACCGAGTCGGGCAAATCGGCGGCCAAAGCGGAGGGAATGGAGTTCTTGAGAATGGAAAACAACGCCGCCGTCTATGTGGTTGGCTCGGGAACCTATCACTTCCAATCCACACTCCCATGAAATACACCACCACTGCCATCAGCCTGTTGTTAACCGCGTTGCCCTGCACCGCTGCGGACGACAAAGTCATCTGGCTCGACGAGATGAATTTGACCAGCGCAACTTCCGGTTGGGGCACTACCCAGGCGAAGAAATCCATCGAAGGCAAGCCGCTGACCTTGCGCGGCAAGGTTTACGAGCGGGGTATCGGCACCCACGCGTCCGGTGCCTTGCGCGTCGACCTCGACAAGCACGGCGTGCGCTTCAAGGCCGTCGCCGGAGTTGATGACGAATCGGGGGCCGCGGGCTCGGTCGAGTTCCGGGTGACGGGTGACGGCAAACTGTTATGGTCCAGCGGCGTGCTCAAGGGCGCGGGCGAACTCAAGACCTGCGACGTCGATCTCACCGGCGTGAAATCGCTCGATCTGGTGGTGGACACCACGCCTGATGGCTACGCCTATGATCATAGCGACTGGGCGGATGCGCGCATCGAATACCAGGGCGACAAGGCTCCGGCCACCCTGGCAGCTCCGGCGCCGCCTGCACCGCCGCGTCCCGTGGCGGATTCTAACCAAAACTGGCCGCCGGCCGAGCAGGTGTTTGACAAGAATTCCCTGCCCGATCCCGCCGACAAGGACGAGGCGGATGCGGTGCTGCGCCGTGTGGGCGCGCTCATCAAGCATCTCAAGACCTTGCCACGTTGCCCCGACCTCGGAAAAGCCGAGGCGCGGCTCGCGGAGTTGAAGGGCCAGGCTGGATTGTTAGAGAGCGGCGATGCCAAGCGCGAGGTGCTCTTGACCGATGCCTGCAAATTGCGCCGCGAGGTGGCCGTTGCCAATCCGTTGTTGGATTTCACCGATATTCTGTTTGTGACCCGGACCATCCGCCAGGCCGGGGATGAGCCGGCCGGCGACCACATGTGTGACCAGTATTATGGACACAACGGGAAAAGCGGTGGCAGACTGTGCATCCTCAAGAACGCGTTTTCGGCCAACCCGACACTCATTGACGTCGTGAAAGACGCCACAGTGAAAAACGGCCGGCTCGCCGGTCAATCGCTCATGGGCGGATCATTCCTTTCACCGGAACTTTCGTACGATGCCAAAACCATCTATTTCGCATGGTCTCCCGGATCGGTGGTTCCGGCTGCGGAATACTGGACCAAGAATTCGTCATACCATATCTTCAAGGTCAATGTTGACGGCACGGACCTTGTTCAATTGACCGATGGCATGTGGGACGATTTCGACCCGTGTTTGTTGCCGAACGGCAGGCTCGTCTTCGTATCCGGCAGGTGCTCACGGATTCCGGGGACGGACGGCGGCCTGAGTTTTCTCCGCTGCGGACGCTATTGTCCCACCTATAACCTTCACTCGATGAAGGCAGACGGCAGTGACATTTATCCCATCAGCTACCACGAAACGCATGAATGGCATCCATCGGTCAATAACGAAGGCATGCTCGTATACACCCGCTGGGATTATATCGACCGGAATTTCAGCGCCGCGCATCACATTTGGGTCTCCTATCCCGATGGCAGCGACCCGCGTTCGTATCACGGCAATTATCCCATGTGGCGCTGGGAGGGTGATCCTGTGAGCCCGGACGGTCGGACGCTGCGGCCCTTTGCCGAGCATAATATCAGGGCCATTCCAAATTCGAAAAAATATATTGCGACTGCCGACGCGCATCACGGCCAATCCTTCGGATCGCTGGTGCTCATCGACCAGAGTATTGAGGACGATGGCAAGATGTCGCAGGTCAAGCGGATCACCCCGGAGGCGCCGTTTCCGGAAAGTGAAATCGGGTGCAGGACTGGATATGCGTATGGTACCGCCTGGCCGCTCAGCGAGATGGATTATCTGTGCAATTACAATAATGATATCATTCTGCTGGATGCGGCCGGCAATAAAACCATGGTATACTCATGCGATCAGGCGGCGCAGGGGTTCCGGGCCATTGACCCTATTCCCGTCAAACCGCGTGGCAAACCGTCGGTGCTCGCCGCGCGGACCCACCAGGGTGCCGGTGCGGGGCCCAACCCGCCCAAAGCGACCATTTCGGTCCTGAATGTCTACACCTCGGATTTCAAGTGGCCGGAGGGCGCCAAGGTGAAGTGGCTGCGGATCATCCACTATCTGCCGAAAACAACCAATTCGCCCGATGATCCGAAGATTGGTTTCGGCACTCAGAACGCCGCGCGCATGCCGCTCGGCGTGGTGCCGGTGGAAGCGGACGGCAGCGCCTATTTTGAAGCGCCGGTCGGCAAGTGCATCTACTTTCAAGCGTTGGACTCGATGGGAATGGCCATCATCAGCATGCGTTCGGCAACCTATGTGCATCCGGGTGAGCAACTGTCCTGTGTGGGATGCCATGAGAACAAATGGCAGGCGGTGCCGCGTTCCGATTCCATGGCTCTCAAACGGCCGCCGTCGCCCATGCAACCGGAATTCACCGGTCACCAATCCGATCCCACCCAAGGGGCCATACCGTTCAATTATCATCTGCTCGTAAAGCCGGTATTCGACCAGAAGTGCATTCCGTGCCATACGCAAAAAAGCAAGGGGTTCACCTCGTCGGAGTATGCAGCGCTGATGCCGTTTGCCCATTTTTACAACGGTGGTGGTGACAACACCGGCTCACGGGTCACACCCGGAAAGTTCGGCGCCCGGGCATCGCGCATGGGCAATGCGCTTTTGACGCCTGCGCATCGTGCCCGGATGGCCGAGGGGAAATTCACGCAGGAGGATTTCCGCCGCATCGTGATGTGGCTCGATTGTGCGTCTGACGAACTCGGTGCCTACAGCGAGCCGGACCAGCAACGCGCCGGCAAGGTGGTCTGGCCGGTGCTTCAGGTCAATCCTGCGGATCCGCTAGGCCTCAAACCGCTGGCGGCGGACGCCGCGGCCAGCCACAGCGCGGAGCGGTCGGAAGTCATCATCAAAAACCCATAACCATTAGATATATGAACAAACAAGCGATCACAGGAATGCCAGCAATGGCAACCCTTTATCTGGGGATGCCAGTGCTTCGTGCTGCGGACAACAAGGTCATCTGGCTCGACGAGATGAATTTGACCAGCGCAACTTCCGGATGGGGCAACACCCAGGCGAAAAAAACCGTGGACAAAAATCCGCTCACCTTGCGCGGCAAGGTTTACGAGCGGGGCATCGGCACCCACCCGCCGGGCAGTTTCCGCATCGAACTCAACGGCAGCGCGCTGCGCTTCAAGGCCATCGCCGGCGTGGATGATGAGGTCGGCAAACAGGGGAGCGTCGAATTCATCGTGATGGGCGACGGCAAAAAGTTGTGGTCCAGCGGCGTCCTAACCGGCGGCGGCGACATCAAACCCTGCGACATCGACCTCAAGGGACTCAAATTCCTCGATCTGATAGTCGATACCACACCCGACGGCAATGCTTTAGATCATTCCGACTGGGCCGACGCCCGGATCGAATACCAGGGCGACAAGGTGCCCGCGCCCAAAGCCGCGCCCAAACCTGACAGGCCGCACAACCCACCACCTGACAGATGGCCCGCGGCGGACCAGGTGTTTGACAAGAACTCGCTGCCCGATCCCGCGGACAAGGATGAGGCGGACACGGTGCTGCGCCGCGTGGGCGCGTTGATCACCCATCTCAAGACCCTGCCGCGTTGCCCCGACCTCAAACAGGCGGAGGAGCGGCTTGCCGGGTTGAAGACCCAGGCCGGATTGTTAGAATCCGGCAATGCCAAACGCGCTGAGCTGTTAGCCGAGGCCTGCAAACTGCGCCGCAAGGTGGCCTTTGCCAATCCGTTGCTGGATTTCGACCGGATCCTGTTTATCAAGCGCCATTTCTGTCCCAATGCCGAGACCACCGGCAACCACATGTGTGACCAGTATTTCGGTTTCAACGCGATCCGCGGCGGCGGCTTGTTCGTCTTGGAAAAACCCTTTTCCGACAATCCGACCACCCGCGACGTGCTGGAAAAATCCGTGTGCGAAAACGGCCGCTACAAGGGGCAATCGTTCACCTCGAAGGGCGGCTTCCTCGCGCCCGAGTTGAGTTTTGATGGCAAGGAAGTCCTGTTTGCCCGCACCGAAATAGCGGACAACGAGGGTGACCGCAAACGCTACTCGGGGCAGGGGTCAGAGAACAACACTTACAAGATCTTCCGCGTCAGGCTTGACGGCAGCGGGCTGACCCAGTTGACCGACGGCATTTGGAACGAGTTCGATCCCTGTTACCTGCCTAGCGGAAGAATCATGTTTGTTTCCGAACGCCGCGGCGGCTACGGGCGTTGCCATGGCCGCCCGGTCCCAAGCTTCACCCTGGATTCCATGAATGCCGACGGCAGTGATATAGTCATGCTGAGTTCGCACGAGACCAACGAATGGCAGCCGAGCGTGGACAACAACGGCATGGTCGTCTATACCCGCTGGGACTATGTCGATCGCGGGGGCAACCAGGCCCATCACGCGTGGACCACCACGCCTGACGGCCGCGACCCCAGAGCCGTCAATGGCAACTTCTCTCCCAACCAGGGCGCGCGGCCCCAGTTTGAAATTTCGATGCGGGCAATCCCCGGATCCCGCAAATATATGGGAACAGCCGCCTGCCATCATGGCCAGGCCTATGGTTCTATCATCCTGGTGGATCCGCTGATGCCCGATGACAATGCCATGGCGCAGGTCAAACGCCTGACCCCCGCCCAGTTGTTCCCTGAAGCCGAAATCGCCACCCACGGCCCGCCTGCCAACTACGCCGCGCCCTATCCCTTGAGCGATCATTTCTTCCTCTGTGTGTATGACAAGGACAGCCGCTCCGACGCCGGAACCGATAACAATTACGGCATCTATCTGGTGGACGCCTTCGGCAACAAGGAGTTGTTATATCGCGATGACGCGATTTCGTGCCTCGACCCCATTCCCGTCAAAGCGCGCCCGGTGCCCCCCGTGCTCCCCCACAAGACCGCCGTGGGCAAGCCGCTGAAGCCCGGCACGAAGTTTGTGCCGCCGGATCCCAAGACTATCCCCGATTTCGGCACGGTGGGTCTGATCAATGTTTACGACAGCATCTATCCGATGACGGATCTGCCGAAAATCACCGCCTTGCGCGTGATCCAATTGCTTCCGAAAACCACTCCGTTCGCCAATCAGCCGTTTATTGGTGTCGGTGATCAGAAGAGCGCCCGCATGGTTTTGGGGACCGTCCCGGTCGAGCAGGATGGCAGCGCGTTCTTTAAAATGCCGGCGGACAAGCCAGTCTATTTCCAGGCGCTGGATGCCGATGGTGTGGCCATACAGTCCATGCGCAGCGCCACGTATGTGCATCCGGGAGAAACCCTGACTTGTCTGGGTTGCCACAATTCACCCACCAACGGCTACAGCATGGGCCAAAACTCGGCAACGGCGCTGCGACGGCCACCCTCGGTCTTGACGCCCGACGTGCAGGGCTCCAAACCCTTCAGTTATCCCATCCTGGTCCAGCCTGTGCTGGAGAAGAATTGTGTGGAGTGTCACAAGAAGAGCCAGGCCGAGGGAAAGAAGGCGCCGGACCTGACGCGAGCACAGGGTGAACACAACAGATGGTTCACCTCGTACGATTCTCTAAAGAATTTCGCCTTCTTCTGGAACAATGCGTGGTTCGACGAGGTTCCGGACAGCAAGCCGGGACAGATCGGCGCCCGTAACAGCAAACTCTATCAGATGCTGGTCAAGGGACACCACGGCCTCAAACTCAGCAAGGAGGACCTGCACCGCCTGACATTGTGGCTGGACTGCAACAGCGATTTCTACGGTGCATACGAGAAGATCGAAGAACAGAAGGAAGGCAAACTCGTCTGGCCTTCCCTGGAATAGGATTAAGAAGTAACTTGTACCGAAACTAACACACCCCATGAAAAATGGAATACACAACATGAAGAAAACAAACGCAATTGCACTTGCTTCGCTCAGTGCCGCAGTCTTAACCGCCCTCACCCCGTTGCATGCCGCGACGGCGGAGGGTGCCCCGGAAACCCGCATTGTCCTGGATGACGCCGACAGCGGGCGCGTCTTCGAAGGCATCGGCGCGATCAGCCAGGGCGGTTCCTCACGGAATTTCTTTGATTACCCCGAGAATCAGAAGACCGAGATCCTCGACTACCTGTTCACGCCGAAATTCGGCGCGAACTTGCAGCATCTCAAAGTCGGTCTCTCCGGCGGAGAGAACGACACTGACGGCAGTGAGCCGACGCACGCTTTCACCCGCGACGAGTTGACGAATCCTGTCCCGCGCGGCTATGAGTTCTGGCTCATGGCCGAGGCGCGCAAGCGCAACCCGAGGATATTGTTAGACTGCCTGCCGTGGAGTTACCCGGGTTGGATTTCGAGCCCGTTCTCGCAGGATTCGGCCGATTGGTATGTCGCGTTCCTCGATGTGGCCAGGAAACATTATGGATTGAAAATGGACTGGGTTGCGGCGGCTTGGAACGAGCACGGCACCGACCTCAACTGGATTGCCAAGACCTTGCGGCCAACGCTCGATGCCCATGGCTATGCGGATGTGAAACTGCAAGCTCCTGACAACAACGGGAGCTGGCAAATATTCGATGATTTGGCGAGGAATCCCGAGGCGGACAAGGTGTTGCAGGCGGTCGGCTACCACTATCCGAGCGAGTGGGGTCCGCAACTCGAGATGGAAGCCAAGCACGCCACCGAGAAAGCCATTGCAAGCGGCAAGTCTCTGTGGTCCAGCGAGGAGTTTACCTACAGCGGCAAGACCTGGGAAATGGCGATGCTGCTGGCGCAAGTCTATAACAAGAACTACATCCGCAGCCGCATCACCAAGACCGAGGTGTGGTGCATGTTGTCCGGCATCTATCCAGGGGTCGTTTGGTCCGGCACAGGTCTGATGGAGGCACACTCCCCGTGGTCCGGTTTCTATGACGTCTATCCGGCGGTGTGGACCACCGCCCACACCACCCAGTTTGCCGAACCCGGCTGGCGCTACATGGACAAAGCCTGCGCAAAAATTGCGACCAACACCTGGGCCGGGAGCTATGTCGCCTTGCGCAATCCAGAGAATGGCGACTGGAGTCTGATCGTCTGCGCGGACAAACCGACGAACATCCAGGTGCAGGTCGCAGGCAAGCTGGCTAAGGGTGACGTGCATGTGTGGAAATCAAACGGGAAGATCCAGTTCATTGAGGAGAAACCCCTGCGCCCGACAAACGGCAGTTTTACCGTCTCCCTCGAAGGCAACAGCATCTATACGCTGAGTACCACCACCGGCCAGAAAAAGGGAGCGCACCCGGCGCCGCCGCCCGCCGCGGCCTTCCCGTTGCCCTACAAGGATGACTTCGAAAGCTATGCCGCGGGCGCGATTGCGAAATACACCGCGGATATGAAAGGGTCGTTTGAAACCGCCAAGCGCAAGGATGGCAAAGGTATGTGCCTGAAACAAATCTCGCCGAAAGAGGGCATTCTTTGGGGCGGCGCGGGAGGTGACCTCCCTCACACCATTTTCGGTGACCATAACTGGACCGACTACACCATCCAGGCCGATGTGCTGGTCACCGCCGGCAAGGCCGCGATTGGCGGACGCTACTGGTGCGGCGAACAGCGCGGTGTCGGCCTGGTCCTCCAACAGGATGGCACATGGTGGATTGAGGCATCGGTTGAGGCTGTTGAAGTGGTGGATGGCAAGGAGAACAAGTTGAAGGTGCCACCCCTCGCGACGGGCAAGATAAACGGCTTCATTCCGGCCACCTGGCATCATTTGACGCTGGTGCTCAAGGGTGATGAGCTGACTGCCAGCATAGACGGCAAGGAAGTGGCCCGGGTGCGGTATGAAAAATTCTATGCCGCCCACAAAAGCGGCAGGGCCTATCTGATGTCCGGCTATGATCCCAACTGCTTCGACAACGTCAGCGTGAAGCCATAAAATGGAAACCAGTATGAAAAGAACAGCCCTGTTGATGTTAGGATTGTTGACGGTGTTGTCCAAAGCGGTTGCGCCCGCCACGGCCCTGGCGACGGCGGGTGCCTCCGGTTCCTGGCAGGAAACAATGCTGGCGTCGCGGACCGCGAACGGCGAAACACCTAAAACGCTGGGCGAAATGATGCTCAAATTCCCAGTCCAGATGGACTGGATGATCCAGGACAACGGACTTGATTTTACCAAATGGTTTAAGGCAACGGATACCGGCAATGAAACCAGCATGATCAAACGCGTTCTTCTGGAACTGGGCGATGCAGGAACACCTTTCCAGGACAATCTCGACAGCCTTGTCAATGGCAAGGTTCCCGGGAATGACCGCCGCTGGCTCGACCTTTACGTAAATGCCTGCGAGAAAAGACGGGCAATGCGCCTGAAAACTCTCCTGCAGAATGCGCCGCAAATGGTTTTTGTCAAACATCACATCATCATGCCGGCATTCTTCGCCTATACTGAAGGACAGTCAGACGCACAACACGAAAGACATTTTCCTATCGACTCCGCCCTCTGCCTGCTTGAGATGAACGGCATATACGGCACCGTCAAGACCCTGCTAGAAGACAAGACAGGCCGCATTCGCGATCCCGCCGTTTCCTACGACGGCAAGAGGATTCTGTTCGCCTGGAAAAAATCGCTGAATGAGGATGATTACCACCTGTATGAAATGGAAGCAGCTTCCGGAAATATCAGACAGCTGACGTCAGGGCTTGGCTTCGCAGATTTCGAGGGAACCTATCTGCCAAACGGCGACATCATCTTTTCCTCAACCCGGTGCGTGCAGACGGTTGACTGCTGGTGGACCGAGGTCAGCAACCTCTACACATGCGACAAGGACGGAAAATACCTGAGGCGACTGGGCTTTGACCAGGTCCACACCGTTTACCCAACAGTCATGGATGACGGCCGCATTATTTACACCCGCTGGGATTACAATGACCGTGGCCAGGTTTTTACACAGCCTCTTTTCCAGATGAACTACGACGGCACTGGCCAGACGGAGTTCTACGGCAACAATTCCTGGTTCCCAACAACAATCACCCAAGCCCGCGGAATCCCCGGCACCAGCAAGGTCATCGCCACCCTATGCGGCCATCACACTCCCCAGACCGGGAAGCTTGCAATCATCGATCCGTCAAAGGGACGCCAGGAGAACACCGGCGTGCAGTTGATCGCGCCGGTCCGCGAAACACCGGCAGTGCGAATCGACACGTATGGACAGGACGGCGAATTGTTCATGTATCCCTACCCGCTCAACGAGAAGGAATTCATCGTCAGCTATTCACCATCTGGAAACAGGGATTTCATGAATCTCTACTGCATGGACATTGACGGCAAACGGGAACTTCTGGTTGCGGACCGGGCGCTCTCATGTACCCAGGCTGTTCCACTTGCGCCCAGAAAGGCTCCGGCCCTGCGTCCGAGCAGCGTGGACTATCGAAAAACGACCGGCACATACTACATCAAGGACGTTTATATCGGCCCGGGATTGAAAGATGTGCCCCGCGGAACAGCCAGGAAACTCAGGGTCGTGGCGCTTGAGTTCCGTGCGGCGGGCATCGGTTGGAACACCAGCCAAGGGGATGGCGGAGTCGCCCTGAGCAGCACGCCTGTTTCTATCGGAAACGGAAGCTGGGACGTAAAGATCATCCTCGGCGATGCAAAGATCTACGAGGATGGTTCAGCCATTTTCACGGTGCCCGCAAAAACCCCGGTCTATTTCCAGATTCTCGACGAGAACGGCTGTGCCATTCAAACCATGCGAAGCTGGTCAACGCTCCAGCCTGACGAGACGTTCTCCTGTCTGGGCTGCCACGAATCAAAGAACTCGGCCCCAATTTCTGAAGGAAAGACAACCATGGCAATGAAAGCCGGCGCACAGAACCTTGAGCCGTTTTACGGGCCGCTGCGTGGCTTCAGTTTCCCGAAGGAGATTCAGCCAATCCTTGACCGCAACTGCGTCAAGTGCCACAAAGGTGAGTCGCCGGACTTGCCATTCAGCCTGACAAGCCACGAAAACATCGACGAGCAGTCCAAGAGAAAGTGGAGTGATTCCTACATGGCGCTTACTCAGGCGAGAAAGAACGCAGGAAGTATCGCGCCCGGGGATGTCTCTTTTTCCGGCTGGCCGGGCAGAGTCGTCAACTGGGCGGGAACACAATCGGGCCCCGAAATGCTGCCGCCATATTCCGCCGGTGCCGCAAAGAGCAAGCTGATCGCAATGCTGGCAAAAGGCCACAAGAAGGTGAAACTGAGTACCGAGGACCTTGAGAAAATCGCGGCCTGGATCGATCTTTATGTTCCCTACTGCGGCGATTATACGGAAGCCAACGCATGGTCAGATGACGAAGTGAAGAAATACAGCCATTTCATGGAGAAACGGAAAATGATGGAAGAACAGACACAGAGGAATCTAGATGATTTCATCAAGAACAAACCGAAGCACTGATCAATCGGGTCCTTATATCAAACACCATCTTTGCCGGATTCGGCAACCAAAGAAATATTCACAATGAAAGGAATCAACAAAATGAAAGGCATAATTAACATGAAGACATTATCAGTTCAGGCGGCATTCATACTCGCCGCAGTGTCCGCCAGTGCGGACGTAAAGTTAAACCCCATCTTCGACGACCATGCGGTTCTCCAGCGGGACATTCCTGTTTCTGTCTATGGCACGGCAGAACCTGGAGAGAAGGTGACGGTCGCCTTCGCGGGCCAGAACAAGTTGGTGAGCGCCGACAAAGAGGGCGCCTGGAGCGTCAAGCTCGCCGCCATGAAGGCGTGCACCAACGCCGCCACGATGACCGTGACCGGCAAGAACAAGCTGACCCTCAACGATGTGGTGGTGGGTGATGTCTGGATTTGCAGCGGCCAATCCAACATGGATTTCACGCCCGGAGCCTACCACAACGCCCTTGATCCTCTTCCTTATGACGAGAAGGACTTCGATGTGCCGCTGTTGCGTCAGTTCCATCTGGTTAATGAGCCGTCGATGCGCCCCGAGACCGACGTCAAGGTCAATCGCGGGAACGGCACGTCGGAAGAAAGCGCGACCTGGCTTCCCTGCAAGCCGACCACGGGCAACCGCTTCACGGCGGTGGGCCTCTATTTCGGCCGCAAGCTGCAGCTGGAAACCGGAGTTCCCATCGGCCTGATCAAGACGGCCTGGAATGGCACCAGCATCGAGCCATGGATCTCGCCCGCCGGGTTGGCCAGCGTGAAGGAATTGCCACCCGTCACCGGTCTGCCCGCCGAGTATAAGTCCGACGGCGGATATCCCTCGACCTGGCATTGCCTCTATAACGGCAAGATTCACCCACTCATCCGTTATGGAATCAAGGGCGCGATCTGGTATCAGGGCGAATCCAACGGCGACGAGGGCGAAACCTACTATCAGAAACTGCGGGCCCTCATCGGTGGCTGGCGGACGGCCTGGGGTGAAGGCGAGTTCCCGTTCTATCTGGTCCAGTTGGCCGGCAGGTTCAGTTCGGACTACACTCCCGCGGGCAAGGATCCGGCGGGCGGTGACGGCTGGGCGAAAATCCGCATGGCCCAGTTCAAAGCCCTCACCATTCCGCACACGGGCATGGCGGTGGCCATGGACCTTGCCGATGTCAGGGAGCCCGGGGATATCCATCCCAAGAACAAGCGCGATGTGGGCGAGCGCTTGGCGCTTTGGGCCTTGGCCAAGGACTATGGCAAAAAGGACTTGGTCTACAGCGGCCCCTTGTATAAGCAGATGAAGATAGAAGCTAACAAGATCCGGATCGGTTTCGACAGCGCTGGCTCCGGGCTGACCGTGGCCACCAAGAAAGGCTTTGCTCCCGTGGTTAAGGAACCGCAGGGCAAACTGAAACACTTCGCCATCGCCGGCGAGGACAAGAAGTGGGCGTGGGCCGATGCCGTCATCGACGGCAAGACCGTGGTCGTCTCCAGCACCGAGGTGTCCAAGCCGATCGCCGTCCGCTATGCCTATACCATGTCCGGCGATGACTGCAATCTGTACAACAACGAAGGCCTGCCGGCATCGCCATTCCGCACCGATGACTGGTGAGCAAACGAATAATCAAGCAACAGGAGTAGCGTGCAATGAGAAGCACACTGCGACGTCAGCAGAAAGGGAAAGAATAGAGATGACATCGAAAACACAGGGAACGGAAAGACTGATGTATGGGTTTAAGGTCACATGTGGAGTATTGGCCATGTTGTATCCAGTTATCGCGGGATATGCCGCGGAACCGGTCTCCAATGCGGTCCAGCATGTGCGGTTCACCATTCTGGAGCAGAGTGCCGGGAAGGCCCTGATCACACCGCCCGACCCGGGAACGGAAGGCAACAAGTATGGTTTTGAAGGCGGCCGCGTGGTCAAGATTGGCCAAACCTATCATTGGATTACCACGGAAATGGTGGATGCGCCGAGGTGGGTCAAGACCAAGATCGCCTACTGGACCAGCAGTGACCGAAGCCGCTGGACCCGCGTTCGCACACTCTACGAAGGCACTGGCGATTTCACCGGCAAGGATGAGCGCTCCTCGGTCTGGGGGCCGCAGATGGTCTTCAACAAAGCGCTCAACCGCTGGGAACTCTATTATGTGATCTATCGCGGCAAGCCTAACGAGGGGGCGCTATTCCTTAGCAACTACGACGGCAGGATCGTGCGGGCCTTCTCCACCGTGTCCGGCATGGAAGGCGTCGGCGGGCCTTATCAGGACATCGGCGTGATCATGGAGCCGGGCAAAGACTCGGCGCCGTGGGAGGGCATACAAGGCGTCGATGCCTTTTTCCCCTATCAGGTGGGTGAGAAGTGGTATGCGTTCCATAACACGGGGGCGCATGACAAAGTTACGCCGGAGTGGGCCGCCTGGCGGCTCGGTTTGGCGGAGAGCGAAAGCAACAGCCTCGAAGGCCCGTGGAAACGGCTGTGGATACGCACCCCTGTGCCCTTCGATCCGAAAGTCGGACAGGAGAACGCCATTGTCACCCGGTTGGAAAGCGGTCGCTATGTCGTGGTGTTCGATGCCGTCGGCCAACCGGGCAATCGCTGTCTGGGTTATGCGGAGTCCGATGACGGGGTGAATTGGGCGAAAGCCAGCTACCTCTGGCCGGACTTGGCGAACAATAAATGGATCACTGAAGTGTGCACTCCCTTGGGATTGATCAACGAGGGAGGCGGTGTGTTCAGCCTGTTTTATACAAACCGGTCCTGGATACCGGGCGGCTGGGACTCGTTGGCTTACTTGAAGCTAGAGTTACACGAATCCGAATGAGAGGTGGGACAACAGTGATATCGAAAGAGCGAGTCGCACGAGCACTCTCACGTCAGCAACCTGATCGGGTGCCGGTCTACGCGGATTTTGTCCCGGGCATCCACCAGAAGTTGAAAGAAAAGCTGGGCATCCAATCCGAACCGGAACTTTCCATTGCGCTCGGAAACGACATGCTTCTCACGGGACATGGCTTCGGTACCAGCAATTATGCGGCAGCGAAAACATTGGGAGTATACGCATGAAATCAGCGCTTCAATCGCAGGGAATCCTCTTGTACGCCATCGGCATCAGCCTAGTGGCCGGAGTCCTTTTCGGATCCGACAAAAGCGTCATGGCCGAAACACTGGCGACCATCAAGGAGCAGAACCAGTCGTGGCTACTGGGCAATGAGATTCTGAGGGCACAGGTTGAGTTCAAAGACGGGAGTATCGATCTGACCCGTCTGGTCGGCAAGGCGTCAGGCAAAAACCTGCTGACCGGGCCCGGCACCCGCCTTCTGTTTCGCCATGTGGTCGATGGCCTGGAGATGAAGGCGACTGACGGGAAATGGGTGCTTGGCACCGTGGTGGTCTGCGACATCAAATCATTTGGAAGACATTGGGGCAAGTCAATATCCGTCGATTTGGCCCGGCCTGCGGATAAAATCACGGTGACATTGGTCTTTGAAGTCTATGACGGACGTTCCGGGTTGCGGTACGGCAGCTTCATCAAGAACGATGACTCCCGTGAGCGGGTGATCTCTTCCTCGGACATTCTTTCGCTCAATGTGCCGGCCGGAAAGCACACCATTGACTATGTCCCCTGGCAAACAAAATGGGCCAGCACGACGAAGGGGCTGGAAAAGGCAAAGCGTAATTGCCTGTTGCGCTATGCGGACGGCGACGGACTGGCGATATTGCCCGAGAACAATTGGTGTACCTCACTTGCGCCCGGTGCGGAAAAGGGGGATCCTAACAACCCGTTCCTGTTCATGAATGTCCTGGCAGGTGGAGATGAAGGTGTGCGGATTTTCACCAATCCGACCGCCGTCCAACTGACGCTCTTTCCCCATGAGCGATCCGAGTATTTCTGGGTCAACCTCCAGCCGTTCACCGGCGACGCTCTGGATGGCCGCGCGGCCGTGGCTGAACATTTTCGCAAGAGCTTCAAATACCATGATCCGCTGCCGCAGATGGAGTTCCAGGAGTTCTGCGTGGAGTA
>JAPLUI010000047.1 GCA_026397725.1 Verrucomicrobiota bacterium | reverse complement strand
TGGTCGAGGGCACTTCGGCAATTCGCCCCGCCGTGACTTTTGTTTGTCATGCGCCCGGCACCCGGCTCCCCAGGACCGGCTCTAACAATTATTGATTTCCCGGAAAATTTCCGCAAGCTGCGTCATCTTCCGCGTCTTCCCCTTGTCATGTTACTTTCCTAAGACCCTTTTGATCCCGCCCGCATCGCTTGAATCCGCTTGATTCTTGCTTTGGAACCCATCACCAACCCCCTCTAACTCATCCTCCCCATGTCTGCTCTAACTCATGCAAGAAGCCACCGCCACCTCGCTTGCCTCGCCCTCGTCTGCGCGGCGCTCCTGGCCGGGCCCGCCGCCCGGGGCCAGGGGGCCATCACCAACGTCGGCGTCTCAAGGAGTGGCGGCTTCCCAGCCGCCCATGCCCATGTGGTGCCAATGAGTGGCGGAACTCCGCTTCCCATTGCCCGCTCATGGTCGATGGCGATTCGCTCATGGTCGAGGGCACATCGGCAATTCGCCCCGCCGTGACTTGGTTTGTCATGCGCCCGGCACCCGGCTCCGCAGGACCGGATCAAACAATTATTGATTTCCCGGAAAATTTCCGCAAGCTGCGTCATCTTCCGCGTCTGCCCCTTGTCATGTTGCTTTCCTCAGACCCTCTTGATCCCGCCCGCCTCGCTTGAATCCGCTTGATTGTTGCTTTGGAACCATCTCCTACCGCATTGTCACCAACCGCCACCCCACCTTCCCATGTCCGCCTCAACTCCTTCGTGTAAGAACCGCCACCTCGCTTGCCTCGCCCTCGTCTGCGCGACGCTCCTGCCCGGGCCCGCCGCTTGGGGCCAGGGGGCCATCACCAACGTCCGCGCCGCCCAGCGGGCGGGCTCCAACCTGGTGGACATCGACTACGATGTCACCGGCACGACCCTGCCGCTCAGAATTTCCCTGGAGGTCTCCGCCGACGATGGCACGACCTACAACATCCCCGCCACCGCCTTGACCGGGGCTGCGGGTGCCAACGTCACGCCGGCCACCAACCTCCGGCTCACCTGGGACGCCGGCAAGAACTGGGGCGGCCGCTTCTCCACCACCATGCGCTACAAGGTCGTGGCGGATGACGATCCGCCGCCCGACGGCTTCGCGCTGATCCCGGCGGGGCTGTTCCAGATGGGGGACCAGTCGAGTCCGCTGGTGGGTTGGAGCGAAGAACTGCCGGTACACACGGTGCAGGTGAGTGCGTTCTACATGGGGAAGTACGAGGTGACGAAGGAGGTGTGGGATGCGGTGCGGAATTGGGGGCTGGCCAATGGCTACACGGATTTGAGTGCTGGCGCAGGCAAGGCGGCCACCCACCCGGTGTATTCGATCACCTGGTATGACATGGTGAAGTGGTGCAATGCCCGCAGCCAGAAAGAAGGGCTGACGCCGTGCTACACGGTCTCCGGGGCCACCTACAAGACAGGGCAGAGCGCCCCGGTGTGCAATTGGAGTGCCAACGGTTATCGCCTGCCGACGGAGGCGGAGTGGGAGAAGGCGGCGCGGGGCGGGGTGGCGGGAAAGAACTTTCCCTGGGGCACGGACACCATCACCCACAGCCAGGCGAATTATTTCAGCTTTTCAGCCTTCGCTTACGACGTGAGCCCGACGCGGGGCTACCACCCGACCTATGCGGTCGGAGGCTATCCCTACAGTTCTCCTGTTGGAAGTTTTGCGCCGAACGGGTATGGGCTGTACGACATGGCGGGCAACATGTCGGAGAGGTGTTGGGATTGGTTTGGGTCTTACGCTGCGGGTGTCCAGAACGATCCGCGTGGACCTGCTACCGGCTCCGGCCGCGTCTTCCGTGGCGAAGGCTGGCGCCTCATGGCGCACTACGCACGCTGCGCGTACCGCGGCGGCAGCGACCCGGCCATCGCCAACTACGACGGCGGATTCCGCCTGGCCCGAGGTCAGCCTTAACAGCAAGCAAGGAACGGAGGAACGATGAAGCCAGCAAGTACACAGAGTCGGGCAAGGGGAGGAGCGAGGGACGAAGCCCCGGAGTGCCCGACGGGCTGCCAGGAGAAAATGCCGAATGCCGAATGACGAAGGAGGATGGATTTATGATTTATGATTTTAGATATATGATTTTTGAATGGAGAGAGACGAGGGCCGCTGGCATGAGTGGCCATGTAGCGGCGGTCTATGACCGTCGATGCGAATGCGTGGCCCTGCGGCGAGCCACCCCGAAGCTCCCGCGAGGCGGACGCACCGCCGCGATGGGGTGCGCATGCGAAGCCCATGGACCGCGCCAATCCCAACGGGATTGCGTCCGTGGTCGCGTTCGTGAGAACGCGGGGGGCACGGTGGCGGCGGATTGCATCCGCCATGCCCGACACGCCTTCTCCGGCGCGGTGGCGTTTGAAAGACAGGAAGATGAACCGCGGATAACGCGGATAACGCGGATGAATTGGGATGCTTCTTCAAATCCGCGCCATCCGCGTCATCCGCGGTTTCCAATCTTCTTGCCGTGTGGGAGCGTTCGTGAGAACGCGTGGGGGCGAAGGGTTGAGCTTGTAGCGGCGGTCTGTGACCGTCGATGGGCGGCGTTTGT
>JAPLUI010000533.1 GCA_026397725.1 Verrucomicrobiota bacterium | reverse complement strand
GCGGAACCAGACCGAGGACGTCATCAAGGCCCGCATCATCGAGCAGGTGGACGGCTCACGTTTCCGCGCCATCACCGAGTCCACCCTCGAAGGACTGGCCAAGCGCGAACTCAACCTTTCCGCCATCATCGGGAAATCGGCTGAGGCGCGTGAGCGGCGTCTCGTGCCGGAGGTCATCGAAGACTTCTTCATTCAGGCGGCTCCGCTGGCGGGCCTGACGCCTAAGGCCACCAAGCCCGGCGAGAAGCGTTACAAGATTGGCCGCGTGCCGCGCAACCTCTGGCCCATCGGCGAGCGCAACGAACCCCGCTTTGGCAAACTCGGGCGCGAATACGCCACCGTGATTTTCGACAAGGAGGTTCTCAAGCGGGATGGCACCCTGGAGTGGGTCACGCCGGGGCACCCGTTGTTCGAGGCCGTGCGGGAAGATGTGCTGGACCACGTCCAGTCGGACATCCGCCATGGAGCCGTCTTTTTCGACATCCATGCCCGTGCCCCCTATCGGCTGGATGTATTCAATGCGTCCGTTAGCGATGGCCGGGGCAATGCGATGAGCAAACGTCTCTTCGTGGTGCAGACCATGCATGACGGCCGGTTGATCATCCGTCAGCCCACCATCTTCCTCGACCTCACGGCACCCGAGACCGCGGCTACCGCGCCATCGATTGCCGGACTTCCCGAGCGGGCCGCCGTCGAGGACTATCTCATCACCCATGCCTTCCAGCCGATGTTGGAGGAATGCCGGAAGGAGCGCGAGCGTGAGGTTTCCATCATCTCCCGTCACATCGAGATCAGCCTTGGGGAAATCATGAACCGGGAAAATCTCCTCCTGGCCGATCTCATCGCGCAAAAAGAAGCGGGCTCCGCGGAGTCGGGATTGGATGGACGCATCAGGATTTCCGAGGACAAACTGCTAGACCTCGACCATCGCCTGCAATCCCGCCGTCGTGAGCTGGAGCAGGAGCGCCAGTGCTCCATCGGCGACATCCATCACATCGGCAGGGCATGGGTGGTGCCGCATCCCGACCGTGCGACCCCGTCCATTGCGCCGATGGTGGCCGATCCGGAAATCGAGCGCATCGCGGTCAACTTTGCCATCGCCCACGAGCAAGCCGAGGGACGCGTGGTCGAGAGCGTGGAAGCGGACAACCGCGGTTTTGACCTCATCTCGCGCCGACCCCATCCTGAAGACCCGAAAACCGCGGTGGATGTCCGCTTCATTGAGGTGAAAGGACGCGCGCACTTTGGCGAGATTGCCCTCACCTCAAACGAATACCGCACCGCCCAACGCCTCGGGAAAGACTACTTCCTCTATGTGATCTTCCATTGCGCCACGTCTGAGCCGTCGCTGAACATTCTCCAAGATCCGTCGAAACTCGACTGGCAGCCAATTGTCAAAGTCGAACACTACCGGCTCAAATTGGAGTCGCCAACCACGCCGATATTGAAAGAAGACGGAACCGAATACCGGACAGGGGGTGAATGGTGACTGCCGGATTGAATTTCAGAATGCTTATTGCACCCAAGTTGCATCTTTGTGGTCAAAGATTGTTGTTGACGCGGCTGGTATTGATTGATACCAGTAACCCATGAAGACGACGCCATGCCCCACCCCATTCCCGAAACCTGGCGATCTGCCGTCCGAAAGACCCTCAAACGGGGGGACGTACGGCAGATTGCCCTGACACGACGGGCGTGGCACGAGTGGCAGGCTCAATTTCCGAAATTCAACTTCGATTACGAACTCTTCGATGTTCTCGCGAATGCACTCGACGACCCCGCACTGGCAGGCAACCAAGTGACCGGCATGAAGGATCCCCGTACCACCTACGAATTCATCTTCCAACACGAAAACCAGCCGGTTTACGCGAAGATCAACCTCTTTCCCGACAACACCGTTGTGATTGTTTACTCGGCACACAGGCCAACGAAAGGAGACACCCTATGACTATTCCACTTCCGCATTGGGAACGCTACGAAGCGATTGAGCAAATCAACATCCCCGCCCCGGACGGGAAGTCCGTCCCGACAACCATCCAGGTCAAAGTCCCCGCATGGCGTGATCCGGTTGACGGCGAGATCTACTTCGATGGTGATTCGATCCGCATCATTGACGATGCCCGCGCCCGCGCCATGGGCCTGCTCACCACCGACGAATTGAAGTCGCTGCGAATCAACCTTGGCCTAACCCAGCAAAGACTCTGCCAATTGCTCAAGATCGGCGAAAAAACCTGGACCCGCTGGGAAGCGGGCCGGGATCGCCCGTCCAAATCCCTCAATGTCATGATCTGTGCGCTTCGCGACGGCAAGATCGATGTGCCCTATCTGGAGCGTCTGGCGTCCGGCCAAGGGCAGCCTGAATTCCAAAAGGTATCATGAGCAAAATCCGTACGTTTGTGAGTCCCGTGCAAAAAGAACTCGCTTTGGAACGCGCTGCGGTGGCGCCGATGGTGGCGATCGATCCGTTCTTGCTGCAACACTGCGAGGTGGTGCTTTACCGCCCCTGCTCGCGCAATCCGCTCATCACCCAGACCCTCGCCCTGCTCGGTCAGATGGAACAACGCGGCACCGGGTTCGCCCGCATGCGCGACGCCATGCTCAACCACGGCCTTGATGCCCAGTCTTTCACGGAGCAGGACGGCTATTTCATCGTCACCCTGCCCGGCCCAAATGGCGATTATGACCGGATCACGGTTCCGCAAGGCACTGCCGGTCTGATTACCCAGGCGGTGGAGGTTCGCCTGAACGAACGCCAGAAGAAGATCATGGTTGAGGTCCAACAAAACGGTTCGGTTACCAGCGGTTGGCGCCGAAAATCCCTCAAGGTCTCCTACGACACAGCCAACCGTGATTTGCTGGAGCTTGTGGAGTTCAAACTCCTGATCCGCCAA
This sequence comes from Verrucomicrobiota bacterium, assembly GCA_026397725.1. GTDB lineage: Bacteria > Verrucomicrobiota > Verrucomicrobiia > Verrucomicrobiales > Akkermansiaceae > Luteolibacter. Next base: position 7,901 of record JAPLUI010000533.1, on the reverse strand, counting down.
GGTTCGGGCCGGGCCAGCAGCTTCGTCATTCGTCATTCCCCCTGATCCAGCCCATGCCTAATCTTCCGATAATCTTCCGATGTTTTGGAGAAATCTTCCGATCCGGGGGGGATCGCACGCCTCACTTCATCGACCGGATCATCAACCGATTTCTGGAAATCATCAACATGAAGACCATCCTCCACCCAGGAGTGCCCCCGGAATCTACTGGCAATCCACCGACATTTCGGTGCAATCGAGCGCATCATTCACCATAATAAACCGCTTTCCCAGAATCACTAAGGACATCCGACTTCCACTCATGGTCCAAATCTGTTCCGGCAACCTGTTCCAGTCCAAAGCCCAGACTCGGGTCAATGCCGTGAATTGCGTCGGCGTGATGGGCAAGGGGATTGCCCTTGAGTTCAAAAAACGCTTTCCAGACATGTTCCGGGACTATGAGTTGCGGTGCCGAGCGGGCGAGGTCTGCCTCGGACAGCCCTATCTCTTCCGGCAGTTGCTCGGACCATGGATTCTCAATTTTCCGACCAAGGACCACTGGCGCGAGGGAACCCGCCTTGCCGACTTGATTGCCGGTCTCGAATGGCTGGTGCAGCACTACAAGGCATGGGGCATCAGCTCTTTGGCCGTGCCAGCACTCGGTTGCGGCAACGGTGGATTGGACTGGTGCAAGGTACGCCCCGTGCTCGAAAGCCACCTTGGCCAATTGGATATTCCGGTAGAGATTTACGCGCCTTCCGCTGTGTCGGATAATCATCCTCGCGTGGTGTCGCAGTCCGAATCCTTGCCCGAGATTGCGGATAAACCCAATCCGGTCGCCATCGCCCTCCTCGCCCGCGACGTGGATCGGGTGTATCACATGACCGATGCGCGGAATGTGCCGTCCATCCTTGGTCACGGGTTGCTCTCATACAATGAAATGAGGCGAAGCTCGCTGCCGCGTGCTGACATATCCAACCCGGAAGTGCAGAGACTCAGGGACAAAAGGAAGGTCTTCGGGGTGACCGATCTCCACGATTTTGTCCCTTTTTACTTTGCCTGGTTCACTCAAATGCAACGGGTGATTGAGAGACGGGACGAAGCAAGCCGCGATGCGTTGGTCTTTCTGGAAATCGACGTCCTCCAACTTGCAATTCTCAGGCGGTCCATCGTCTTCAGCGTGGAGAATGCGGCAAAACGGGTGGTCGAACCCACCAATGACCCGAGACATCTCGACTTGATCAACTGGACCGCAGTGGCTCAAGCAAAGGCCACAGAGAAAACCCCCTACTGGTCGGTGGCTCCATCAGCGGAACTGCTTGTCTCCTCAAGAGTGCCTCCCAATGCCATTCACCAGATTGTCTGCCGAACCAGTAACACCGCCGAAAACTTGATCCGCGAAATGGCTGAGGTTTCCCAAAATTCGATTCCCGTCGCAGTCGAGCCCCGCCGCTATTTTTCCTGACTCTTCACTCCCCATGCCCACCACCTACCCCAAGCGCCTCATCGAAGTTGACCTGCCAATCCGCCGGATCTCGGCGCATGCGCGACGGGAAAAATCCATCCGGCATGGGCACATATCGACGCTGCATATCTGGTGGGCGCGGCGACCCTTGGCAGCCTGCCGGGCGGTGATCTGCGCGTCCCTGTGGCCGGACCCGGCCGATCCGTTGTGCCCGGTTGCATTCATTGAAACCGCCAAAAAGGAAATGCGGGATTGGACTACCCATGAGCGGCAATCGTTGCTCAGCGAGGAAAGTCGCCAGCGCTTTGCTCCTGCTAGGACAAAGAAGAAAGCCTTCGATGACCTGGTAGAACTCCGCGGTGCCCTCCTCGACTTCATCGCCGACTTCGCCAACTGGGACAACTCCACCGTCCGTGAATTCCTCGACACCAGCCGTGCGCTCACCCAGGCCGCACACGAGGCGTTGGGCGGAGCACCGGGCACTCGCCCGCTCGTTGTAGACCCGTTTTGCGGTGGCGGCTCGATCCCGTTAGAAGCCTTGCGTGTGGGCGCGGACGCCTTTGCCAGCGACCTCAATCCGATACCGGTGCTGCTCAACAAGGTCGTGCTCGAATACATCCCCAAATACGGCCAGCGCCTCGCTGATGAAGTTCGTAAGTGGGGTGAGTGGATCAAGGTTGAAGCCGAAAAGGACCTGGCTGAGTTCTATCCCAAGGATGCAGACGGCGCTACGCCGATTGCTTATCTATGGGCGAGGACGATCCAATGTGAAGGTCCCGGCTGCGGCGCGGAAGTGCCGCTCATGCGTTCCCTCTGGCTTTGCAAAAAATCCAATCGTTCTGTAGCATTGCAACTCGTGCCAAACAAGAAGGCCAAGCGAGTGGATTTTCAGATCATCGTCAAGCAGCGCGGCGGATGGGAGGATCAAGCCAATCCAAAAACCAAAATCGAAGAGGCAAACTTTGATGCGACGGTTAAACGTGGTTCCGCAACCTGTCCATGTTGCGGCTACACGACACCAGTGGCACGAGTGCGTGAGCAATTGAAAAATCGTGGCGGAGGTGCTTCTGATGCCCGCATGACCGCAATCGTGGTCGGACGGGACGCTGAACAGGGTCGCTTCTACCGATTGCCAGAAGAAAGCGATCTTGCCGTCGCACATCGAGCAGCAGACGAATTGAATCGGAAGGAAGAGTCGCACAAAGGGCTGCTTAGTTTGGTGCCAAATGAACAGCTCGACGTTCGAGGCATCCGTCACACATGGGCTATGCTGTATGGGCTGGATTCCTGGGGTGCATACTTCACTCGCAGACAGGCACTCGCCCTATCAACACTCAGCAAATTGGTTGTTACTGCGGAATCCAAATTGAAAAGCCCAGATTCAGAATTCGTTCGCGCTGTGCAAAGCTGTTTGGCAATCGTAGTAAACCGCCAAGCAGACCGCGCGTCGTCAATCTGCCGATGGGATGCTCCCTATCAGAAGATCTCAAACACATTCGGACGACAAGCGTTACCGATTGCTTGGGATTTTGCAGAGGTAAATATTTTTTCGGGTGCAACCGGTGACTTTGACGGCGCACTTTCTTGGGTATGCGAAGTCATTGAGGCTAACACAATCGTGCCAACGGCTGGAACGGTATCCCAAAGTTCTGCTACCAACCATCCATTGCCAGCCGACGCAGCGGCTGCAATGATAACCGATCCTCCATACTACGATGCCGTGCCATACGCATTCTTGGCGGATTTTTTCCACGTCTGGTTTCGCCGCAGTCTAGTCAAAGCGCATCTTGATCTGTTTACGCAGCCAGCCGTCCCAAAGGATGAGGAAATCGTCGTTGATCGTGCACACGAACTGAGCAACTCGACCCACGACATTGCCTATTACGAACGCGAGTTGGCGAAAGCTTTCGCAGAAGGTCGGCGCGTCGTTCATCCCGGAGGTGTCGGCACGATTGTATTTGCAAGCAAAACAACAGCGAGTTGGGAAGCCATTCTAAAGGCGGTGATTGATGCCGGATGGATCATCACCGGTTCATGGCCAATTGATACTGAGATGGAGAACCGCGTTTCCGCCCAAGGCCAAGCGCGGCTCGCGTCATCTGTCCATCTTGTCTGCCGCCCGCGTGAGAATCCCGACGGCTTGCTACGCACGGAGGAAATAGGCGATTGGCGCGATGTGTTGCAGGAGTTGCCGCGCCGCATCCACGAATGGATGCCGCGATTGGCAGAAGAAGGCGTCGTGGGCGCGGATGCCATCTTTGCCTGTCTTGGGCCTGCGTTGGAGATATACTCCCGCTATTCGCGAGTAGAGAAAGCCAGTGGTGATACTGTCACCCTCAAGGAATATCTGGAGCACGTGTGGGCCGCCGTTTCCAAGGAGGCTCTGTCGGTCATTTTCCACGGTGCGGACACTGAAGGCTTTGAGCCGGACGCCCGTCTCACAGCCATGTGGCTGTGGACCCTGGCCGGACCCGCCAAGGACTCGAATGCTGGCGACGGTGAAGCGGATGAGGAGTCTGATGACGAAGACGATGACTCAGGCAAGAAGGGAAAGAAGAAGGGTGGCTTCACCTTGGAGTATGATGCCGCCCGGAAGATCGCCCAAGGCTTGGGAGCCCATCTGGAAGACCTGCGGCACATGGTTGAAGTCTCCGGGGAAACCGCCCGCCTCCTCCCTGTGGCCGAGCGCACGGCCTATCTCTTCGGCAAAGAGCAGGCTGAGGAGCCTATGGACGCGAAGCGGAAGAAGAAGGAAGTGCAGCCCGATCTCTTCGCTGCGCTAGCCCAGGAAGGCGTGTCCGAAAAGGTTTGGATTGAGAAGACCGTCTCCAAGATCGGCGACACCACGCTCGACCGCATCCACCAGAGCATGATCCTATTCGCGTCCAGCCGCAGCGAGGCTCTCAAACGCTTCCTCGTGGAAGATGGAGCCGGCCGCGACCAAAGATTCTGGCGTCTCGCCCAGGCACTCTCGGCCCTCTATCCGCCGAAGTGCGAGGAAAAGCGCTGGGTGGACGGTGTGCTGGCAAGGAAGAAAGGATTGGGATTGTAACAGCCGACGGTTTCTGACAACGCTCAAAGAAAAAGACGAACCAACCACGATCATGCTGACTCACTTCTATGCCCACAACTTCCGTTGTTTGGAAAACTTCGAACTGAAGCTGGACAAGCTCAACCTGCTCATGGGGCCGAACGGTTCCGGCAAGTCGTCGGTGCTCGATGTGCTCCGGCGATTGCAATCATTCATCGCTGGCGACTTGCGGGTCCATCAGGCATTCCCGTCCCATGAGCGCACCCGTGGGAGCGGCACCCCCGTGCAGGATTTTCAGATGACGATTTCGTTAGATGATGAATCGTTGGGTTCTCCTTTGCTACACTACCATCTGGTGGTCGAACACGATGCCGATGGAAGGCAGTGCCACGTCAAGAAAGAGATCCTCACCGACACCGGTTCCCCTCTGTTTGAATTCGTCGATGGCGAGGTCCATCTCTACAACGATCAACACGAGGCCGGCCCGGTCTATCCGTTTGACCCGACCATGTCAGGACTCGCGGCCGTCCACGGACGCAACGACAACCGGCTGCTCACCGCGTTCAAGGCCAGCGTTGCCAAGTTTGTGATCGTCGCCTTTTCACCCGCAGAGATGGAATCGGAAAGCCGGAACGAAGCATTGAAACCGGACCGCCGCATGAAGAACTTTGTTTCGTGGTATCGGCGGCTTTCACAAGAGCACATGGGTGCAACCTTCGATCTCTTCAAGGAACTGAGAATTGCCCTGCCGGGATTCCATTCGTTCAGTTTCAAGGATGTGGCCGAAGGGACCAAGGCCCTCAAGGTGCTTTTCGATCAATCAGACAACGGCAGGAAACAGCTTTCCTTTGACTTCGACGAACTCTCCGACGGACAACGGGTGCTCATCGTCCTATACACACTTGTGCATGGACTCAGGGGCGAGAACCTGACCCTGTTTCTCGATGAACCGGATAACTATGTGGCACTGCGCGAAATCCAACCGTGGCTGGGCGCGCTCAGTGATGAGTGCGGCGAGGGTTTCGAGCAGGCCGTGTTGATTTCCCATCACCCGGAAATCATCAACTACATGGGATCAACGCAGGGAAAGTGGTTCTCGCGGGAGGGAACGGGGCCGAGTCGTGTGTCTGATAACGCGCCAACCGCTACGGAGGGTCTGACACTGGCGGAAACCATTGCAAGAGGGTGGGAGGAGCCATGAAGAGCGCCGAGGTTGTCATCCTGTGTGAGGACCAAGCCCACAACACGTTTGCCAGGGCGTTCCTCAGGTGTCGTAATTACAACCCTCGGCAACTCCGGACCCTGCCAATTCCGGGAAGATCCGGCGGAGCTGGCGAATCCTATGTTAGAACGAGGTTTCCCAATGAGTTGAAGGCAATTCGCAAACGAGGAAACGCGATGTTGGTAGTTATAGTCGACGCCGACACAAGAGATGTGGCGGATCGAAAGCGACAGTTCATGCGGGAATGTGAGGAAAGCAACGTCCCATGGATAGCAGATGACGACCGGGTCGTTATGATCGTTCCGAAGCGCAACATTGAATCATGGTTCGTTTATTTGACTGGTGACGAATGGAATGAGGAATCTTCGGAGTGGAGGCGCAAGAATGACGCGTTGGCAAAGCCTGCCGGCAAGGCGCTCAATCATATGTGCTATGTGGACCAGCGCCTTCGGCAGCCCGCGCCGCCATCTTTGGAAGAGGCATGTGCCGAGTGGAGAAGAAAATTCAAGTGATCCTATGAAACTGAAACCATGGTATGATGTCGTGAAACCCCGTGAAGACCTACGGGAAGGCAAGTCGCAGGACGCGTCCGAGTTTGCGGTGCATCTGGACCGTGTGCGCGATGGCACAGGACGGGCGGATTACGCGGACCCCGAGCAGTTCTTTGCCAAGACCTTCCTGGCCGCCAACCTCCTCGACCTGGCCTCCCAAGTGGTGCGCCGGATGTCCGGGGAAACCAGCCATACGTCCCCGGTCTTCAACCTGGCGACTAACTTCGGTGGAGGCAAAACTCACGCACTCACACTGCTCTATCATCTGGCCCTGCACGGCCCAGCATCACACGCTTGGGTCGGTGTGCAGCAAATCCGGGAAAAGGCGATGGTTGCCGCCGTGCCGAAAGCCCATGTCGCGGTGTTTGTAGGCACTGAATTTGATTCCATTTCAGGAAGGAGCGGCGATGGCGAGCCGAAGCGTTTCACTCCGTGGGGTGAGATTGCCTGGCAACTCGGTGGCGCAGCCGGCTTTGAACTGGTGAAGGAGCATGATGCCAAGAGGATTGCTCCGGGTGGCGACGTGATTCGCAAAATCGTCCCACAGGATCAACCCTGCCTCATCTTGATGGACGAGCTGATGAACTACATGAGCCGCTTCCGCCGCGAAGGGCTCAATGATCAGCTCTATGACTTCATCATGAACCTGTCCGGTTCAATGAACCCCAAATCGGTCCTCGTCGTCTCTGTGCCTGCTTCGCTCGAATTGGAGATGACCACAGCGGATGAGGCCGACTACACCCGACTCACGAAGATGCTGGATCGGGTCGGCAAGGCGATGACGATGACTGCCGGTTCCGAGACCAGCGAGATCATTCGCCGTCGTCTCTTCGACTGGGATACCAGCGCGCTGGGTGCGGATGGAAAGGTGATCCTGCCAGAAAAGGCCAAGGACGCCTGCCACGAATATGCGCGTTGGATGGTGGAGCATGCCCAGCAATTGCCCGGCTCCATCCCGCCCGAGCATGCCCGCGAGCACTTTGAAGCCTGCTACCCGTTTCATCCTTCCGTGCTCTCCGTCTTTGAGAGGAAATGGCGTGCGCTGCCGAAGTTCCAACAGACCCGCGGGGTGCTGCGGATGCTGGCCATCTGGGTTTCCCACTCCTACACCGCCGCCTATAAGAAGGCGCATCCCGATCCCTTGCTGACTCTCGGCACGGCTCCATTCGGTGACCCGATCTTTCGTGCCGCGGTCTTTGAGCAACTTGGAAGCAGATTGTTAGAAACCGCCATCACGACCGACGTGGCCGGCATGAAAGAATCTCATGCCGTGATGCTCGACCGTGAATCGACTGAGGCCGTTAAAGCGGAGCGTCTGCACCAGAAGGTGGCGACGGTGGTCTTCTTTGAATCCAACGGAGGCATGGTGCGTTCTGAAGCGACGGTGCCGGAAATTCGGATGGCCGTGGGACACCCTGATCTGGATCTCGGTAACATCGAGACAGCCCTCGAAGCCTTGGTGGACAAAGGCTATTACATCGTCGTCGAACATGCGAACTACAAGTTCAGCCTCAAGGAGAACCTGAACAAGCGTTTCACCGATAAGAAGGCAAACGTGAAGGGAACAAAAGTCGAGGAATTGGTGAAGCAGGAAATCCTGAAACTCTTCGTTGTTCGTGACGGTGTGGATCGCGCATTCTTCCCCGAGAAGAG
>JAPLUI010000152.1 GCA_026397725.1 Verrucomicrobiota bacterium | reverse complement strand
TGGGAAAAGTTCAAAGTCGAGGTCCGGGAGACCCACGATGCATCGAAAGAGGAGTTCAACAAAGCCCGACAGTGGCTGAGCGATAAGATCGCCCCTTGAGCCCAAGGACCATCCCCTGAAGATGCCGACAAGCGATTCCAAGCTGATGCCAACGGCGACGCAAAAGCCGCCCGCCACCCATCCCGCCGCCGAAGAGAACCCGCCCGTACGGATCGAGGTTGAGCTGCCCCTCCTCACCATCATCAGGGGGGGCGGTGCATTGCTGGGGGCCTACGCCCTTTATGTGTTGTGGCCGTTGCTGCTGGTGGTGTTTCTGGCGCTGTTCCTGGCCGTGACGCTGCACGCCTTCGTGGCTTGGCTGGATTCCAGACGGATGAAACACTGGCTCAGCCTGCTGCTGGTCATCGGCGGCCTGTTGACCGTGCTGGGAGTGGGCATGGCGCTGCTGGTTCCCGCCCTGATCAACCAGGCCGCATGTTTCGGCCAAGCGTTCCCACAATTGCGTGCCGAGGCGCTGGACCAGATTCCGGCCGACTGGGGCCTCCGGCAGAGCATTGAGCATCTTCTTGACCCCGCCAACTGGGCCGCCGCCGATTCGTGGCTGGGGCATTTCATGTCAGCAGGCGGCGTCGCCATCAACGGAATCTCCCAGATCGCGCTGGTGCTGGTGATCGCCTTGTATCTGCTGATTGACGGTGGGAAGACCTACGAGTGGCTGCTGGCCTTCTTCTCGCCGCTGCACCGCAGAAAACTCCGCCTCACCGCGCAAGAGATTTCGCAAGTCATCTTCGGCTATGTTGCAGGGCAGATCATTACCTCGGTGCTCGTCATGATCTATACCTTCGTGATGCTCAGTGTGTTACATGTTCCAGGGGCCTTGATGCTGGCGATCCTGGCCGGCGTGCTTGATATTCTGCCGATCCTCGGGTTCATCATCGCCACCGTGCCAGCCGTCCTGCTGGCGCTGACCGTATCCTTCCAAACCGCGGTTATCGTCGTCATCCTGTGTCTGTTGTATCATGCGCTGGAGAACTATCTGATCGTACCCAAGATCTATGGCAAGAACCTCCGACTCTCCACCCTGACCGTACTGCTGGGGCTGTTGACAGGAGCGCTGCTGGCGGGGATTCCCGGCACGTTGGCAGCCCTTCCCGTCATCGCCTCCTATGCGGCGATCGAACGCATCTGGCTGAAGCCGTTCCTGCGGGATGGCGTCTCCGAAAAGCATGACCTCCAGAAGGACGAGGCGTTCGGCGAACAGGACTGATTGCAGCGGGTGCCGCCTGGTCCCTGCCGGAGGGTAGGGATATTCCCCATAGAATCAGCAGGGTCGCTGGTGTAGTTTCGAAATGTTAGCCGCCGCTGTGAACACATCAGGTGTCACCCTGACGGCGATTCACCCCAAAAAGAAGTCATGCTATGAAAACACCGAATCCTCATTCAAGAAAAACCAATGACCCGCTGCGCCATGTGGGCGGCGGTTGCCAGGCCTTGGCGCTGGTCGCGCTGCTTGGCGCCGGTTGGAACCTGGCCATTTGCAAGGCACAAACGCCCCAGGCCACGGTGCCAGAGGTTCAAGGCGCTCAAGGCGTGCAAGTCCTCACCCGCGGGCCGGTGCACGAGGCCTTTGCCGGAATGGTCACCTACAATCCCGAACCGGGAATCATTGTCGCCTCGGCCCCGCCCGCGCTCATCGAAGAAGTGCCGCCAGGCGAGCGCCCGGAAGGCAATAACGTCACCTGGATTCCGGGCTATTGGGCGTGGGATGAGGAACCGGGCAACTTCCTCTGGGTCAGCGGCACCTGGCGGGCGTTGCCGCCGGGCCGCCAATGGATGGCCGGCTATTGGCTGGAAACCACCCAAGGCTACCAGTGGACGTCCGGCTATTGGGCTGACGCCGCGGCGCGGGAAACGACCTATCTGGCCCCGCCACCAGCGACCGTGGAAACCGGTCCCAATGTGGCGGCTCCTGCAGCGGATTACCGTTGGACCCCCGGCCATTGGATCTGGCATCAGGACCGTTATGCCTGGGGCCCGGGATCTTGGGCACGCGGCCGGGCGGACTGGGATTGGACCCCGTCGCATTATGTCTGGACTCCGCGCGGCTATATCTTTGTGGACGGTTATTGGGATTATCCGGTTGAACGCCGGGGCGTGCTGTTTGCACCGGTCCATTTCGACTCCGGCGTGTATGCACACTCGGGCTATTCTTATTCGCCGTCGATCCTGATTGATCTGGCGGTTTTCGCCGAGCATCTGTTCCTGCGTCCGCGCTATAACCATTACTACTTCGGCGACTACTATGCCCCCACCTATCAGCAAGGCGGCTATGTCTCGGCGTATGCCTATCAATCCAGCAGCTATGGCTATGACCCGATCTATTCCCATCAACGCTGGGCCCATCGCCAGGATCAGGGCTGGAACGACCGCATGGCAACCTCATTTCAATATCGCCGTGATAACGAAAGCGCACGGCCGCCACGCACGTGGAACGCCCAACTCGCCCTTACCGACACGCCGGCGTACGTACCGAACCGCATGTCGGTTGCCGCGCCGCTCGACCAAATGGTGAAACGAAAGGACAATGGGGTGCGGTTCCAGGCGGTGACCAAAGATGAAAAGCAGCAGCTTGCCCAGCGCGGCCAGGAAGTGGGTCGCTTCCGCGACCAACGGCGGACGCAGGAAGCCACGGGCGTGGCCCCGACAACCCTTAAAGGCGGCGAGTTGATGGCCCCGACGCGAGTGGAACAGGCCCGATCCCCGATTGTGGCGAAGGCGGCTAACCAATTGGGCAAGGGCAGGACCCCGCCAGCAGCATTGCGCGTGCCAAAACTGGAAGCTAACCCCCAACTTAAAACAGATCCGACGGGCCGCCAGCCACAGGACATCAAGACCAATCGGCTGCCCGATTCACGCAAAGCCGCAGCGACACCTCACGAAAAGCCGGCCCTGCCCGCACCGCGCCAACCTGCGGCAACGCCCCGCGAAAAGCCGGCCCTGCCCGCACCGCGCCAGCCCACGGCAACACCCCGCGAAAAGCCGACCCTGCCCGCACCGCGCCAGCCCACGGCAGCGCCCCGCGAAAAGCCGGCCCTGCCCGCACCGCGCCAACCTGCGGCAACGCCCCGCGAAAAGCCGGCCCAGCCCGCACCGCGCCAGCCCACGGCAACGCCCCGCGAAAAGCCGGCCCAACCCGCACCGCGCC
>JAPLUI010000245.1 GCA_026397725.1 Verrucomicrobiota bacterium | reverse complement strand
TGAAGGCAGGCACGGATAGGCCGGGATGGGGCTTGTCGGGCACTTGCCAGTTAACCCAACTGGAGTTGCGGGAGGTTCCCGGCGACCCGGACCAAACACAAAACGCATAAGCGGGGTTCCCGGCCCCAACCGGGCTTGTTCGCTGCACCCTTTATTGTTCTGCTCTTGTTAGGGATACGTCACGTCACCAGGCATCGCAAATCCCTTTGCAATGCAGTAAAGGATGCAGATTGGCTTCCAGACGACAAATGGCCAGCTGTCTTCCGTGTAATCTGGTCCCCCCGGAATGTCAAATCCATGCATTGCATTGGGCACCCAGTATCGCGGACGAGGACCAATTGCAACCAGGCGTCCGTGATAGTATTCCTGACCGTCGTACTGGACAGCCGTATCGGTGAAGTCAAAAATCACAAGGGGCAGTATTAGGTAAGAAATAGGTAGAAAGAGTAGGTGAGCTCGCCACCTGCGGTACCACTTTTGCGGCTGTCGATCCCATGGTGCGTCATACTGTCGTCCGGCGATCCAATTACTTAGTGAACGAAGGAAGTCGCAGTTGAAATGCCATTGATCTTTCATTTTGCGGAACAGAGTATTCTGCGACTGGTCGTGATTGATCGCGACGCGTCGCCTTACGTTGCGAAAAGTGGCCTACACGGGGGAAGGATGCACGGCTTCGAACCCCGACGCAAGGGAATTCAGCGACGGGGAAGCGCTTTCTTCCGGAATTTCAGCATCACGCTTTTGGGTAGGCGCCGGAGGCTCGAGGCTGGCTAGCCGGCGTGGCCCTGCGAACAGGGCAATGCCGGGACCGGTCCGGTGCGGAATGGGAGTGCGTGCGTTACAGGGGCTTGGGGAGAGATCATGTCCGTTAGAGCCGCAGATCAGGCGTCACACGGGCTTCTCGTTGGCTGGTGGACAAGAATGTCCACCCTCCTTGTTTCAGGAATCAAGCGGGCTGCGGACGCTGAGGCCGGGTTGGTTGAGGACGTGGAGGTAAATCCGGGTAGTGTTGACGTGGGTGTGACCGAGCAACTCTTGTACCGTCCGCAGGTCGTAGTGATTTTCAAGCAGCCGCGTGGCAATGCAGTTGGCGCGGGCAGTGGCTGGTGGCGGGTTTGGGGATGGCCGCCTTGCGGGCGGCGAGCATGGATTGGCGCTGCATGGATGCCTCATGGAGGTGGTGGCGGGCGATTCTTTCGGTGCGGGGATGGGGGCAGAGGGTGGCGGCGGCGAGCGGGCCTGGTCGGCCAGTCCCTGCCAATAGAAGGCGGCGACCCAGGGGAGGCCGGGAATCCCGTGTGCCAGGACATGTCCGACGCGTCCGACGCGTCCGACATGTCCGACATGTCCGACATGTCCGACGCGTCCGACATGTCCGACGCGTCCGACGCGTCCGACGCATCCACGGCCTGCCTGAACTGCCAGTCGGCGAGGTGGGTGGAGCGGGCCAAGGCGTCGAACCAGGCGGTAGTGGTGTCGGCGGTTGGAAGGAGATTGATGAGTGCTGAGTGTTGATTTTTGAGGTTTGAACGTCGATGAAATTGCCTCCGAAATTCGGACGATTTATCCCAGCCTCAGCGAAGCCATTGCCCACGATGTTGCTCATGGCGGGGATGCCGAGGTAGCGCAAATCGACGCAGCAAACGGTAACACCGACGCCGCTGATGCCGCCCGCTTGGTCCTTGTTGCTTCGCTGTCCACAACTCCAGGTGCGATTCACGGATTGCGCGAGTATCAACTCGTCGATTGCCTCCAGCGGCCCGGGCGCGACCTCTCCACCTTCAAGGCCAAGGTCCTCGACCAACTCGCCACCCGCGCTTGGTATCTCCACAACTCTGCGGACGGACGTCTCTTCTTCAAGAACCAGCAGAACCTCGCCGCCAAACTCCGTTCGACGGCCCTTTCGCTCCACTCGGAGACCGTGGACCGCATGCTTCGCGAGCACCTGATAGGTAAGGATGGGAAACCTGGATATTTCACCCCATTTATACGTGACTGTTATCAGGCTGTTTATGCTTTTCCTCCCCCGGACGAAATTCGAGTCGAGCAGGAGAAAACCACCCTTGTCATAGTCCGGCCCGGTGGTCAGGCGAACCAATTGCCAATTTCCTCCGACTGGCAGGCGTGGTGGGCCCAACAGCAATACAAGAACCGGGTCATCTTCCTCACTGGTTCCCGCGATACTTTTCAGAAGGTCCTTGATTCGGCCCGACAGACCCGCGCCCTTGAAAGCATTGAGGATGACTTGAAAGCAAAGTGCATCCGTCGTGGCCACTGGCGCGAGGAGGGCAATCACGTCCGGCGGGGGCCATTCCCACCACCGTCACCCGAGGTTTCCATTCGCGAGCTTTCGGTTGAGGAGGATGGCAACGGCCATACTTACCTCAATGATGCCAACCGCCGCCTCCGCGCCAACGGCCTCCCCACCCACAAATTCCAGAAGAACCCGGCGAAACCCGTTCCCGTCCACCCGTCCCTCGGCAAGGAACTTTGCATCCTGTGCTGGGCGGTGGAAGACGCGTCGCCAGATGACATTCCGAATGCCCTGCGCAACTGGGATGCCCTTGCCCCCGAAGAACGCTGGTGGCTCTTCACCATGACGGTCGCCACCACGGGCCAAGCCATGCAAAAGGGCATCGGCTGGCGCAAGGCCCTCCGCGCCGCCCTTGCCGACAATCCCTTCGTCAAAGGCGAGGGACTCTCGCCCAAAGCCCGCCGCGAACTCCTCGGCCACTCGCAGCTTTCGCTCGGGCTCTAAACCGGGCTTGACGGGCCGCCGTAAAAACTTACTGTCATCCGCATGAAAGCCACATTGGAAATCCCAGACGATCTCTACCGCCGCGTCAAAGCCCGCAGCGCTCTCGAAGGCCGCCCCATCCGCTTGGTCGCCGTCCAGCTTTTCCAGGCCTGGCTGGAAGCTCCGGCCCCTCCGCAGCAAGCAGCGCCACCCGAGGAGACTCTCACTGAAGCCGATTTTGAAAGGTTCCCGTGGTTGAAAACCAGTCGGAAATACCTCAAGCCGGGCATGAGCCACGACATGGATGACATCAAAGAGGCCATCGCTCGCGGCTCCGCCGCCGAATACGCGGAAAAACTCGCTGCCAACCGGTCATGATTGCTGGTCGCTGTAGTCTGGACACCTCCGTCGTCATGCGCTTGCTCGTAGGCGACCCGGTTCCGCAATATCGGCTCGCGCTCGCTTTCCTGGATGAACAGATCGCCGCCAAATACCCCGTCCTCGTCAGCGATCATGTGCTGGCCGAGGCCTATTTCGCGCTCCAGTCCTACTACGGAGTCTCCAAATCGGAAGCCTTGAGTCTGCTCTTGAGATTGACGCAGGAAAGCGGCATCACCGCTACGGTCCTGGCCACCGAAATCCTAGCCCTCCCCGGCCTCGCCACCGCCAAGCCCGGCTTTGTGGATCGCCTCATCCACGGGGCCAGCCAGTCTGCTGGCCACACCTTGATCACCTTCGAGAAGGCCGCCAAAAAACTCCCCGCCACCGTCGTTCTTGAACGGATGAGGGATGAGGGATGAGGGATGAAGAGCTTCATCCTTCATCGAAATCCAGTTCCCCAAAGCCCGCCGCGAACTCCTCGCCCACTCGCAGCTTTCGCTCGGACTCTAAACCGGGATTGACGGGCCGCCGTAAAACCATATCGTCACCCGTATGAAAACCACCCTCGACCTTCCCGACGACCTCCTCATCGAGGCCAAGACCCTCGCCGCACGCCGGAAAACCACCCTTAAGGCCGTGGTTGAAAGCGCCCTGCGCCGCGAAATCAGGCCCGCCGCCGAAATGGAAAACCCGGACCCGGAAAAGTTTGAACTCGGGCCGTTTGGCATCCTTCGTCTCAAGCGCCGCCCCGGCGAAAAAGTCACGCTTGAACAGATCCAGGCCATCCAGGACGAGATCGACGAACAAGACCTGCAAAAAGCCCTGCACCCAAACCGCCCGTGATCACCTTGTTGGACGCCAGTGTGCTGATCGCTTTGGGTGATGCCGGCCATGAGCACGAAAACGCCGCGCTGCGATTCTTCGAAAACGAAGCCGTGCCCGGCGGCTGGGCGACGTGCCCGCTCACCGAAAACGCTTTCCTCCGCATTCTCAGTCAGCCGCGCTACCCGCGCAACGTCGGTTCTCCGGCGGACGCCCGGCGAATCCTGCTTCGCCTCCTCGCCGCACCCGGCCACCAGTTCTGGCCCGACAAGCTCTCCCTCGCGGACACGCGCTGTTTTCCTGCGCTTTCGACATCCAAACACCTCACCGACCTCTACCTCCTCGGCCTCGCCGTGAAAAACGGCGGCCGCTTCGCCACCTTCGACGCGGGCATCGACGCCTCGCTCCTCCCCGGTGGCCCGGCAGCCTACTTCATCATTCCTCCTTCATAATTCTCCTTTCGCCCATGCCCACCTTCATCGGAACTCAGTTCCCGATCGCCCGGTTCTCGGCCGAGGCTTACAAGGAGCGCAAGGCCAACAACCGCGAGGAACTCAGCCAAACGGGAAATCCCTTGCATTGCTCACTCTCTCCGCATACTGTTCAAAAAAACACCCCATGAGCCTCTCCTCCAAAATCGAATGGACCGACGCCACGTGGAACCCCGTCCGCGGCTGCTCCAAGATCAGTCCCGGCTGCAAATACTGCTACGCAAAGACTTTTGCGGAGCGTTTCCGTGGAGTGCCGGGCCATCCCTTTGAACAGGGCTTCGATCTCCGTTTGGTCCCGGAAAAACTGTCCGAGCCGTTCAAGTGGTCGTCGAGCCGCCGGATTTTCGTCAATTCCATGAGCGATCTCTTCCACCAAGGGGTTCCGGACGAGTACATCCGCAAAGTCTCCGCCGTCATGCGGGGTGCTGACTGGCACACCTACCAGGTTTTGACCAAGCGCCCCGACCGCATGGGGAAACTACTGAGGGGGGCATTGCGTGATGCCGCCATTTGCCGCCACATCTGGTGGGGTGTGAGCGTGGAGAACCGACAACATGGACTGCCCCGGATCAAGAAACTTCGGGAATCTGGCGCGACCATGAAATTCCTTTCCATTGAACCGTTGCTCGAAGATCTCGGACCCTTTGACCTTAGCGGCATCGACTGGGTCATCGTCGGTGGTGAAAGCGGCCCCGGGGCACGGCCCTTGCATCGGGACTGGGTGATCCGCATCCGCGACCTTTGCCACGCGGCCGACGTTCCCTTCTTTTTCAAACAATGGGGCGGCGTGCAAAAAGCAAAACATGGTCGGCAACTCGACAGGAAAAACTACGACGAGTTTCCGTTGAACCAACCCAAGATCGCTCCCGGAAAAGGAGAGCGCGAACGTGCCGCCCGTGAATGCAATTCGCTTATGTGATTAATACCGCCCGATGCCCAGCGAAGAGATTGACGATAAGCCCTTCACCGAGTCGACGCTCACCAAGCTCGAACTCTTCGAACGCTATGCCCGTGAATGGCTGCCGGTCTTTCTCACGGGACCTCCAATCTGGCACCCCGCTCTGATTCAATCGCCAGCGACGTCAGCAAACCATTTCATCCTTGATGGGGTCCTTGATGGGGTCTGGGGCTCCAACGCCTTTCCCGGCACCCGCATCGTGAACAACCTCATCGGCAGCCTTCGCGCCAACCTGGAAGAGGTTCCCGCCACGGCGGGCGGGCCCTCGTGAGTTGGCTCATGGCGGCGGGATCTCTCCAACCAGTGATCTTGCAATGGCCGCCTCCAGTTGCAGGCGTTCTGCCGTGCTCAAGGCCACCTTGTACACAAACACGTCACCGAGGGCTCCGTTGAAGGCGGTCCAGCCATCGGGAGCGTTGCGGCCGAGGGTGATACTGTTCGCATAGGGCCCGGCGACGCCCGGCACCAGCGAGGTCATCGCGCTGGTTGTTTTGTTAGACATCAGCTCGGCGCCGTTGGCATGGACCTGGTAGCTGCCATCGGGCTGCACCACCAGGCTCAGGATGGTGATTTGGGCGTCGGGAATCGGCTTGCTGCTGTTCTCCACGCTGCCGTTGCGGCGAACACACACCAAGCCCGAATCGTTGCGAATGCCGAGCACCAGGCGGTCGTAGAACAAATCGACAATGGAGGTCCAGCCAGCCCCGGCACCGTTGCGGAGCGGCTTGGCCACCACCACGATGCTGGCACCCTCACAGGCAATCGGCGAGGGGTAGCTGCCTGCGGAAAAACCGTCCCCTGTTTCGTATTTGAAGCAGGCATAGTGTCTGCCGTCGAGGATCTCAACTGTGGGAGAGCCGATTGACTTCAAGGGCTTGCCAGCCGCCAGCAACGATGGCCAGGAAGTGATGCCGCCCATCGCCGGCAGCGCGTCGCCGCGACACGCGACCAGCAATTGATCCGGTCTCGGCACCGCCCCAACGCCAGGATTTCCCGTGCTCTTGAACGTTGCGGCAAGCGTGTGGGAGGCCGTCACGTTGGAAAACGTATGGGTGCCGAGTGCGCCGACATTGACGCCATCCACCTTGAGGCCGGCGATGGCGTATCCGGCCAGCGGCGCGACCGCGAATGTCTTGTTAGAACCATGGGTTACCGGCACCACGCCATCCGGGGTGATGGTTCCGCCATACCCGGCCGTGGCTTTGATGGTGCCGGCGAAGGCGACGGCGAGGGTATGGTTGGTGCGGACATCACTGAAGACGATGCCGGAACGCTGGCCAAGGGCAACCCCGTCAACACTAACCGTAACCTGGTTGCCACCGTCCGGGGCAATCGCGAAGGCCTGGGATTCACCCTGCGCGACCGGCACGGCGCCGCCAGGAGTCAACGTGCCCCCGCCGCTGGCGCTGGCCGCAATCGTGTACTTTGGCGCGGTCTTGGCGAAGGTTGCGGTGAGCGTATGATTGGCCGCCAGCGGATCGAAGGTATAACTCCTAACCGAACCCACCGTAACGCCGTCCACCTTCACATCCTGGATGAAATGGCCCGGCTTGGGCGTGATCGTGTAAAGCGCGGTCATCCGCGGCAGGAACGTCCCTGTTCCCGCCGGTGAGATCTCTCCGCCCTCTCCGGCGGAGGCGGTGATGGTATGTTGCCTGGTCACATCCTCCACCAGGAATGGTGCCGCCGGCAGGCCATCCTGGTTATAGAGATTGCATCCTTCGGGGTTCTGCCAGCAGGCATAGGAGACTTTGCGTGGCACGGCCACCGCCGACGAGGACAGCAGCACCGTGCGGTCCCTGATGACGGCGTCCGCAGCGTGCCACACGCCATCGGCCCCGGCGATGACGAAACGCTGGAGTTTGCCGCCGGGGACTTCCCGGGTCGGCTGATACCACTCTTTCGATCCCACCATGAGGCCTTTGCCGGTGTGCTCGAACGCGCACACCACCGTGTTGCCTGCGACGGTGACATGGCTCAGGATCGGCCCGCTCGTGACCAGGTCGGCGCGGCCGTACTCGTTCTTCAAGGCCCACAGCGCCAGACGCTCGCCGACATCCAGCTTGTCCTTGGGATGCCACCCTTGCCAGATGCGATCCCCCATGGATGAATCCCCGAGGTCAAGGGCCGAGGCGCAACCGGCATGCGGCAGGGCCATCGCATTGGCCTGTTGCAGACGGGTGTCGGCGTCCCAACCGCCTTTGAGCATTTCCGGCGCGGGCCCCTTGGGCAGTTCGCCCCAGTTGGCGATCATCACATAGTAGAAGGCGAAATCATCCATTGCCCAGACCCGCTGCCACCCCCGGGCCAGGGCTTTCATTTTCAGATAGTAACTGTCCGGCGACTGGGTGGTCACCTCGCTGTTTTCGCCCTGATACCAGATCGCGCCCGTGATGCCGAAGGGTGCCAGCGGCCTGAGCAAGCTGTTGAACAGGGAAAACGGTCCGCCGGGCACGCCGGTTTGGCGGAAGAGCGGATGCAGCACGGGGATGTCTATCAGGCCCTCCGGCGCCAACCACAAATCGATCTTGGTCCCGCCCACCGAGGCCAGCAAGAGCCCCACCGGGATCGTGCCGTGGTGCTCCTGCCAGATTTTGCGTGCAAAGTAAAAGGCCACTCCGGAGAACTGGGGGGCTGCTTCCGGAGTGCAGACCTGCCATGAGGTGGCCGGTGCCGAGAATTGCCGGATGCCCGGAAACCGCGCGCTGGCAACGTCAGCCGGCCGCTCGCAGCCGCCAAGCCGCATGTCCATGTTAGACTGGCCGCTGCACAGCCACACATCCCCGATGAGCACATCACCCAAGGTGAGCGTGTTGGTCCCGCTGATGGTCATGGCCTGGCCACCCGGGTCGGCACTCATGGCGGCGAGCTTCACCTGCCAGGCCCCTTGCGCATCGGCCGTGGTGGTGAGCGTTTGCCCGTGGAATTTCACCGCAACCTGCTCGCCCGGCGCCGCCGTGCCATAGACCGGCACCGGCTTGCCGCGCTGAACAATCATGTGCTCGCTGAAGATGGCAGGCAGCCGCACCTCCGCGTGAACGCCCTGGCACGCCATGCACGCCAACACCGCGCCTGCAAACCAACTGCGTCTGATGGGAGATTTGGTTGTCATCCGGCCAATGAAACCTGATTCCGCAGCGCGGCACAATGTCCATTCCGCGAATCCGGTGTTCAATTCGCGAAATTGAGCCACGACTCCCGGGGGGCATGCGCGTCAAGTTGAACCTCGAATCTCTGATAGGCACTGCATGTATCGACGACTCGAGGTTGATGCGAATGGGCACGGGCCTTGCGGCGCCCGATGAGCGTCGGGTGCATTGAACGCGCCAGCCGTGCCTTAGCGCTGCGGTTTTTCCGGCAGTGGCTTGCCTGCGGCGGTGAGTTTCTGGACGGCCATCATGGTGCCGGCGGTCTTGGGGGACGCGAAGCTCCAGACGGCTTTTTTCGTCGGCGTGATTTCCAGCAGGCCGCAGCCCTGGCCGCCTTGATAGGCCTGGTAACAACCAGCGACGAGGTTGCCGTTGGGCAGCAGGTGCATGCCGGTCAGGTTGGTGATGGTCAGACCTGGAAGGTCGGAGTTCTTGAATTCCCAGGCGATGGTGCCGTCCGTCCGGTACTCGATGATCGAGCCGAGAACCGACACCAGGGTGTTGCCATTGGTCTTGCGGATGGCGGCGAAGGCCAGATTCGGAGTTTGCTGTTCCCAGACGATTTTGCCATCCGCACGGTACTCGCGCACCACATGGGCGCCGGAGTGGCAGACGAGGTAATGGCCGTTGGCGAGTTTGCGCACCATTCGCTGGTTCTGGTGTTCGCCGGGCTTGGCATCCTTGGTCTGGAGTTCGACGACGACCTTGCCCTGAGGATCGACCTCGAGGACCTTGCCGGTGGAGTTTTCGCCGATGACGGTGTTGCCGTTGTCGAGGCGTTGGCAGGCATAAGTGCCGCCGCCCTGTTGGTTCGCCGACTTGTATTGAAACACGACCTTGTGTTCCGGGGTGATCTCGGTCACCGCGTTGCCATCGGCATAGAGCAGGTTGCCGCTGCTCAACATCCAGACATCGTGAGTCAGTCCGCTCGGGTGTTCCCAAGCGATCGAGCCATCGGCATTCAGGATCAGAATCCGGTTGTCGCCAGCCGCCAGCAGCTTGCCGTCAAGCGTGCCGGTGAGCGGCGCGGGGGTGGCATTCACACCGGCGGCCGGCACCGGAGATGCCGGGTCGGCTGCTAACAACACGGGCGTGGTGGTCAGTCCAAGCAAGCATAGGAATTCGAGTTTGTTCATGATCAGATGGCTCCTGCACGAAATGGGTAACAGCCGGAGGCCCGGCAGGCAACCGGTTTCGCCGGCGGCTTGTCTAACTGATGACGGCGGGGTCACCTGCACCAGGCATCCCACAGCAGCTTGAGGGTCATCGCAAAGACAATGGCGAGGAACACCGGCCGGATCAGGCCCGCGCCCTTGCGGATGACCAGCCCGGAACCGAGCCTGGCCCCTAGCAACTGGCCGACGATCATCGCGCCGGCGGCCACGAAGTTGACCGATCCCATGGTTAGAAAAACCGTCAGCGAGCCCAGGTTGCTGGCGAGGTTGGCGGCCTTGGTGTAGCCGGTGGCGCCGCGCAGTTCGAGGCCGGCCAGCAGCACCAGTGCCAGCATCCAGAACGAGCCGGTGCCGGGGCCGAAGAAGCCGTCGTAAAACCCGAGCCCGAGCCCGAACATCGCCGCAAAGCCCGCCAGCGGCAGCTTCGCCGTGCCGGGATGCAGGCCAAAGCGCCGGTTGCAGGCGGTGTAGATGGCCACGGCGGCGAGCATCCACGGAATGATCAGCCGCAGCAGTTCGCGATCCAGTACGCTCACCGCATAGGCCCCGCCCATGCTGGCGACAAACGACAGCAGCACTGCCAGCCGCAGCCATGGGGTTCTGGCCAAGCCGGCCTTGGCGTAGTGCCACAGCGCGAGGCCCGTGCCGCAGGCCGACTGGAGTTTGTTGGTCCCGAGTGCCACTTGCGGCGGCAAGCCCACGGCCAACAAGGCTGGCACCGTGATCAGGCCGCCGCCGCCAGCAATGGCGTCGATGAAACCACCGCAGAAGCCCGCGACAAGGAGCAAGGTGGCTTGGATGGGGGACAGTGGGGTGAAATCGGCCAAAGCGAAAACCTGGGCTGCGGCAGGCAGCCAGCATGAGACCCGCCGCCGGGCGGGGAGTCAAGCGCGGGATGGATGTTAGATGGCGGCAGGGTACCGGACCCGAAAGTTGGGCCGAATGCCGAAGTTGGTTCGGTTCGATAAGCCACGAACTACAGGCCAATGCCTGAGGCTGCCGCGATGGCGCAGGCGGCGAGGTGGGCGGTGGTCCAGGCCGCTTGAAAGTTGAACCCCCCGGTGAGACCGTCGATGTCGATGCACTCGCCGACGAAATAGAGACCGGGCGTGACGCGGCTCTGCATGGTGCGGAAGTCGATGGTGTGCCGCGCGATGCCGCCGCAGGTGACGAACTCATCCTTGTTAGTGGTTTTGCCCGCAGCCTCGAAGCGGGCCGCCTTCAACTCTTCCATCAAGCTGCGGGTGGCCGCTTTGGACAGGTGCCCCCAAGTCATCGAGTCCGCGATGTCACAGCAGGCGACGAGGCGTTCCCAGAGGCGGCGGGGGATGGGATGGATGGAAGTGTTGCGCACGAGCTTGGCGCCCTGGTGCTGGCGAATGTCGGCAAAGCGTGCCTTGAGGGCGTCGCGGTCCAGTTCGGGCAGCCAATCGATGACGAACGGGAACCGATGGTTGGTGGCGGCCAGGGCGCGGGCTTCCCACGCGGACAAGCGCAGGATGGCCGGGCCGCTCACGCCGCGGTGGGTGATCAGCAAGGGCCCCTGCTGGGCCGGGTGGGAGCCCGCGCGGCGGACCGCGACCTTGGGATGGGCAACGCCCGCCAAACCGCTGAGGCGCCGATCACTCACATTGAAGGCAAAGAGCGAGGGCACCAGCGGTTCGATCGTCTGTTGCAGCTTGGCCAATGGATCCAGCAGCAGCTTGTCCTTGAGAGAACCGGTGGCAATGCAAAGCGCGCGGGCCTCCGTCGTTTCAGTCAGGTTGGCAAAGCGGAGGGCGAAGCTGCCGTGCACGAGTCGTTCGATCCCGCAGAGGTGATGTTGTTGCAACAGCGCGACCTGATAGAGGAGGGCGTGCTCCAGGAAGCAGTTGACCACGGTGTCGGCGCAATCGGTGTCAGGGAACATGCGGCCGTCCGGCTCGGTTTTGAGAATGACTCCGCAGCGTTTGAACCACTCGACCGTATCCGCCGGCTGCCAGCGGTGAAACGCGGCGAGCAGTTCGCGCGAGCCGCGCGGGTAGTTCCTGGCCAACTCGCGAGGGTCAAAGCAGGCGTGCGTCACGTTGCAGCGGCCGCCCCCGGAGATTCGGACCTTGTGCAGAAACCGCGTGCCCTTCTCGAAAATCGCGACGCTTTTTCCGGGGGCCATTTCCGCATACCGCAGCGCGGTGAAAAAGCCGGCCGCCCCACCACCAATGACGGCCAGATCGAGCACAGCAGGGCGAGGCTTTGGCAGGGCATTCACGATCTAGCGGCTAGGGCGAACAGGGGTGAGGCGCCGCACCGCCAGTCACGGGCCAAGGCGTGGGATGGGTCCGGATCCGCGAGGGGGGCGCTTCCTCTGCAAGAGAATTCCAAATCAGTGAAATCAGTGAAAGCCGCGGTTTCCATTCCCGAATTCAGGTCTATGGGTCCGCCAACTTCAGCGCTTCCCAGATGAGTTTGAGGAGGTCGGCGCGGTCCGGGGGGAGGGTGGGAGAGGCGGATTCGCGGGCGAGGGCGGCGAGAATCTCGGCGTCAATCAGGGCGGGTTGATCGCGGACGAGCCATTGTGCGAAGGTACACAGGAGGGAGGCGAAACGGGCGTCGTCGGAAGGCTCGGCGGCGAGCTGGCGGGTGAGCGGCAAGGTGGCGGCGGGTTGGCCGTCGATGGACCACTCGATGGTGCCGAGGGCCGTGGCGCTGGAGGACGGCTCGATCTCGATGGCGAGGGTGGTGCTGGCCTTGGCGGGAAGCCGCGAGGGCAGCGGGCCGGGGACGACGCCACTGACCGGGGCAAAGCCTAACAACCGATAGCGGGCGACTGCGGCGGGGTCGGCATGAAAGGTGGCGATGACTTCGCGGGCGGAATCAACGGCACCCCGGATCGAGATGAGGAGGAGGGTGGCAGAGGGTTTCCACGGACAGGCCAGGGATTCGGTGGCGATGCTGACCCCATGGGCGATGGCGGCATCACCGACTGGCCGGAGGGTGAAGCTGTTGAGGATTTCCTCGAGGCGGACCGCATTGGGAGCGGGGGATTGGTGGTCGCTGCGGACGGCTTGGGAAATCCACCCGAGGCTGGCACGGCCGGCATGGATAGGCAGCGCCAGGGTGGGGGCGGTGACTGCGTCAACCGAGCCGCGCTGGCTGAGTGAGGGCAGCGCGGAGGCAGGTGGCGACGGGGATTGTTGGAGGCGCTCGGCGACTTTGTGGAGGAATTCGTCACCGGTCGCCACCAGCGCGGCATCGCGGGCGGCGGCTTGCTTGGCGATGGCGTTGGAGGAAGCGGTGGCGGTGGCCTGGTCGGTGCCGCTGTGGCTGGCATCGGCGGGGCCGGGCGCGGGAAGCAGGGCGATTTCGAGCGGGAGTTCGTCCCAGTTGGGGGTGGCGGACGGGTCGGAATTGTCAGTGAGTTTGCCGCCAGTGGAGGCCGGGGTTTTGATGAGGATGAAGACGGCCAGGGTGATGAGGGCGGCGGCGGCCAGCGGGACGAGCCAGGTTTTCCAGGACTTCTGCAGGGACTTGAGAGGCACGACGGTTCCGGCATGATCCGCATCGCGGGCGGTGCGGCGGATGTGCTCGCGCTGGTGGGGAAGCAGCAAGGTGGTGGCGGTGGCGGGGGCGAGGGTGTCGGTGAGGACGCGTTGCACAGTCTCCAAGTCCCGCAGGGCAAACCTGATGGCTGGATCCGTGGCTGCGGCATGCTCAACTGCCGCCACCTCATCCGCCGCCAGCTCGCCTAGCAGATAGGCGGTCAGGCGGGGGTCATCGGGGTGGAGTTTCATGGGAAGGGGGGCGCTAGGGTCTCAGGGATTGGGAATGGGCGTCGGACGGGTCGGACGGGTCGGACGGGTCGGACAAGTCGGACAAGTCGGACGGGTCGGACGGGCGGATGGCTTGGGGTATGGTATTGCGGCGGGCGGTGGGCTTAGTGTCGGAGGTCGTTGGGGAGGAGTTCGCGGAGGCGTTTGAGGCCGGAGTGGATGAGGAAGCCGATGTTGCCGGTGGTCAGGCCGGTGAGTTTGGTGATTTCCTGGTAGCTGAGGCCTTGTTGGAACTTGAGGAGGATGACTTCGCGTTGGTTGGCGGTGAGGCGCTGGAGGAATTTCATCACTTCGGCGAGGCGCTCGGCGTGATCGGCTTGTTGGTCGGGTTGGAGGTCCGGGCCGGCGAGGTGTTGCCAACTGGCTTCATCAAGGGGCAGGATGGCTTTGTCCTTGCGGAGGAGATCGAGCGCCCGGTTGCGGCACACGGTGAAGAGCCAGCTCTTGAGGCTGTCGCGGACTTTATGGATGTCTTGTTGGCAGAGGCGGATGAAGGTGTCTTGGACGACGTCGCGGGCGCGGTCGAGGTCCTTGAGGATGGTGGCGGCATAGCCGAGCAGGGGCGACTCGAAGTCCGCCATGGCTTGGGTGATGAACTGTTCCTTGGAATCCGGCATGGGTTGATCCGCACGGGATGGCGGCGAATTCCCGGTCACAACGGGCGGGACGACGGAATCTTGGGGGGATTTTCCAGGGAGATCCGTCCGATCAGTCGGGCTCATGACGGCGGTCTTGGCTAGAGTGCCTCCGGGTGTTGCATCAGTGCTGCGACACGGTTGAGGAGGACGCCGGCACCGCCACCATCGACGACGCGGTGGTCGAAGGTGAGGACGAGGGCCGCCTCGGTGGCGGGCAGAAAGGCCCCCACCTGGTCACTCCAGACGGGCTTTTTGACCCCGGCGCCGAGGCCGAGGATGAGGGTTTCGTTGGGCAGGGGGATGGGCGTGCCCAGGCAAAGGCCGAAGGTGCCGAAGTTGGTGACGGTGGCGATGCCGCCTTTGCAGTCCTGCTCGGTGAGGCGGCGCTGGCGGGCGCGGCCCACCAGATCGTCGTACTCGGAGATGAGTTCGGCCAGCCGTTTCTGGTCCGCTTTTCTAACAACAGGGACGACGACGCCGTCGGTGACCTGGACGGCCACGCCGAGGTCAAACGAGCGGGGATGGACGATTTTTTGGCCGATGAGATAGCCGGCGGTGGCGGGATGTTCGGCGATGGCCAGGGCAAAGGCACGCAGGAGGTAAAGGGTGAGGCCGGGCTTGGGGGCTTGGAGGCTGCGGTGGTTGATCGCCCGGTCCAGCAGGAGCGGGAGGCCCACGGTGGCCAGCGGGCGGGTCCAACTGCGGCGCATGGCATCGGCCACGGCCAGGCGCATGGACGAGGCATGGCTGCTGGGCCAGGCTTCCAGATAATCGAGGAAGCCCTCCAGGTCCTCGACGGTGACGCGCCCGCCAGCGCCGGTGCCCACCACGGCGGAGATGTCCGCCTCGCGGAGGCCGAGGTCGTCCATCCGGGCCCGCATGCGCGGCGAGATGTAATGCGCTCCCATGACGCCGATGGGGACGGGGAGGCCTTTGACGCTGGGGACCACGGCGGGTGCTTCTTCATAGCCATCGTCATCCTGTGCGAAGTGGAGGTTGGCCTCTTTCGGGTCGGCGTTCTTGGGGAGGCTGGGGGGTTTGGCGGCGTTGCGTTTGGCGTCCAGGGATTCCAGGGATTCCACGCCGGTGCGGGTGATTTCCTCGGCGGTGACATCGAGCAGGCCGAGGAGTGACCCGACGGAGTAGGAGACGCCTTCTTTGGCGCGGATTTCCGAGATGGTGCCGTTGCAGAGGGTGGTCACGCTCATGACCGCCTTGTTGGTTTCCACCTCAATGATGTCTTGGTCGGCTCGCACCGTGTCGCCAACGCGCACCTGAAGGCGGACGACCGTGGCCTCGGCAATCGATTCGCCAAGCTGCGGCATGAGGATGGGAACGGTAGGCATTGGAGAATTGGAGATTTGAGATTTCAGAACCGGCGGAGTTGGCGGAGGGCTGCTCCTTGGACGGGGAGCGTTTTACGGCCAAAGACCCCGCTGGTCAAACCGATTGCGGGGAAGCTGCTGGAAAACGGCGGAAACCGGGACTAGTCCCTCACTTCATTCATCGCCGCCCGCCATTCCCGCGCCCTCGTAAAGCTCGGCCAGCGGCAGGTCCGCCCCGATTTCCGGCAGCGGGATCACGGCATCCGGCCCGGCGTGGTATTCCACGGCGAAACCACCCTCCGCCCGCCGGCGGTGGACGGTCACCGCGAGTTCCTCGGACTCGACCAGCAGCAGCACCCGCAACGAGGGGATGCGCAGATAGGTGTCGTATTTCTCACCCTGATCGATCCGGCGGGTGGAGTCGCTGAGCACCTCGATGACCACCACCGGATGATCCTGGAAATGGTCGGAGCGGGGGTTCGGGTGGCACACCACCATCGCGTCCGGATAGTAAAACCGGGTGTGGCCGCCCAGTTCGATGCGGATCTTCGTGTCGCTGTTGAACGGGCGGCAGGGCTTGCCGCGAAGGGATCTGCCCAGCGCCCCAAGGGCATTGGTCGCGATGGCATTGTGGCCATTCGTCTCATCGGCCATTGCATGCACCGTGCCTCGAAGATATTCGCGCTTCACCGGGCTAACCACTTCACCGGCGAGGTACTCGTCGATGCTGATCGCAGCGGGCTGTTTCAGGGCGGTCATGTGAGGAAATGTATGCGAAAAACCACCGCCCGACAAGGGAAAACCCCCGGTCATGCGCGGGTAGCGAAATCCCCAAACCCGACTTGGCAAAACCGCGGATGCATGCGATCCAACCCCCATGTCGTTGGCAGAACCAAAGAACGAAAGTGCGGCTCTTCGTCCTGAGGAGCAACGGGAACTTGCGGCGTTCCTCGCCATCATCCGCATGCAACAAAGCGGGGAGTGGGACGCCGCCACCGCAGCACGGGAAGCGCCCGATCAGTAGGGCTGGGTTTCCCTGGAGGAAGTCAAACGTCAACTCCAAGCAAAGCCCTGAGCGTGCCGAAACCTTACCAAGTCTGGCTCCGGCAACCGTGGCTCGACTACCCCGGAACCCTGCAATCAGAGCGAGCCTGAGGTAAGGCTCAAGCAGTTTGATAGCGCACCTGGAACCATGGAAGGGGGACAAGAAGGGGGACAAGGATGTCCCCCCTCCCTATTCGCTCCACAGGCGGCTGGAGTTATTTTCCCCACCTGAAGTCTTCTGGCAGTACGCGGGCCAGGCCGGAACCGCCCCTCAAAACGTGAGCAGGTGACGCAGCGAGTCGCAAATGGATTCCGGGGTCGGGCGGTGAGAGGCCCAGAGTTTCGGGTGGTAGGGAATCGGGGTGTCGCGGGAATTGAGGCGCTGGGGCGGGGCGTCCAGCAGGTGAAAGCCATGCTCGGAGACGAGCGACACGACCTCGGCAGTGACGCCGCCCCAGGGGAAGGCTTCGCCAAGGGCTAACAGTCTGCCGGTGCGGGCGACGGAGGCGAGGATGGTATCGAGGTCGAGCGGTTTGACCGAGCGGAGATCGACCACTTCGATTTCCCAGCCGTCCTGTTGGAGGCGCTCGGCGGCCCGGACGGCTTCATGCACCATGGCGCTGTAGGCGACGACGGTGGCGTGTTTGCCGGGGCGGGCGATGCGGGCGAGGCCGATGGGCAGCGGCTCGCCATTGATGGATTTGGCCTTGAGCCAGCGGTAGAGGAACTTGTGTTCGCAGTAGATGACCGGGTCATTGAGGGCGACGCCATCGATGAGCATGTGATAGGCATCGGAGACGGTGGCCGGGGTGAGCACGATGAGGCCGGGGTATTGGGCGAAGATGCCCTCCATGCTCTGGCCGTGGAAGGGGCCGGAGCCGGGAGTGCCGCCGGATGGCAGGCGCACCGTGATCGGAATGGGCACGCCGGTACGATAGAAATGGGTGGCCGCCTGATTGACAATCTGGTTGAATGCGATCGAGGAGAAATCCGCAAACTGCATTTCCACGATCGGGCGCAGGCCTTCGATGGCAGCCCCCACGGCGAGGCCGATCATGGCATCTTCGGAGATGGGGGAATCGAACACGCGGTTGGGAAACATTGCGGCCAGCCCTTTGGTGGCCTTGAAGGCCCCGCCGAAGGTGGCAATGTCCTGGCCGTATAGAAACACGCGGTCGTCCTCGCGCAGGAGTTTTTCCTGGGCTTCCCGAATGGCATCGATGTAGGTCACACTCACTGGCTGAAGGGGAATTTGGTGGACAGCGCGCTCCAGTCCTCGCGGTAGGGATCCGGCGCGGCTTCTTGCTGGGCCTGGGCCACGGCACGCTGCACGTCCGCAGCGTATTGGTCCTGCCAGGCCAGAATTTCATCGGGGGTGACAAAGCCGTCGGCGATGAGTTGGCTGCTGGCGACTTCAAGGCAATCCCTGCCATAGTGGCCTTGGCGGAGCGTCTCGGGAACGTAGAAGGCATCGTCATGCTCGCCATGCCCGGCAAGCCGCAGCAACTGCGCCACGACCAACTGCGGGCCGCCACCGCTGCGAGCGTGCCGGACGGCTTCGCGGATCACACTGGCGCAGGCGTACAAGTCCGTGCCATCGACCGACCAGCCGCCGAGGCCGTAGCCGCAAGCGCGTTCGACCAGGTCGCCGCAGGCAAACTGGCGGGCATTGGGTGTGGAGTAGGCAAACTGATTGTTGGCGACGACGATGACCAGCGGGAGTTTTTCGACGGCAATGAGGTTGAGGGCTTCGTGAAAGGCCCCGGTGGAAGTGGCGCCGTCACCCAGGCTGGTGGCCCCGACCACGCCCTGGGCCCGGCCATTGAGGCGTCTGGCAAATAACATTCCGGCGACCACCGCGATCTGCGAGCCGAGGTGGGAAATCATGACCGGCATTCCCTCGCGCGGGCGACCGCGGTGGACGTTGCCGTCGCGGCCACGCATCGGGCCCAGCACGGAGCCCAGGTATGTGCGGGTGCAGTCGAGCAACGACTCGCCGAATGCCGTGCGCCCGGCCTGATCGCGGATCAGGGCGGCGAACACATCCGTGCCGCGGATCAGGGCGGTGCCCAAGGCGGCACTCACCGCTTCCTGGCCGCGCCCGAGATAGACGCCACCGACGATTTTGCCAGCTTTGTAGAGGCTGGAGAGCTTGTTCTCCAAAATCCGCGCCAACAACATCGATTGATAGGCAGACCGGAGAAAGTCCCGGTTGAGCGTGGATTTCTCGGAGGAAGGCGGCGGGTCCAAGTTCGGCACGGGCGAATCATAGAACGATCCGGGCCTTGCCTGCAACCGCATTCCATCCGGCTCACGAATTCCGTCGGTTCCAGTCGAGCAAAGCGCTGTAGCTGACGCCCTTGCCGCCGAAAATATCCAGCGCGCTGCCGACGGTGACGTCCACCCGGCCGCGCCCGGCCTGCTCGACCAGACGGACGTCCGCCATGCTGGCCACGCCGCCAGCGTAGGTGAGCGGGGCATTTCCCCAGGTGCCGAGGAGGGCGACGAGTTCGGCATCGATGCCCCGGCACAGGCCCTCGACGTCCGCCGCGTGGATCAGGAATTCCGCGCAACTGGGGGCGAGTGCGTCAAGGGTGGCGTGATCGACCTGCAGGTCGGTGGGCGTTTGCCAGCGGTTCATGGCGACGGTCCAGCCGGCGGCGCTGCGGCGGCAGGACAGGTCGATGACGAGTCGCCCGCAGCCGACCCGCTTGACCCAGGCGGCGAGCGCGGCAGGGAGAAAGCGGCCCTGCGCATCAAACAAGGCCGAGGTGACAATCACCCGGGAGGCCCCGGCATCCAGCCAGGCACGGGCATTGTCCAAGGTGATGCCGCCGCCGAGTTGCAGTCCGCCCGGCCAGGCGGCGAGCGCCTCGCGGGCGGCGGCGTCATTGCCGGGACCGAGCTTGATGACGTGGCCGCCGGTGAGTTCGTCCGCGCGGAAGGTTTCCGCATACCAACGGGCGGGGCGCTCCGAGGTGAAATTTTCCACGGGTGCGGTGCCATCGTCACGCAGGCTGCCGCCGACGATCTGCTTCACCTGGCCTTGGTGGAGATCGATGCAGGGGCGGAACCGGGTCATGGCGGCGGGGACAAGAGTCTTCTCTTCAACTCGATTTCAGGGCTCAAGCCGTGCGGCGAGCAGATGGTCCACATGTTTGGCGAGCATGTCGGCTTCCAGGTTGACCGGCTGGCCGACGCGGGCCGTGTGCAGGTGGGTTTCCTGCCAGGTATGGGGCGTGATCCAGAACACGGCGGCGGTGGGCGTGAGTTCCGCGATGGTTAGGGAAATGCCGTCCACCGCGAGCGAGCCCTTGTCGATGCACAGCCGGTGGATTGCCGGTGGCAGGGCAACCTCGAAGCAGTGGTCCTGCCCGTGCGCCTCGAGGCGGGTGATGCTGCCGGTGGCATCCACATGGCCGAGCACGAAATGCCCGCCGAAGCGCTCGCCCACCTGCAAGGCGCGTTCGAGATTGACCAGCGAGCCGGCATGCAGCGCCCCGAGCGAAGTGACGCGCAGCGTTTGCGCCAGCAGATCGAAGGCAATTCCCTGCGGCGAGACCGCTGCCACGGTGAGGCAACAGCCGTTGATCGCCACCGAATCCCCGAGGGCCAGCTCGGCGGCAAAGGGGATCTCCAAAATGAGCCGCGCCTGCTCGCCGCGGAACTCCAAAGCGATGACGGTGCCGGTTGCTTCAACGAGGCCTGTGAACATGATTTTCTAGGGAATTGCTGGCGAAGCAGCACCATCCCCAATTTGTCCCGACGAAACAAGCGAAATCACGGCGCAAGCTGGATCACCCAACGGACAAACATCCGTGGCGCTCCGACCTGATTGGCCGGGGATAGGAACTCATGGAACCGGCCGCTGCCGCTCTCCGGAATCGCGGTCCAGGTCAGGCAGTCAGGTGACCACGCGGCACCGTAGATCACGTCATTGACATCCTGGGGTGCGGTCACGCTGAGCCGGAAGCGGCCACCGATCAACTCGATTACCGGCAACTTCCAGAGATCGCTTGCCGTCCGGGGATTCATCCCGAAAGCGTACTCGACCAGGTTCTTGACGCCGTCGCTATCCTCATCGCCATGCGGGTCGGTGATTGAATAGATCAGCGCCCACTCGTCATAGTTGCTGCGGCTGGGCAGCGTGCGGAAAGTGGCGGCAGGACTGGTAGTCGTGCCACTCGCGTTGGTCGCATTCACCCGGTAGTAATACAGCGTGTCGGGTGTTAGATTCATCAAATCCGCAGCCATCGAGTCGGCGATGAAGCCGTTCAGGATGGACACCGAGGCAACTGAGTAGCCAAAGGCGGGAGTCGGGCCGAACTCAAAGTTCGCCGTGGTGGCGGAACTCAGCGCATTGATGCTGGCGCTGATGGTGGCGGTCGTCGTGCTGATGTCAGTCGCTTGCAGTTCACCGACTTCCGGCGGGCCGGCCAGGACGACGGGATCAACCGTGACCGCCATGCCGCGGCGGCGCGAGATGCCACCATGCACCAACGTGTCCACCGTGCGGGGCGACTGGTTGCGGGCCAGTTCGTCCGCATAGGTGAAGCCATCCCCGTCGGTATCGCTGGTCGGTCCGTTGGCCAGGGTTCCGTAATAGGTCCATTCATGCCAGTCCTTAATGCCGTCGCCGTCGGTATCCACACCCGGGTCGATGTAGTTGGCCACGAGATTGGTGGGCGTGTTGATGGTGAAAGTGAGGCCGCCCAGGGCGACCCCCGAGGCATCCACTTGTCTAACGCCATTGCGGTCCCACCAGGAGAATTGAAGGTTCGAGTAGGTATTGCCGGTTCTGTCCGGCACGGTGACCAAAGTGCCCGGCAGCAGGTACTGTTGATCGATAAGGATGGAGGGCGGATTGCTGGTGATGCGCAAGGAAAGATGTCCGACAGTGCTCGCGAAAATCGCCGCTGAGCGCCGGCGGCTGATGCCACCATGTGCCAACACATCCGCCACCTGCGGCGCCTGGCCGCGTGCCAACTCCTCGGCGATGGAGAATCCGTCGCCATCGGGGTCGGAAGTTACATTGTATTGCAGCGAGCCGAAGTAGGTCCATTCATACCAGTCCTTGATCCCATCGCCGTCCGAGTCGAGATTGGGGTCAATGTAGTGGGCGGTGGCGGTGCTAGGCGTGTTCAGGGTGAAAGTGAAGCCGCTCAGCGCCGCGCCGGACGCATCCTGTTGGCGTACTCCGTTGAGATCCCACCAGCAAAACTGGAGGCTGCCATAGGTGTTGCCGGTCTTGTCAGGCACCGTGACGAGCGACCCCGCTGGCTGATAGGTCGTCGAGTCCAGAATGGTGGCCGGGTCACTTGCCAGCCGGAACGGCAGGCGCCCCGTGGTATCGACATAGATTGCCGACCCGCGGCGGCGGCTAATGCCACCATGCGCCAACTCGTCCGCCGCCAGCGACGTGAAACCACGCGTTTCCTCGTCGGCAATGGTGAAGCCATCGCCATCCGGGTCAGAGGCATTGGTGTATTGGAGACTTTCGAACCACAACAACTCTTTCCAATCCGGCAAGCCATCGGCGTCGCTATCCTGAGTGCTCGGAGTGTAGCGGGCAACCAAGGTCATGTTGGTCGTGGGGGTCACTGTGATCGGCTGCCAATCCGTGGGGTGGTCAAAGCGGGTACCGTTGAACAGCCACCCGGTGAAATTGTAGCTGGAGATGGACTCCGGCGGGTTGGTCAGGGCGACCGGCACTCCTTTGGGCACGATGCGGGTTTGCAGGACCACACCGGCCGGGTCGCTGAGTTCCGTGAGCAAGACGTAGTGGACGGGATCCTGGATCACGCTGATGATCGAACGCCGACGGCTGACCCCGCCGTGATCGGGCAGGTCAGGCACGCCGGGATAGAGGCCCCGTGCCAGTTCATCGGAGTTGATGAACGCATCCCCATCCGGGTTGTCGCTGCCGTTCCAGGTGAGTGTGCCGAGGTAGCGATATTCCCACCAGTCCGGCAGGCCGTCGCTGTCCGTGTCCGCAGCGGTGGGCACATAGACCGCCACGGCATCCACCGCGCCAGCCACGGTGAATTGGGCGGGATTCTGGGCTCCGCCGCTGGGGTCCGCCCAGCGGGTGGCGTTGAGCGTCCAGTAGCAGAAGGTGTAGCTGCCGCTGGTCTCGGGCGCGGTCACGGTGGTGGCCACCGTGTTCATGGTCACCGAAGTGGTCTGATTGACGATACCCACGGGTACCGAGGTTTGACGCAACTGAACGGTTTGGGCGGCGGCGCTCCCTGCCAGCAGGGCGGCAAGACAGGTCCGGACGGCCCAGCACCCTGGCCTGTTCGCGGGTGGGGGATGTGGCCGGTTCATGGCACGTGCAGGATTGCGGGTTGGCGGCGGGGTGGACCATTACGGCAGCGTAATGGCAAGAGTGTGATAGCCACCTACCGCGATGGCCGTTGCGTTCACATCGAACTGGGCAGGGGTGTTCCGGTTGGTGGTGGTGTTATCGCCAAGCTGGCCGTAGTTGTTGAGACCCGTGGACCAGATGGTTTTGTCGGTCTTCAGGAAGACGGTGTGCATGGTTCCGGCAAAGGCCTGCGAAACGCCCGACGCAACAATTTGCAACGGGACCGAGCTGTTGGTGAGCGTGCCATTGCCGAGTTGGCCGTGGGTGTTGCGGCCCATCGCCCACAGGCTGCCGTTGGTTTTCACATAGACGCTGTGGCCTTGGTCGTCGCCGGTGCTGGCCGAGGCTTGCGCCACATCGGTGGCGACCTGGACCGGCGTGCTGCGGTTGGTGGTGGAATTGTTGCCGAGTTGCCCGTAGTTATTGTAGCCCGTGGCGAACAGACTGCCGCCGGCCGTCACATAGAGACTGTGATGCATTCCCGCTGAAACTTGGGCCACTCCGGTGGTGACCAGGACCGGCGTGCTTCGGTTGGTGGTGCTCAGGTCGCCCAGTTGGCCGAAGTTGTTGAGGCCCATGGCGAAAAGTTCCCCGGTGGTCTTGACAAACAGGGAGTACTGCCAGCCGCAGGCCACCTTGCTGACCCCGGATGGCAACACCTGGACCGGCGTGGGCCGGTTGATGGTGGTACCGTCTCCAAGCTGGCCGTAGTCGTTAAGACCCATGGCCCAGAGGCTACCATCGGTCTTGGTGAATAGCGTATGGTTGCCGCCGGTAGCAACCTCAGTCACCCCGGTCGCAATCTGGATGGGGCCGGTGCGGGCCGTGGTCGTGCCGTCGCCGAGTTGACCGTAGTTGTTGTAACCCACCCCCCAGAGGGTGCCGTCCGCACGAATGAAGAAGGTGCAGGCGTTACCCCCGGCGGCGACTTTCGAGATATTGGGAGCCGAGAACTGCTGCCAACTGGATTGGCCATAGTCGTTGCGGCCCCAGCCCTTGAGGTAGCTGGTCGTCGGTGCCAGGTTCTTCACGATGGAATTGCTATCGACTGAGGAGAATCCATACTTGCCGGCCTGCGCCCGGGCCAATTCGGCGGGGGTGATCGGGTGTGCTCCCATCTGCTCATAGGCATAGACCAACCCGGCCGGAGTGGGATTACTTTGGAAAGTATAAGGATTATCGTAATCCTGGGCCAACTTGATCCCGGTGTAAACCCCGCTCTTCCCCCAGATGGTTCCGAGCCAGCCGTTACCACCGTTGAGGTAGTAGGTCTGGTTGACCAAGCCGGTGCCGAGATACCACAGCCAGAGATCGCGAAGCTGGGGATTGGTGATCGGTGCCGCACTGACCTGAATGGCGGGATCGCCACCGGAGGCCGGCACGGTGATCCAGTGGATGCCCAGCAGGCTGCGGCTGTCCTTGGCGAGAACCTCGAATTCAAACGTCGCATAGTCGATCCCCCAGTCGGCCGGCATGTTCCAGACCACGTGCCGGGTCACTCCGGTTGGCTGGTCGTTGCCAATATTGGCCGCCGTGCCTTCGATGAAGGTGCGGGCGGGCACCGAGTAGCCAGTGCGGTTTTTCGTATCGCCGTCGCGCACGGCGAGGAGGGCGGTGGTCACGGTGGCGCTGTCGGCATCCTTGACCTGATAGTTCACGTCCACCAGATTGGTTCCGGCACGTTGACTCGCCGAGAGGATCATGGGCTGCGGAATCGCCGGAGGGGCAAGGAAATTCGAGGCATTGGAGTATTCCCGGTAGGCGATGGAAACTCGGTTGTTGTACACGGAATAAAAGTTGCCTCTACTGGAAAAGGCGGCGCCGCCGATGGCGACAATGGCCGGCATGCCGCCGATATTGCCGTAGTTGTCACCGGGATCCAGCATGCGGGTGTACATGTAGGTGGGATTGTCGTTGTTATAATAGAAACTCTGCACGAAAACCAGACCATCGTTGGTCGCGGCCATGGCCCTAAGACCAAACAGTATGTTGTCTGGTGTCGTTCCCTTGAGGTAATTCCCATTGGCGTCAAAGACCTTGACCTGTGGGTCGGAGGTTCCGGTATAGCTGCCAAGCACCACGTTGCCATTGTCCGACACCGCGATGGCAGACGGGCTGCCGGCCTGGAACTGCCCCGGCAGGCTGCCCGCCTGGCCCCATTTGCGCAGGAACGTGCCGGCGCTGTTGAACACCTGGACGCGGGAGTTGCCGGGGTCACAGACATACACTTCGTTATTCTTGCTGTTGACGGCGATCAGCGTGTTGCCGGTGGCTGCCTCCAAATCGAACTGTCCGTCGCCATGGCCCCACTGGCCCCATTCGCGGATGAAGGTGCCGTTGGGGTCAAAGACCCTGACGCGGGTGAGGCCGCGCGACAGCACATAGACATTGCCCGCCGCATCGCAGGCGATGCCGTGGATGAAGCCGAAGTCCATGCTGAAACGACGGACGAACACCCCGGCTTCGGTGAATTGGAGGATCTGGGTCGGGTTGCTCCCATTGAGCTCGGCCACATACACGCCGCCACTGCCAATGGCGATGGAGCGCAGGTTGTTGTTGGTGGGACTGCCAAACTCGACTCCGCTCGCACGCCAGTTGTCGTGTGGCATCCACTGGGCGGAGGAGGTGAGGGTGAAAACCAAGCCGAGAGCGGCGGTGACAAGGGTATGGCGGATGGTCATTGGGGGGGCTCTTTCTTCCGTTAGTTTTAATGAATGTCGGCTGACAACCCGCAAGTTAGAGGAAATCGCCCCCGTGGCAAGCTTTTTTTTCTTTTTTTTCTTTTTTCTCACCTGCCCGCGCTCGCGGGTGGTTTTCCCGTCCCACCGGACCCCGGAGGCCCGCAAGAAACCCGGCACCACTTTCCCGGAGGCAAGCTGCCGCGATGGAATTGACTTTGGAACCGCCCGTTGGATCATGCCCGGTTTCCTGGCAGGCTCGATGAGCTAGGCTCCGTCCCCAAGCGCCACATAGGGTGCCTCATGGATTGCCGCCGGCTTGGAGCCGCTGAGGATTCGCCACCATTCCCAGATGCAGCCTGCGGTGATGAGCGCCACGAAGCAGAGGAAAACCGCGACCACGACGATGTCGAGGCGGGCATTGAACAAGGCGTTCTCCACGGCCTTGAGCTTGGCTGCAGGCACGCCGGCGGCCAACTGGCCCTCGAGCATGCGGACGGCGGGCAGAAACCCGGCGGCCCGCGGCGAGAAGATCTTCAGCCACCCCGCCGTGAAGGTCACCGTGGTTAGAAACCCCAGCGGCACCAGCGTGACCCAGCAATAGCGTGCCTTGCCGGACTTGAGCAACAGCGTGGTCCCGAGACAGAAGGCGATCACCGCGAGCAGTTGGTTGGAGATGCCGAAGATCGGCCACAGGCTCTTGGCGATGCCTTCGGGATCGATCGCGCCCTGATAGAGAAAGAAGCCCCAGGCGGCGACCAGCAGGCCGGTGGCGCTGATGTTGCCCAGCCAGTTGCCGGTGTTGCCGAGGGGATGCCAGACATGCCCCAGCAGGTCTTGCAGAATGAAGCGCCCCACCCGGGTGCCCGCATCCAGCGTGGTCAGGATGAACAAGGCCTCAAACATGATCGCAAAGTGATACCACAGCGACAACGCCGTCTTGCCGCTGATCACCCGGGTGAACATCGAGGCCATCCCCACCGCGAACGTCGGCGCCCCGCCGGTCCGGCCGATGATCGTCGGTTCCTGAAGATCGGCGGCCAGCTTTTCCATTTGCGGCAGCGTCACCTGATAGATCGGGCCGTAGGAATTGATTT
Organism: Verrucomicrobiota bacterium; assembly: GCA_026397725.1. GTDB lineage: Bacteria > Verrucomicrobiota > Verrucomicrobiia > Verrucomicrobiales > Akkermansiaceae > Luteolibacter. The sequence goes on along the minus strand of JAPLUI010000245.1, from coordinate 35,435 downwards.
TCCGGATCTGGGCCTCGACGGCCACCGGATCGCGCGGGTTGATGGGTGAATTGATCGCCAGGTACTGGCCTGGCGGCAGGGTGCTGGCGGCGATGATGGCCATCAGCGCCACTAACATCTCGGTGATCATCGCGCCGTAACCGACCAGCCGGATGTCCTGTTCCCGGCCTAACAACTTCGGGGTGGTGCCCGAAGCGATCAGCGCGTGAAAGCCGCTCACCGCCCCGCAGGCGATGGTGATGCACACAAACGGCAACACCGGCCCCGGCACCACGAAGCCGCTGCCGTCGATGAACTGCGTCACCGCCGGCATCTGCAAGGGTGGCATCGCGATGACGATGAACACCCCGAGCACCGCCACCGTGCCGAGTTTCATGAAAGTGCTCAGGTAGTCGCGCGGCGCCAGCAACAACCACACCGGCAACACCGATGCCGCAAACCCGTAGAGCATGATCGCCCAGGCGAGAGTGGGCGCGTCCAGCCGCAGCGCGTGATTCCAACTCTCCGGCAGTTCCTTGCCCGCCCACACCGCGAACAACAAGCCGGCCACGCCAATGACGGACACGCCCGTCACCCGCATCGCACCGGACTTCAGCAGCACGCCCATTACCATCGCCAGCGGAATGGTGGCCGTGATGGTGAACAGGCCCCACGGACTCTCCGCCAAGGCCTTGACCACCACCAACCCGAGCACTGCCAGCAGCACGGTCATGATCGCCAGCAGCGAAATCATCGCCACGATGCCGATGAACGGATGAATCTCCTCCTTGAGCATCTGCCCGAGCGACTTCCCATCCCGCCGCATGCTGGCAAACAGCACCACCGAGTCATGCACGCCGCCGCCAAGCGTGGCCCCAATCAAAATCCATAGCGTCCCCGGCAGATAGCCGAACTGCGCTGCCAGCACCGGCCCCACCAGCGGCCCGGGTCCGGCGATGGCCGCAAAGTGGTGCCCGAACACAATCCAGCGCGGCGTCGGCACGAAATCCTTGCCATCCGCCCGCGTCACGGCGGCCGGTGCCCGCGTCGGGTCGATGCTCAGCACCTTGGCCATCAGCCACGCGCTGTAGAACCGGTAGCTCACCGCGAACGTACACCCCCCGGCCACCACCAACCACAGCGCGTTCACCGGTTCGGCACGCTGCAACGCCGTCACGCCCACCGCCAACGCGCCGAGCGCGGCAACTGCACACCAGATCAAAATGCGGATCAAGCCGGACATCGTCGCGCAGGGATAGGGCCGCCCCGCGCTCCCTGTCAAGCGGGAAGGGAGCAGGGCAAGGTTCCCCTAGCGCATGCTCTTGAACCCGTCTTCAAGTCCGGCTGAAATGCGTCCCAGCACTTCCTCGAAGGTGCCCTGGCCGTCGATCTTGAGCACCTCGTGCAGTTGCTTGTATTTCTCAATCACCGGAACCGTCTTGGTTTCGTGTTCCTGCAAGCGCTTCACGATTTTCGAGGTGCTGGTGTCATAGGGCATGCAGCCGGCGGTCTTGCTGCGCTCGTCGAGTCGCCCGATGAGTTCAAGCGTGGGGACTGTGATTTCGATGATCCTGGAGATCGACGAACCGTGCTTCTTGAGCAGGCCGTCGAGAATGTAGGACTGCACCAGCGTGCGGGGGAAGCCCTTGAAAATATATCCCTTCACGTCCCTTGAATCCGCCAGTCTCTTCTCGATGAGCTGCACGACGATTTCGTCGGGCACCAGTTGGCCGTTCTCGTAGAGGTCCGTGATCCGGGTCCCGATGGCGGTGCCTTGCCTGATTTCCTGTTCCAACATCGCGCCGGTCGCGACATACTCCAAGCCGAATTCCGAGGCCAGGGCCTTGCCTTGGGAGCCGCGTCCCGACCCCGGATAGCCGAACAACACGACGTTGAAGAGGCTCTTGCTGAGTTCGTTCTTGATGATTCCGGTGACCTGCCGCCGAACCTCGTCGATGGCGGCGGCTCCGTCCACTTCCACATAGATCCCTTTGTCCCGGTAAAACTGCAGCACCGGCAAGGTCTTCTGCGTGTATTCTTGCAGCCGGTTGCGGATCACGGATTCGTTGTCGTCGCTGCGGCCCGAGGTTATGCCGCGGTTCATCAACCGTCTGACGGATTCCTCTTCCGACACGGTGATGCTGATCAGACAGTTGAGCGCAGTATTGAGCTTGAGCATCAGGCCCTCCAAGATATAGGCTTGGATGTAGGTGCGCGGAAACCCGTCGAACAGGAAGCCGTTGGAACCGGGATTGTCGATGATGGTCTTCTCGATGATCTGCACGATGATCTCGTCGGAAACCAAGCCGCCGGCGGCAATGATGCTCTGGGCTTCGAGTCCCAGTTTGGTTTTGCCGGCCATTTCCTGCCGCAACAGGTCTCCGGTGGAGATATAGAACAAGTTGTACTTCCTGATCAGGAATTCCGATTGGGTGCCTTTACCGGCGCCCGGGGGGCCAAAGAGGGCTATGTTGAGCATGGGGTGGGGATTGTGTTAGGGGATTGTGTTAGGGGATTGATGGGGGGGACATGGAGCGCATCTCAGTCTTCCACGATCACGCGGAAGCCGACATTATATACCTTCTGCCATGCCGGGTAGGCTTGGCGGAAACCGGAACGGGCGTGCTTGGGCCGATCATACCACGATCCGCCGCGCACGGTTTTTTTTGCCGCTGAGGTAGCATCGTCCTGCTCTGCGGCGGCATGGTATGGATAGGGGCGGTAGGTGCTGCGCGTCCACTCCGCGGCATTGCCGGACATGTCCTTGAGCCCCCACGGGTTGGCCGCATAGTGGCCGCAAGGCGCCAGGTGCAGGATGCCATCGTCAAAGCGCTCGTCCTTGGGCACGAAATCCACGTCCTTGCCGGGGTTCTTGATCGGTTGTGGATCGACGCCGCTGACCGCCAGCATCTTCAGCGAAACGTCGCCCAGGTTGGCTGCCGTGGAGAAGTCGGCATTCAAATCGCCGTACCAGAGCGGGGTGTCGCTGCCGGCGCGGGCGGCCCACTCCCACTGCGCCTCGGTGGGCAGGGTGACGTGCTGGCCGCTGCGTTGCGAGAGCCAGCGGCAGAACGCCATGGCCTCATTCCACGACACGCGGATGGCGGGCAGCGCGGGGAAATCCATCAGATAGCCGGGCTTGACCTGATCCTTGTAGTGCATGTCGTAGTAACCGTTGCGATGGGCGGCCTTGAACTGCTGGTATTGTTCTAACGAAATCTCGGTGGTGGCCATCCAGAAGGGTTGGCGGATGGCGACCATCGCCACCGGATACTCGTCGGGGTAACCGTTGCCATCGCCCATGGCGAACTCACCCGCCGGGATGCGTTGCAAGCCCAGCGAGATGCCATCGCCCAAGTCAAGTTTCATGCCGGTCGTGCCCAGGCCCTGTTGCAACTGCTGCGCCTTGGCGGCCGGGAAGGGCCAATCCGGCACCCTCGGCACGGTCGGTTTGGGCGGCAGCGGTGGCGGCTGAATGAACGTCCCGGTCTTCACATAGGGATTGGGGATGGCCTCAATGTCCTCATCAATGCCGGCGTATTCCTGCCGCAGGTCATGGCGGCGTTGCTCGAAGTTCTGCGGGATTCTGCCAACTTCCCGCCAGGTGCCCAAGGCCGGCACATTCAGGTCGATCCAGGTAATCAGCCGGTCCCAGGCCTCGGCATCCAGCTTCACATTGTAATGGCCCTTCTGGAGCATCTGCACGAGGTCGCTGGTGTCGGCGTGGAACTCCAGCGGGGTGAGGGTGTTGTAATCGCCCTCGGGACCATTGCGCCGCACGAATGGATGCAACGCGTGGTAGGACTTCGGAAAGTGGCCGCCGGTGTCGTCGAAGCGCGGGCGCTCCGCCTCCTTGCCGTCGTGGCAGCCGACGCAGAACTTGTCGAGCACCGGCTGCACCTCGCGGATGAAGCTGAAGCCGCGCGTCGGGCCGTGCCATGGCTGCAGCTTGGCGGGGGCCTGCTGGGCTGCCGCCGTGAGCTTCACGGCGACCGCCCCGTCGTTCTGATTGTCGTGGCAACCGACGCAGGAGACGCGTTCGCCGGGCATGCCCACCATCCAACTGCGCTTGAGTTGCACGGCCTTGCCCTCGGCGTCGAGCGGCTGCAACGAAACGGGCGTGTTGGCCGGGATTTCGAAATAACTCGAACCGTCGGGATGGACCGGCACCGTGCCTAACAGCCGGCGCACGTCCCAGGGGCCTTCCATCCCCACGGCGTAGTGGCCGCCCATGTTGCGATAGGAATACTCATATTGATAGACCCGCAGCGACTTGACGGTGCCGCGCGGCACGCCCGGCATGCCGCGGCCCGCATAGATGTCCTGGATGGACACCGTGGCGATCTTCTCGTCCAGTTTCACCTTGTCGGGAATGACCGGCGGCACGGGGGTTTTCTTCAGTGGAATCGGCTCGAGGAGCGCATAGCCCGGTTCCTCGCGCAGCAGCACCATGTTATCGAACACATCCACCAGATAGATGCCCCAGTTCGCATTGTTGCGGGGTTGGCTGGCCACCAGGAAGTATTTGTCAGCGATGGGCAGCGGATGGAGAAACTTCGGCCACGAGTCACCGGCCAACTGGTCTTGAATCTTACCCTCGACCGGTTTGCCATGGCCGGGAATCCGCTGCACCGCGCCGGCGTTCTCCTGGCGGCCGCTGCTCAGGTCGAACAACACCAGTTCGCCCATGCGGGGCACGCCGTGATGGCCGGAAACAATGCCGACAAACTTGTTGGGCTGCCCGGGGAGCGGCTTGGCGTAGAAAGTGCTGTTAGGCCAGTAGCTGTTGCTGCCGTAGTACTCGATCTGGTTGGTGCCGTCGGGGTTCATGGACATCAGGACGCGGCTGAAGTAGTGGGCCGAGTCGGTGTATTCCCAGCGCAAGAACATCACGCGGCCGTCGGGCAGCACCGTCGGATACCAGTCGTTGTCCTGCTCGAAGCAGAGCCGGCGGACGTTCTTCCGATCGGCGCTCAGCAGGTGCAGGTTCGCCACATAATCGTTGCCGCCCACACAGGGCACGCCCACAAACACCGAGGTCGAATCGAAAATGATCCGGCCATCCGGCAGATAGATGCCGTTGTAGTTATCGACGTCGGCGTCTCGTTCGGGCGTGACCACGGTCGGCACCGCTTCCCCCAACTTCAACTCGAAGACCTGCCAGCGCTGGTTCTTGCCGATCGACGAAAACAGCAGGCGGTCCGCCTCGAAATGGAGGTTCAGGTCGCCGACAAACCAGGGCTCGGCAGGTTTGTAAACGGTGGTGGCGGGCACCTTGCCCTTGACGTCGAAGCGAACCAGTTCGTTATCCATGTTGGCTTTGAGGCTCGTGTTGCCCTGCCAGTTTTGCGGCAGGCCGAGCGTCTTGCGATCACGGCGGATGGCGAGCACTTCCTGGAAGTCGAGATAGGGATTGTCGAGCACCAGCGCCTGGTATTGAAGTTCGTCAAAGCGGACTTGCCAGGCGGCGGTTTTGTTAGCATCGCCGGCCGGCGCGGCAAGCTCCGTTTCCAGGGCCGCGAGCTGCTCCAGAGAGGTCTGGCCGGACGGATACTTGGCGCCAAACCGGGTCATGAGTTCCCTGATGGAAAGCCGCAGGGCATGCCCCGGACTGGTGACGGCGAGGCTGGGTGCGGCGAGGCCGGAATAATAGAAGCGGCAGCCGCCCGCCCGGTTGTAGATCTTCACCAGCAGGTCGTTGGTGCCGCTCTTCAAGTCCAGGGTGACCTTGCTTTGATCGGGCACCATGGCGCGTGGCCCCTTGTTGGAGTGGATCTTCTTGCCGCCCAACCAAACCTCAATGCCACCCTCGCTGCCGAAACCAACCGGCACTTTCACGGCGGCGCGGCACTCGATCGTGCGGAACAGATAGGTGGCCGTCCCGGCGAGCGTCGTGAGCCCGATCGTCTGGCCGTCCAGCCACTTGGGCATGGCCGTCCACCGCGGCTTGCCGTCGCTCGCGCTCGCCTTGAGATCAACTCCGCTTTCAGGGAACAGCGGCTCATTGAGCCCGGTGGCCTGAAGCGGACCGGTGGTGTGCCAAACCGACTGGGTGGGCAGGCCTGCCGCTTGGAGCGCGTCGCCAGCCCGGCTACTGGCGGCTGGCATGCCGAGCGCACCGCATGCCAACAGCGCCATCAGGAAAACCTGCGGGGGAGCGAATCGGAGCGGCGCGGAAATCATCGGGAGGGTCGGCGAGTAGGCTGATAGATAAACCGGCGTGGAGGGTGCTCAGTGAAGTGCGGGAGTCGGCTGATGCCAGAGGGATTGCCAGTAACGCTGATCGGTTAGGTAGGGGTCCACCGGAGCCCCGGGCGGCAGCTCGGCGGGAAGAATGCCGTAGCGCTTCATTTCGCGGATATAAGCGGCCCGTGGCTTGAAGTTCGGCATGTCGAAGCGGGTGATGGTGTCAAGGTCGCGCTTCCCGGCGGTGACCATCGCCAGGAGTTTCCGGTAGTCAGGATCCGAGGTGCTGGAAAAGACCGGTGCCGGGTCGTCCGGGCGGCGGCAGAGTTGATAGCCGCCGGCCGTGCGGGCGAGCGGGGCCAGCAATATCATCGATTTCTCCGGGCGGCTGAGGTTGAAGACCAAATGACGGCTGGTGACGTGCGTGCGGTCGGGGATCTTCGGCTGCCAGAACGAGGTGCCGCGCTCATCGGATAGCGCCCGGGGCAGCGGCGGCGCGCCCTTGCCGGAGTGACAGGTGGCGCAGCGGGCCTCGAGCACCTGGGCCGCAGCGCGGGTGCTCGGCCATGCCAGGTCGGTGTGGACTGGCTGGTTCTCCTCGTAGCCGCCGATCATGCCGGTGCCGAGGGCGGCGTAGGTGCCCGGATAGGTGGCCGCCGCATCGATCCACAGGCGCAGCATGCTGGCTTGGTGCGGGGTGACGGTGGCCCCGTAGTGGGAGCCGTCGATGAGCTGGAGCAAGCGACTGGCCGCCGAGCCGAGCGTGCGCGGCGCGTAGTTGCTTTGCGCGCGGTTGCGGCCGTCGGAAAACAACCCGGCGATGGTCAGCATGAAATAGCTGTGACTGAACATCGGCCCGCGATCACCCGTTAGAATGAGTTTGCCGGCACAGGGGCCGCCGCTGGCGCTCGGGTCGTAGTCGTGGCAAGCGACACAAGCGGCGTCGAGGATCGGCTGGATGTCGCGCGGGAAGTCGAACACCTCGGGGACCCCGGGCACCGGGGTGATCACGCTTGGCGGGCGTTCCAAGGCCTTGAGATTGAGCGGCGGCTGACTGGTGCGGGTGCGTTGTTCGTGGCAGCCGATGCAACTGGTGACTTCACCCGGCTGGACGGTTAGAAAACTTTGCATCCGCTTCACCGCGAGGTCGTGTTCATCGAGCGCGACGAAGAAGAAGCTGCGGCGGGCGGGCAGTTCCAGATAGGCCGAGCCGTCCGCCTCGACCGGCACGGTGCCGACGACGCGTTCGAGGGTGAACGAGCCGCCGTAGGTGAGCGGGTCCATGCCGCCGGTGTAGTTGACCGGTTTCGGGAGCGGCTCGAGGACTAACAGCTTGCGGATTTCGCCGGGTTTGACGCCCTGCATGTTGCGGCCATCAAGGATGTTGGAGAGAATCAGCCTGCCGGTCGCCTGGGCCGGGTCGCTGTGGCGGGCGATGATGTTTTCCAGTGGGCGCGGCAGCACCGGGCGCGGCTCATGAACCCAGAACCCGGCCTGGCGTTCGGATTCTGATAGAGTGAACAGCGGGGCGGTTGCGCCCTTGCCGTTCATGGCGAGGAGTTCCGGACCGCGGGCGACGAGGAAGGCGTCGCTCGCCAAGGCCCACGGGTCGCGGAAGGCCGGCTCGGGGTTGATCACGCGAACGGCGGTCTGGTCGTCGGGACCCAGGCGCGGGCTGAGCGTGACGACCTGCCCGGCGTGTTCGTTCTGGCCGTGGCCGGGTGAGAAGATGCTGACCACCTGATCGGATGCCGGAACCGGTTTGGCATCGATCATCACCACGCCAGGGCTTTGGTTGCCGTAGTAGATCATCTGGTTGGTGCCGTCCGGATTGGTGGTCCAGAGGTGGTGGTAGTGAACCTGCGAGCGGTCGATGTATTCCCAGCGCTGATAGAGGACGCGGCCGTCGGGGAGTGGCCACGGGGTGTTGTCCTGTTCGAGGTTGGCGGAGAGCGGCTCGATGTTGCGGCCGTCGGCGTCGCAGCGATGGAGGGTGGCGACCTGGGTGAGCCAGCAACCCACCCAGCGTTTGCAGCGGCTCGAGACGAAGACGAGGCCGCCGTCGGGCAGGTGGCTGGGCTCGAAGTCATCCCACGGGCCGTCGGTGAGCTGGCGCAGGCCGCTGCCGTCGAGGCGGCACTCGTGGAGGTGATAGTGTGGCCCCGCGCCCTGGCGCCAGGCAAACACGATGCGGCTGGCGTCGTGGTTGAGGACCGGGTCGCGGATGCCGCCTTGCGGGTCGTCGATCAGGGTGGTGACCAGCCCGCTGGTGAGGTCGAGCTTGCAGAGGCGTCCGCCGGGCAGATAGGCCACGCGGGATTCATCGGGTCCGTAGTAGCTGAAGTTGGCATACCAGTGGCCATCGCGGTCATTGGGCTTGCGCACGGCGAAAATGATTTCCCGCAGCGCCGGGGCACGGGCCAGCACCTCGCTGCGGACGTCGGCGCAAGCCGCATCGCCCCCGACTGCCAGCGCGAGGGCGGCGGACAGGAGGCGGAGCGGGAACGCGGACACGGCGCGGTGGTGTTAGAGCGACTGCAAATAGGCGACGAGGTCGTCGATTTGGGCGGGCGTGAGTTTGGAGGTGACGCCGTGTTTGTCGCCGCGGTTCTCTTCAACCAGGACCTGGCGGATGGTCACGGCGCTGCCATCGTGGAGGTAGGGCGGGGTGCGCCACAGTTCGACGAGGGAGGTCGTATCGAAGCGGAGGGCACCGCGGTCGAAGGGCCGGCTGGTGCCGACATCGTACATCCCCAGGTCGGTGAGCAGCGGGCCCGGGTGGCATTTGCCGCAGGCGACCAGCGGGTCGTTGTAGATTTTCTCGCCACGCTGCGCCGCGTCGGTTAGGGAACCGTCGGCCTTGCGGTAGGGGCTCACGACCGGTTTGAGGGATTTGAGATAGGCCGTGACGGCCTCCACGTCTTGCACCTTGGGTTCGGTGAACAGAATGTGGACGAAACCGGCCCGCACGCAGGCTCCCAAATCGTCGCGCACGCCGTGCGACATCAGGGGCGGGGTGCGGTCGCTGAAGACCAGCGAGCGGGCGTTTTTCGGATTGCCGAGGCCGTCGTTGAGCAAATCCCAATTGAGACCGTCGGCCCGCGTGCCGGGGTGGCAACTGGCGCAACTGAGCCAGCGCTGGAAGCAACGGCCGGCATCGTGGAAGATGGCTTCGCCTTGCCGGGCGAGATGAGGTGGCTCTTGCGGGCCAAGCGGCAGGGCGGCGGGATTCGCGCCGTTGATGTCGGTTAGGACGACGTTGCCGGAAAAGAAGCCGGCGACGGCGACGAGCTTGCCGTCGGGTGAGACGGCGAGACCGCGTGGTCCTTGGGCGGGCATGTCGAGGCGACGGATCAGGTTGTGGCGGTACAGTGCGGCGAGGTCGTTGACGAGCAATTCGGGCGTTTCCTTGAGGATTTCCGGCAGCCGTTCGAGGTCGATGACGGCGAGTTGGTGAACGCCCGAGAGGCTGACGAACATGCGCACGCCGGACGGATCGAGGGCGATGCCCCAGGGGTCCGCGGCACCATCCATCACCTGATCCAACAACACCGTGGCGGTAATCTTGCTCGCTGGCACATCGATGATGGTGAGGGCGTTGGTGTTGACCCAGCCGCGGTCGAGTTGGGTGGTCGGCAGGTTGAAGCGACCGAGGGTGTGGACCACGAACGCGGTGCGGCCGTCGCCGCTGATGGCGATGCCGCGGGTGTCGGTGGAGCCGAGTGGCAGGCGGATGGGGGGCTTGGCCTGCAGCGTCTGGAGGTCGATGACCGAGACCTCGGTGGCGGTGTCGGGCGCGGTGGAGGCGGTGGCGGGAATCATGTTGCTGACCAAGGCGAGCGATTCGTCCGGGGTGATGGCCACGGCGGTGGGTTGGCGGCCCACGGTGAGGTTGGCCTTGGTGGCACCGGTGGCGAGATCAATCACCGTGAGTTTGTCGAGACCCCAATCGGCGGCCAGCAAGAGCTGGCGGCGGGGCACGACCGCGAGTCCCCGCGGGTAGCGGCCGGTGCTGAGCCGGCGGCTGATCGACCCGTTGGCCGGATCGACCTCGGCGATGCTGCTGGCACCCGATTCCGCAGCGAAGAGGCGTTTGCCATCGGCCGCCCAGGCCAGGCCGGCTGGCGGGCCGGCGAGTTTCACGGTGCGCAGGATCGTGCGGGTGGCGGGGTCGATGAGCACCACCGCAGGGGTGGTGGCATCGGTGACGGCGAGCGTCTTGCCATCGGGGGCGAATGCAACGTCGAGCGCCGAATGCACGTCGGCACCTGTTGCGGAGTGAATGATTGCTGCGGAAACTATGGCCGCCAGCAGCGCGGGTCGGCAGTTGGGTGAAGGTGAATTTTTCAAGCGGTGGGAGATACGCGGCCGAGCGGCGGGCATCTTTCAAGAAAAGGTGTGGCACCGTGCATTTGTCGCTCGCTGCATGCAGCATCCCGGGATTGAAGGCCCGGAACTGCCGAGGTTTGGCCCAAGGTCGGCATGGAATATGCCGCGACGAACCCGCCTCAGCGCGGGTCTTGCGGGTGGGTGAGGGCTCCGGGCAGCACCGCGCGATCGCCCCACACCCGGACGAGTGTTCGCTTGCCGATTCCATCGCCACGCTCGGTGGCCAGCAGCACGCGGGTGCCGGATTTTTCCACGTCCCAGCCATCCGATGCTCCGCCCGCAGTCCAGCCCTCGTCTAGCAGTACTTGGAGGAAGTCCGCGCGCTCAAGGCCCGCGGCACTGGCAATTTCAAATTCGGCGTTGGGCTTGGGCCTCGCTGGCAGGGTCGCGCGGGGTGCGCCAAGCCACAGCGTCCGGTTTCTGGCCCAGGCCCGCAGGCGGAGCTGGAGAAACCCGACCGCACGCAGGGCGAGCCGGGCGCTGGCCGAATCGAAGCGTCCGTCCAAGCCACGCAGCGGCAGCATGCGGTTGAGGACGGATTGATAGCCGGCCCCCCCCATGGGGCCGTGATAGATCACGGATTCCGCCATGGCCCGCACCGGGCCGCCGTCATAGACAAAGCCCTCCCAGCAGACGTCGCCGCGTGAGGAAAACCGCTGCGGATGTTTTTGCAGCAGCAGATGCTCGGCCCGCCCGTAGCCGATTTGTTGGCGCAGGAAGGCACGCACCGATGGGCGCCGCCAATGCCAGACGAAGGCCCCCGCCGCAAAGCCGAGCCGATACCCGGCATCCCGCAGTCGCCAGCAAAAATCCACATCATCGCCCGCCGTGTGAAATGCCGGATCAAAGCCGCTGATGGCGGCAAATGCCGCCTGCGTCACGGCCAGATTGCAGCCCGGCAGGTGTTCCGCCTCCTCATCATCCAACAGCACATGGGTAGGCGCGCCCGGCGCCGCACATACCAACGCCTCGCGCCACGTGCGCGGACGCGGCGGCAGGTTGGGTCCGCCGACGGCGGCAAAGCGGCCATCCGCAAATACCCGCCGCAGCCGCGCCACCCACTCGGGGTCCGGCTCGCAATCGTCATCGGTGAACGCAAGGATGTCTCCCGTCGCCGCCGCCGCTCCGGCATTCCGCGCGGCACTCAGGCCGCCCGGCGCGAGGCGCAACAGCCGCACGTGCGGGAACTCCTTCGCCACCAACTCCGCCGTGCCATCGCCCGAGCCATCATCCACCACCAGCACCTCGTGCCCGGCATCCGGCATTTTCTCCAAGGCTCGCAGGCACTTGCCGATCCGCTCTTTGCCATTCCGCGTGCAAACAATCACCGAGAATGACAACTCGTGACCCGGCCCATCAACCGGGACGCGGTTGAAGCCGGATCTAACGGAATGCAACGCCGGCTTCGCCCGGCCGTCGCGATCAAGCAAGCCGAAATCCCAATCCAACACTTCCGCGCCGGCGTTCCACCACCGGTCACTCCACGCATAGACCGTCAGGCCGGCGGTTGCCACCGCCCTGGCCGCAGGCAAGGCCCAGCCGAGGGATGCTGCCTGCTGCTCCAGGCCATTGCGCCGCGAATCCTGCCCAAACTCCGAGATCACCAAGGGCCGGTCCCCGGCGATATGATGCAGGCGTTTGAGATAACTCCGCAGCGCCGATTCCTCTTCAAGATAGAGATTGAATGCCGTGAAATCCGCATTCTCCGGCTCCAGATACTCGGTGCTCGGATAGTTGGCATACGCAAACATCAGCGCGGGCGCGACTTGTCTGCCGAGGGTGATCAAGCCCTCGATGGCCCGCCGCACCCGCAGCGGCCCCATCCAGCGGGCCACATCCGCAGGCACTTCATTGCCCACATAAACGGCCACCAACGCCGGATGCTCGCCGATCTCGCGCAGACTCCGCGCCAACGCCACCCGCGCCGAGGCATAGAGTTCCGGACGCCGGAAAAAATCCGCACTCTGCGCCCATTGCAGCCCGCCAAACACCCGCAGACCATGCTGCCACGCCGCATCTAACAAACCCAGCCCGGGCATCTCATACAAGCGCAGCGCATTGAACCCGGCCGCCGCAATCCGGGAAAAATCCTCATCCAACGAATCCGCCCAGCCACCCGGAAACGGCCCGTAGGTCACCGCCCGCATCACCACACGCTCGGCCCCGGCCCGGAAAAACTTCCCGTCCGTCTGCCAGCGTCCCGCTCCCGCACTCTCCGCCACGCCCACATCCTAGGCCCGGCCGCCCCGCCAGGTCAACGCCGGAACACAGCCCGCCCGGCCGCTTCACTTCCAGGCCGGCACGGGAAAATCCTGTTCCACCCCGGTCGGATGCGCCGGATCGACATCCACCGGTGGCCACAGCGCCGTGCCCGCCTTCTGGGCGGCGAGCTGCCCCCGGTCATTGCCGATCCAGCCGATTTCGTTGGAGTTGAGGTCAAGCCACAGCGTGAGGCGCCGCCACTCGTCGGCGCTCAACTGCAGGTCCTGGTGCTGCGGCCTGGTGCTTAGCGCTCGCATGATGCCGGAGGCACGCGCGCCAAAGCGGCCAGGCGTCGTCCGTGAGCCACCGACACCTAACATCGAAAGCGCCTTGTGTTCTCCGGGATAGCTGAACGCCAGATCATTCCTCGCCAAGGACTGGTAGCTCATGTCAGGCGCCTTCGGATGCTTCTGGTGGCACCCCACACACTTCTTGTCAAACACCGGAATCTTCACCAGTTGGTAGAAATTGAAGGGCATGGCCCCGCTTGCAACCTCGGGCGCGAGTTTCGACGGCGGACGTTTCAGCGCCGCCGACTGGCTGTAGGTGCTGCCGGTCTGCCACTTGTCCTCATGGCAGCCGAAGCAGGTCATCTGTTCGCCGGGATGGACATAAGTGGCCGATCGCATGGAATGAACCGCCATCCCCTGCTCATCGAGCAACTGGAAATAGAGGGCCTTGCCCACCGGCGCCTCGCAGTACACACTGCCATCGTCTTCGACCGGCACCACCCCCAAGGGCAGGCGCCCGATCGAGTCGGTGGTGAACGCCACTTGCGAGACGGACTCGAGACTGAACCAATTGTCTAACAGTTGGGGGATCACCTGGACAATGCGCAACCATTTGACCTTCATCCCCTCCGGCAGTCGGGCGGTGGCATCGGCCGCATAAACATTCATGATGCTGATGGTCGCCCGCTGGTGCTCCGGCAACGCCGCGCGATTCCCCTGCCAGGTCTGCACCGGCAACACCGGCGGCAGCCACCGCGGACGGACTGGAAACGGATCCCTGACGCGGTACCTCGCATCTCCCGGGTCATGGATCAACTCGCGGTTGCCAAACCTATCCAACAGATAGAGACCGGAGTGAAAACTGCAGAGATAGAAATCCTCGCTCAGCGGCCACGCGGTGCCGTAGGCATGGGTTGCGCCCGGCTCCACCTCCGGGAAGAAATACTCCGGCGTGATGCGCTTGACCTGCGCCATGGCGCCGTCATCGGGAATCCGGGTGTCGATGAGCACGAGACTCCCGGAAAACCCCTCATGGTGGCCCACGGCCGTGGCGGTGAATTTCGGCGAATCCGGCACCGCGCGGAAGGCGATCTCGGCATCGGGCCGCAGGTTTCGCCCATACACCAGCGCCTCCTTGCCATACTGTGCGGGCTGGAGTCCAGCCGTCATGGCGGACCATGGCAACGGATAGTTGCCGTGGAAATTGCGGGGATCCCGGCCGTCCGGAAAACATTCCCAGAGATGATGGGCGGTGCCCCAGTGGCGGTCCACATAGTCCCAACGGGTGTAGGCGATTTTGCCGGAGTGCGTCACCGTTGGCGCCCATTCGTTGGTCTCATGGAAACTCAGACAGATGAGGTCCGAACCATCGGCCTCCATCGAGTGCAGCGTGTAGGTCAATGACTGCGGGGTGAGCACACATCTGCCGACGCCGCCGCGCCGCGTGGACGTGAACACGATTCTCCCTGATGGCAAAAAGCATGGATCGAAGTCGTCCGCCGGGCCGTCGGTGAGTTGTACCAACTGCTTGGTGGTTAGATCATGTTTGAAAACATGCCAGACTTCGCCGACGGTGGTCGCGGCAAACAGCAGTTGGTTGCCGTCGTGGCTGAGTTCCAGCCCCGAGAACTTGCCTGTCAGCTCCTTCCCCTGCCATGGCCCGGCAGCCACCTTGAGGCCGCCCAACGGCGTGCTGGTGGTGGCCTTGGCCTTGAAGTTTTGAATGACGAGCGGTCCGCCGCCATTGCTGTGACCCGGCCAGATGGCGCGTGCCTGCTCGATGATGCGGGCCTCGCCGGGTTGCTCGAGCAGGCAGACGATGCGGTCAAAGTTGAGCAGCGGATTGGCGAAGGCGACACTGCGGCGCAAGGCGCACACCGCGAAGAACAGGTTCCGCCGCGCGTCCTCCTGGGTGGCGAGTTTGGCCTCGGCAGAGAGCTTGCCCAAGCCCGCCTCAAACTCGCCCACAGCCGCGGCGGGCAAGGCCTCCTGCGTTTTGAAATGTTGGATCAACGCCGCGGTGCGGCGCAGCACCACCTCGAGAGGATCCGCATCCGCCGCTTGCACCAGCGCCTGCGGGTCCAGCGCTTCCGCCGCCAGCCGGTCACGCCAGTGCTTCCCGGCGGTCCTCAACCGGGCTAGCTGGCCGACGGTCTCGTCATATTCATTACGCCAGGCCTGCTCCGGTGTTACTTCGGCGGACGGCTGCGCCGGGGGCGCGGCCAAGCCAACACAAGGCACGCAGGCCAGCAGGATCATTTGCAGCAGGGAGGAGACACGGTTCATGGAAGCGCCTTGTTCAGGGTGGGTTGCCAACGGCTTCCGCCTTACGCTTGGGACTTGAAGTTTCTTACGCGAGATCATGAAGCGGGAAGCTCCGTGGAAACGAAGCTGACTCCAGCTTGGGCGAAGCCGGGAGGTGGCGCTGGGGAAAAGGCTGCGGTGCCGGGCGCGGGATTTCACGGATGGGGCGGGAGCGCTGCGGGGCGAAACGCCAGAGCCGGGCGCGGAAGCTGCGTGGAAGCATGGCGGCAGTCGGGGCATGGTGGAGCGCTAACATGACGCGGATGGCCCCTGGCAATACCGCGGCCGCAGACTTGGTTCCACCCGCCTTTGCTAACGATGTAGTCGGCTGCAGGGAAGCGTTTGGACGGCTTGATCCAGCCGAGAATCGCAAGTGCCTTGGCAAGGCCCGTGGGTGGCGGCGATGCGTTCGCCTCCGGACAGCGGCGGCCCGGCCGCCACAGCGCAACTGGTGAGCAGAGCAAGCATCGTGGCAAGCAGGGCGAGGCGGTTCATCATGAGTGGCAGGCTCAATCCTCCGGCAGCGTGCGGTACCAGGTGAAATACAGGGCAATACCACAGGCAGCAAAAAGGGCGATGCAGAAAAGTCCTTCCGCATTCCAATGCCCGAGGAAGTAAACCGGGGCCATGTAGAGCGAAAACGAGGCGACCAGGCCAAGCGCGACGTTGAGCAGAATTTGCGGCACGGGGATGGCAGTGGCTAGAGCCAGCCCGGCCTGCCGGGCCCGTTGCTCCGCGTCCTTCCACAGGCCAAACGGCCGCACCCGCGCGTAAAACGCCGCCGAAGCCTCACCTTCGATCGGCGGCGTCAGCAGCGACACGATGATGCACGCTAGCGTGGAGGTCGCGAGGGTGACATAGGTGAAATGATTCTTCGGCCAGGCCTGCAGCAAATGATCGGCTGACACAAAGGCACGCGCCAGCATGGCGAGCGAGGGCACCAGGCTCACCAGGCAGCCGGCGGCGAAGCCCCAGCCGTTCATGCGCCCCCAATACCAGCGGAATGCCAGCGGCACGACCAAGCAGGTGAGCAGCCCGCCTAACATCCAGTCCCAGATCACGTTGAGCGCGCTGCCGCCGCCCCGCGCCTGCGATTCGACCATGGCATAGCCAATGACGGCAGCCAGCGCCGCCAGGCCTCCGGTCGCCCCATAACTCACCCTGACCAGCTTGCGGTCGTCATCAGCCACCTGCGGGGCGAGCAACGGTTGATAGAGATCGCGCACGATGATTGAGGCACAGGCGTTGATTTCCGAGCAAAAGCTGGTCATGAACGATGCTGACAGCCCGGCCACCACCAATCCTAACAAGCCGGGCCCGAGCAGGCCGGACTGGAGGAACCTGGGCATCACACATTCCGGGTCATGGCTGATTTGAGAGGTGTACATGGTATAACCGAGATAACACAGGCCGGCGGTCATGATCCAGCGGGGGAAACCAAGAAACTGCCAGAGGGCGGCGAGCTTGGCGGCTTCCTTGGTGGTGGTGGCGGCCAGAAACCGCTGTTCGCCGTAGCGCCCGCCGGCCCCACCGACGCAGCCAATCATGCCGATGATTGAGAAGGCGAGGGTTTGACCCACAAAGTCATTCCAGCCATGGTATCCTTTCGAGGCCTCGAACATCCCGATCCGCGGCGTGGCTTCCGGCCACAACGATTTCCAATAGTCCTGGCTCACCGCCGCCGCCCCGCTGCCGTGGCTGACGGCGGCATGCACCTGTTCTGCCGAGTACTGTTGATAACACACCAAGCCGATGATGAACGCCACCGCGAACAGCACCACGGTTTGCAGGAACTCGCTGAGAATCACCCCCTTGAAGCCGCCGAACAGCACATAACTGCTGGTGAGCAGCACGATGCCGAGCGCCACCCAGTGGGCGTGCGTGTTAGAAAAGCCGAACACCACCGCGAACTTGTGGACGATGATGTAGGACATGCACAGGGAGGCCACCGAGAACAAGGTGATCATGAAGGCGAAGCTGGTGCGGGCCCACTTCGCGCCGGTGCCCACGCCGAAGCGGATCCTGTTGAGTTCCGCCGAGGTGATGCCACCGCAGCGACGGATCCAGATGCCCGAATACGCCATCAGAAACACCGCGTTGGGCATCCACCACACCAACGTGACCCAGAACGACTTCATCCCCAACACCATCAGAATCGCCAGATTCCACACCGTGCCGTTGATCGAAAAATTCGTAGAGGCGCCGGAAGCGGCCAGCATCCACCACTTGTTCTCCGCTCCCAGGAAATACGCCTTGGAACTCCTGGCACTCTGGCGCGAGAACACCAAGCCCGCCCCGGCCACCAGGAAAAAGAAGCCGCCGACAATCAGCCAATCGATGAAGTACATGGTTAGATCAAGTTGCTGATGGGGGAGATGGAGCGGACTGCAGAGTCCCGTGGCCTGCCGCCCTGCCGCCGCTGGTCACCGGCCAGAGGAGCGGCGCCTGGCGGAAGCGTGCCGCCACCGCCCGCAGCCAAGTGACATCCGCAGGCCCGCCAAAGGTCAGCCAGCCATAACGCAGACGGATGCGGCCCGCCTGCACGCGGGAAAAGTTGGTGTCCCAGTAGTTGTTGACCGGCCAGGCCAGCAGCAGCGGGCACGGCGGACGTGGCAGCACGTCCAGCGGTCGGGCGAAATGAAAGTCACCGAACTGCACCATGGGCGCATCCGGCGTGAGCAAGGCCACCCCGCCAGCACCGTCCCACATCACCGCCAGGGTCTCCGTGGTCGCCCAGTTGCGGCAAGCGCCCGGCAATTGATCATCATCCACCCGCACCACCGCCCCGGCGGTATCAAACAACGCCTGCCAGCCCGCCGCCATATCTAACGGAAATGCGAAATACACCGCCTGTGGCGAGGCCTCCGGCAGCAACTCCATGGCCACCTCAAGGTGGATGACCGGGTCGTGAGCGGACAGCGTGATCCTCTGAGTTAGAAACAGCATCCCCGGAGCCTGGAGTTCGCGGATGAGGGTCAGGCTGCCGCTGCCGGCACTCACTTCGCAGTGGGTCACCCGCGTGGCACGCTCATGCACCGGCGACCAATCCTGCCAACACATTGCATCCACCTTTTCCTGATCCAGGTCCCGCTGATAGAAGGCATGGCGCCGGTCTTCCGCCAACGCGTCGGTGCGCTCGCGGACGAAGGCGAAGAAGTCCAGCCCGTCGCGCGGGGCGAGCACCTCACGGTTCTGCGTGCGGTCCAGCAAGGACAGGATCCGCCCGGAAGCCGGGTCGTAGCGCAGGATGTGATAGGGCGAGGTGAGGCGGCCGGTGCGCCGCTGGTGGTTGGCGGCGGGCGCGAAGTTGAGTTCGCGGCGGGCGGCGGTGTCCACCTCGATCTCGTGATGGAGATCCGGGGTTGCCTCGGCAGGCGGCAGCTCGGCCAACTCGACCACCCGCCATGAGAATGGCGGCAACTCCAGCGGGCCGAAGGCGCGGGCCTGCATGCCGGGAAAACCGCCGCCCCACGAGCGGGCGTCGTAGAACATCCGGCTGGCGCGATAGGTCCGCTCGCTGGCCGCCTCGCGCGCGGCGAACCACGCGGCAGGCAATTCCGGCCGCAGCGTCAGCGGCAGCGGGCCGGGATTGACTAACAAAACCCGCGCGATCCCCTTGTCCGCGAGCGGGTTTTGCGCGAGCCGCTCGAGGCCGTCCATCAGGGCGAACGCGGCGTGCTCGTGGCCTTGATGCGCCAGTGCTTGTTTCAGCAACTCGGTGGTCTGCGCCTGCGGGTGGGCGGGATCGGAGTCATAGTAGCCGCAGGTGTGCTCGTCATAGAGATCCACCATTTCCAAGGCCTGCGCCAGCGTGCCGGGATGCCCGCCTAACAATCCGGCGGCCTCCATCAGCGGCTTGGCCTGTTGGTTGCGGGCGGTGGCTACCGGGCTGGCCGCGCAGCCGAAGTTCCAGTAGTCGGTCCAGTCGCCGCGGAGCCGTGGCAGGCGGGCATCTGGCACCAGCATGGCCCGCTGGCGCAAGTCGTCGAAGGTGGCGTAACGGATTCGCGGCCTGTGCCCGGCGTCGTTCCAGCGCCGGATCAAGTCGGGCAGGAACGGATTCGGTGGCGCGTTGTCCCACATCACCGGCGAGCAGGTGGTGGTCAGATAGACGAAATCGAGGGGGTAGTTGATTTGTTGCAGGCGTTCCTGATAGGCGAGCCAGCCCTGCGCCATGCGCTCGACCGAATCATCCCAGGCCCACAGCAACTGGTCGAACATCGTGTAATGGTTGCCGTTGAACACGCGGAGCGTGCGACCCGACGGCGCTTCCCACAACAACATCCCCGGCCGCGGTTGCACCGCCCGACCCAGGTGGATGTTGATCGCCATGACGAAAAAATCCACCCCGGCATCCAGCAACACATCTGCCAGCGGCCACGGCACGCCGGTCACGTCATGTTGGCACGCGACTTGGAGTTCCGTGCCTAACAGTTCCTCAAGTTCCCGTTTGCCGGTGAGCAGCCGTTCGAGACCGGCCCGGTTCGCCAGCGGCGTGGTATGCCAGCGCAATGCCGCCACGTCGAGGCGTCCTTGCCGATGCAAGCGAACGAAGCGTGCGACGTCCGCCGCCGCCGCCTTGGTGAGCCACCGGCGCACCGGCTCGCTCGCCTCGCAGGTCCATTTCGGGCGTGCGCCGTCAGGCAGGTCCGCGGTTTCCTCCAACCAATCGAGCGCCTGGTAGATGAACTCGTGTTGCAGTTCCCACAAGATCGGCTGCGAATGCGTGTATCCCACATCCAAGTGGCTGTGGTGAAACAGCAGGATCTCCTGAATCGGGGCGGATGGCGATGCATTCATGCTGGGCGATTGGCTGGCACGGCCCTGGTCTAGCGGCAAATGCCGCCGCGCACCAGCCCCAGTTTGTGAAATCCGCGAAGATTCCGGACCTAACGTCCCCGGAATAGGAAAGGTCTCCCCTCCATGACGATTGCGATTGTTTGACGATTGCGATTATTTGTCCGTCCCATAGTTTGAGATTTCAGAAGTGACTGAAAGGCGAATTCTTCATCTTCCATTCAAACCTCAAAAATCAACACTCAGCACTCATCAATCTCCTTCCAACCGCCGACACCACCACCGCCTGCCTCAACGCCCTCGGCCGCTCCACCCACCTTGCCGACTGGCCGTTCAGGCAGGCCGTGGATGCGTCGGACGCGTCGGACGCGTCGGACGCGTCGGACATGTCGGACATGTCGGACTTGTCGGACGCGTCGGACACGTCGTGCATATTCTGGCGCACGGGATTCCCGGCCTTCCCTGGGCGGCCGCCTTCGATTGGCAGGAATTGGCCGACCAGGCCCGCTCGCCGCCGCCATCCTCTGCCCCCATCCCCGCACCGGAGGCATCGCCCGCCACCACCTCCATGAGGCATCCATGCAGCGCCAATTCAAGCTCGCCGTCCGTAAGGCGGCCATCCCCAAGCCCGCCACCAGCCATTGAGTTGCGCCATTGTTCGCGACCCATCTGCTCCACAGCGGCACCGACATCCGCACCGTCCAAGACCTCATGGGCCACGCCAGTGTGGCAACGACCATGATCTACCTCCACGTGATGCAACGCAGCGGTGCGGGTGGCCCGAGCCCGCTCGACATCCCCTGAAGCCCCATCTTTTCTTCCCATTCCTCATTTTCTGCTTGGCAAGGCCTCTAAGGAGGAATAAATCCCTCCCGTGAACGGTCGTTCCAGAGAAGTATCCTTCCGGGTCGTTGATCTACCAGTTCAACGAACGGTTCGTTTAACAATTGTTACACCGACACGTCATTGAACAAAACTGTCGGTCACAAAATGAAACTCGCTCCAATACTGACCATCATCGCCTTACTTCTTGCGTCCTGCAAGGAACGTGTCGTCTTGGAGGGTAACACAGCTGGAGCGATGAACAACTACATCGAGTGGTTCACGCTGCGGGGTGAACCGCAGACTTGCTTCATCGCGGAAGGGCGATCTCAAATCGTGTCCGAGCGCACATCCGCCGATCAGCCTGCGGCATTTCGGTATGATTCTTATCGATTTGAAGCAATAGATGGCACGGTGAAGATTTCGACTGTGACGGGAAGACACATAGAGACACTCAAAATGAGAGATTGGGTCTTTTACCTTACATCAGGCAGATACATCAAGATTCCTCAGACGACCACAATTCGAGAAGAATTGAAAGATGATTATCGCGTGACGGGCGACCGTTTGGTAAAACACCTCATGGCCGACGGCAACCATTCCCAGACCAACAAAGAGACCGAACAAATCATGGATGTCAACCTACCAAATGCCTCTCAACCCCGCACAACGTCACCGCAATGACGCGGTGACATCACATTGAGCGTTCACCCATGAAAACAAGCCGATGGGAAATATCGCAATGCTGCTTTGCATGGTGGTGTGCACTCGAACGGAACTGGCGGCAACAACGGTATCTAACGACATACCCGTTGGTGGGGATGTTCCTCGGCCAGGACCCGTCGCTCATGATGGGAACGAGAATTTCTGCCGAGCGGAGGAGGAGCTGCCATGGGCGATTTTTCAGGGGGTGGGATGATATCCATCGATGGTTCGACCAGCCGTGGCGGAACTGTTGGAAATCGTCGTGGCTCAGCGGTCTTTCCAGAACGGCATGCAGCGTGCGAAGTCCTTGAGCGCCACCACGCATTCAGCCAGCAGCACGTCGCGCCGCGCGGTCAGCCAGCCGATCGCGAACCAGGCACGCGGATCGTCGCCGACCACGTTCTGGTAAGTTTCCAAGCCGACGCACCGGTCGTTATAGCGGCCCAGGCAGTCCTGCACCGGCACCAGCATCTTCAGGTAGCGTGTAAGTGCCTTGCCACGGTAGAGGGCAGCGACGAACTCCGCCGCATAGCGCAGCCGCTTGACGCGCTTGCGCAGCGCGTGCCGCTCGGAGTCCTCCAGCGCGGCATAGCGCCTGGCGGCACGCGCGACGCGGCGATGCCAGCGCTGCAGGCGAGCTGCCACGGCCACTGCCAGTGGTGGTGGCGGTTCCGGCTCCGCGTCGTTGGCTAGCGCAGCGGCTGGCAGCGCCACCGGTGGAGGCGCTGCGGGACCGCAAACCTGATAGGCCAGCAGCTCGAGCAACAGCAGCGTCGTTTCGGTCATGCGCAGCCACTCGGCAGGCGTCGGTCCTTGCGGCGCCGGTGGCAGCTCGAACAGCGGCGCACCCGCCTTGCGCAGCGCCGGCAGCAGCGACGCGGCCAACGCGTCACGGTCACGCGCCACGCCGAGCTGCCGGAACATGGCCGCCAGCCGCTCGGCCCAGGCGGGATCGACCGGCGTCGTCCAACCGGCGAAGAAGCGAAGCGCCGAGCGCAGTCGGCGCAGGCCAACCCGCAACTGATGCACATGCTCGTCGCTGGAGCAACCGTCGGCAATTTCGCTCGCGTTGGGCAGGATCTGCCGCAGACAATGGGCCACGATGGCATGCAGCGCGGCATCGGCGCTCATCTCGCGCTCGAGCTGCACGGTGCCGGCCTTGACGGCCGGACCCACCCGCGCGTTGCGTGCCAAGCGGTCGCCGCGCTCGGCCTTGCTTCGGACGTCGAGCCACAGGCCGTGTCGGCGCACCCAGCGGCGTCCGACCTCGATCATGGCGGCGGGCCGGCCGCGCACGAGTTCGATCTCGAGTTCGCACACTGGCCAGCGGCGCTCGCCGGCCACGATCTCGCCGCAATCAAACGCGAGTTCCACCGTGCAGCCAGTCGCCCGTAGCGTGCGTGCACGGCGCCAGATATCGGTGCGATAGAGCGCGACGAGGCACGGTGGAGCGTGGTCACCCTCGCGTGCCGCCAAGGCTGCGGCCAGCAAGTCACCGGCCGGGGTGCCCGCATGGCGCAGCGGGTCGGCTGCCGGCACGGTGCCCGCGGGTATGCTCATGGTGCCGACCAAGGGCACGTTGTGTTCGAGTCGCTGCATGGCGTTGGGCCCGGCAGCCTTGAGTGTCTGCACCCAGCGCCGCCCTGCCTTGCGCAGCCGCAATGCCATGCCCGCGGCGGCGAGGCGCCGGTCCGGCGTGTCGAAATAGATCGCCTGCAAGCGGGTTCGCCGCGAGGTGCCGATGCCCACGGCCGCATCGACCGCGTGCCGCGCCCCGGCGGGTACCTGAAACTTCAATTCGGTCTCTAACATTGGCAGTGTGGCGCAGGGGTGGCGTGAGAAAGGAGGAGTGGTGAGGTGGGCTTATGGACTCCGGTTCTCCCAGTCATTCCATTCCACCGGGTGGGTTTCGAGATAATTATTGACCGCCGCACCCAGGGTTGGAAAGAAGATTTCTTCGCCGAGCTGCGCCAAGAGGCCAAATCGCTTCAGTTGGTCTTTCACCGGATCTTTCATCTCGGCAAAACACAACTGGATGCCAGCCGCGCGAAGGGTTTCGTCCAACTCCGCGACGACGTCGGCGGCGGTCACGTCCACGCTGGTGACCGGTTCCGCGGCGATGACCAGCCAGCGCACCGGCGTGGGGGAGGCTGCCGCGGCATCCAGCACGCGTTCCTGAAACAATTCGGCGTTGGCGAAAAACAAGGGGGCGTCCCAGCGAAACAGGACCAGCCCGGGGATGAGGCGTGCCGCCGGATAGCGGGTGAGGTCGTGATAACCCTTGACTCCGTCAGCGCGACCCAGCACGGCAGAGTGCGGACGCCAGCCATCCCATAGGAACTCGATCACCGCAATCACGATCGCCAGCCCGATGCCGGGAATCGCGCCCAGCACTGCCACGCCGACAAAGCAGGCGATCGATAACCAGAATTCCCAGCGCTGGATGCGATAGATCCGCCGCAGGTCGCGAACTTCCATCAGCCCGATCGCCGAGGCGATCACCACTGCGGCCAAGGCGCTGCTCGGCAGATGCTGGAGCAGGTTCGGCGCCACTGTCAGCAGGAGGGCAACGCTGAATGCACCGACGACCCCGGTCAGTTGGGTTTTGGCACCCGCCGCCTCGGCCACCGGGGTGCGTGACGAACTGCTGCTGATGGGAAAGCCCTGGAACAAGCCGGCGGCCAGGTTGGCGGCGCCCAGCCCGATCATCTCCTGGTTGGGGTCGATATAGGTGCCGCTGCGGGCGGCATAGGTGCGCGACAGCACGCTGGTGTCAGCGAATGACACGAGCGCGACCGCACAGCCACCCACCAGCACCGGGACGATATCCGCATAGGTGATCCAAGGTATGGCGAATGCAGGCAGCCCCTGGGGCAGGGTGCCCAGCACCGAGAGGTGTGCGCTTGCCGCGAGGTCGAAGGCCCCAACGATGACGGTGGCCCCCACCACGGCGAGCAGGATTCCCGGCACCCGCTCGCGCTTCTTGAGCAGCAGGATCACTGCCAGCGTGCCGGCACCGACCATGCCCGCGATCCAGTTCGCCCTGCCATCCAGAATCGCTGCAACGATGGCGAATGACTTGCGCAGCGGTCCGGCATCCGTCACTGAGAATCCGAACATTTTGGGCAATTGGCTGATCAATACCGTGACTGCGATTCCGTTCATGTACCCGTAGCGGATCGGTTTGGAAAGCAGCTCGGTGATGAAGCCCAGGCGTGCCAGGCCCGCACCGATGCACAGGGTGCCGGAGATGATCGCCATCATGCCGGCGAGGGTTACGGCACGCATGGGGTCACCTCCCGACAAGGGCAGGACGACGGCGAGGATGACGGCAGCCAGTGAGGAGTCTGGTCCCAGCACCATGATGCGGCTTGGGCCGCACAGTGCATAAGCCAACAGCGGGACGATGGTTGCGTATAAACCATAGATGCCAGGAACGCCAGAGGCTACCGCGTAGGCAATCCCCACCGGCACCAGCATCGTGGTCAGCACCAGTCCGGCCACGAGGTCGTGCCGCAGCCAGCCCAACTTGTATTCGCGCAAGATCCGCAGTCCCGGCAGCCAGCGCAGCCAGCCGCCCTGAGCGCCAGTCTTGGGCGGGCGCACAATCCGCCCGGGTTCAGAGCCTGTGGAGGAAGGGATCGAGTCGCTCATGAGGATCACTCTAGCAGCAGTAATGCATGCGGCAAGCCTGTTCGGAGATGCCGGGCATGGTCTGGCTGGGGGCGAAGCCAGGGTCGCGTGCCGGCCAGACGCTCAGGCGGATCAAGCCATTTCACCATTTCACCCGTGCGCAGTATCAGGTGAAAGGAATGCCAGCGGCTGGCAGTACGAACCTGCCGACCCCCAAGCCACTCTCCCGGCAACCCACCCATCACAAGGAAAGCGCAAATAGTTGAGAAACACACTCATTGCATGCATGGCTTTGGTCATGACCCCGGCGTCCGTACGGTGCGAGGAACCCGCCGGGCAACTCGTCAGCCTGCGCCTTGCCATCGATGATCTGACAACCACCTTCGGCACGCGCTACCCGCAGGGCCAGGCGTTCGCCGGACGACTCTCCGAGCTTGCAGGCCGGATGGCAGCCACCGGGGTGAACCCGGAACTCACCGCCGCCCTGGCGCAACTTGCCAGTGACGCCCTGCTGGCCAATCCGCTGCTGGATTTCGAGCGGCTGCTGCTCATCGTGCGTGATGCCAACCGTCTCGGCCTGCCGCAAAACTGGGAGGGCAACTCGAGCCTCCCCCGCGATGGCTTCAACAATGAGCTTGCGGTGCTCTCGCCGGCTCGGCCTAACGGCGAACTGCGGCCGTTGTTCCGACCCGATGGCGGGCGCTTCGTCGGGGATGTCGATCTGGATTTCGACGCGCAGAAGATGCTATTTTCGATGCCGGGTGACAACGGGTGCTGGCAGGTGTTTGAGATGGGCGCCGACGGCGGCAAGCCCCGGCAACTGCCGCTGATCCAGGAGCCGGACGTGAACAATTACGATGCCTGCTACCTGCCCGATGGCAATATCGTCTTCGGCTCGACCGCACCGTTCACCGGCGTGCCCTGCGTGGGCGGAGCCTCGCACGTGGCCAACCTCTATCGGCTCGAGCGCCAGTCCGGGGCGATCCGCCGCCTGACCTTCGACCAGGACCACAACTGGTGCCCGACGGTCCTGAATGACGGGCGGCTGCTCTATCTGCGCTGGGAATACGCGGATATCCCGCACTTTGCCGCACGCATCCTCTTTCAGATGAACCCCGATGGCACCGACCAAAAGGAGTTTTACGGCAGCAGCTCTTATTGGCCCAATGCCATGTTCTATGCACGCACGATTCCCGGCTCGGCCACCAGGTTTGTCGCCGTGGTCGGCGGCCATCACGGGGACGCCCGCACCGGTGAACTCGTGCTCTTCGATACCGCCCGGGGCCGCTTCGAAGCCGATGGCGCAGTCCAGCGCATTCCCGGCTGTGGCAAGCAGGTCCAGCCGGTCATCCTTGACAACCTAACCGACGCAAGCTGGCCGAAATACCTGCATCCCTGGCCGCTGAGCGACAAGTATTTCCTGGTTGCCGCCAAACCCACACCCGGCTCGAAATGGGGCATCTATCTGGCCGACGTCTTCGACAACCTCGTGCTGGTCAAGGAGGGCGCCGACGGCAACGCTCTGTTAGAGCCGGTTCCGTTCCGGCCACGCGTGCGGCCGCCGGTGGTGCCCTCGAAGGTCGAGCCCAAGCGCCAGGACGCGCTGGTTTCCATTCTCGACATCCATGCGGGCACCGGCCTGGCGGGCGTGCCGCGCGGCACGGTCAAACAACTGCGGGTGTTTACCTATCACTTCGCCTACCACGGCATGGGCGGACAAGTCAACCGCGTCGGTCTCGACGGACCGTGGGACGTGAAACGCATCATGGGCACCGTGCCGGTGGAGGCAGACGGCTCGGCGTTGTTCCGGGTGCCTGCCAACACCCCGATCTCCGTGCAACCGCTCGATGCCAACGGCCAGGCGCTGCAACTCATGCGCAGTTGGATGACCGCCATGCCCGGCGAAACCCTCTCGTGCGTCGGTTGCCATGACCGGCAAAACTCGACGCCGCCGGCCACCAAGGGCCTGGCCCTCACCAAACCGCCGGCCGAAATCACCCCGTGGTATGGCCCGGAGCGCGGATTTTCGTTCATGCACGAGGTGCAACCGGTGCTCGACCGCTTCTGCATCGGCTGCCACGACGGCAAGCCCGCGCCCGGTCAGACTGCGCTGCTGGATTTCCGCGCCGCGCCGCCGGTGCATCCCCAGGCGGGCGATGCAGGCTATAACAACGGCACGCAATTCACGCCATCCTATCTCGCGCTGCGGTCATACGTGCGGGGCCACACGATCGAGAGCGACCTGCATGTTCTAACACCATGCGAGTTCAGCGCCGACACCACCGAACTGATCCAGTTGCTGCGTGCCGGCCATCATGGGGTGAAACTCGACGCCGAGGCGTGGAGCCGCCTCATCACCTGGATCGACCTCAACACGCCGGCGCACGGGACGTGGACGGAGATTGTGGGCGCGGGCAAGGTCAATGCCCAACGCGAC
This sequence comes from Verrucomicrobiota bacterium, assembly GCA_026397725.1. Lineage (GTDB taxonomy): Bacteria > Verrucomicrobiota > Verrucomicrobiia > Verrucomicrobiales > Akkermansiaceae > Luteolibacter. The sequence goes on along the minus strand of JAPLUI010000245.1, from coordinate 7,691 downwards.
CGCCGCCGCGAAATGCTCAAACGCTACGCACAACGCGACGAGGATCCCGAGGCCCTCGGCGGACCAACAACTCCCATCTCGTTCACCACCCCTGTTAGGGTAACGGCGCAACCCGCGCCCGCCCGCATCGAACTTCCGGGCTGGCCCTTCGACGCCGCCGAAGCACGCCGCCGCCAGGCGGAGGGCGGCACCTTCGAGCGCCAGATCGACCTTGGCAACGGTGCCAAATTGGATCTCGTGCTGATCCCCAAAGGCGGCTTCGTCACTGCCGGACCTAACGGCAACGAGGAACCCGCACGGGTCGCCATTGACAAGCCGTTCTGGATCGGCCGCTGCGAGATATCTAACGAACAATACGCGTGCTTTGATCCCACGCACGACAGCCGGATCGAACGCGGCGATTTCCTCCAATTCGGTGAGACCGAGCGCGGCTATCCGGCCAACGGCCCCAAGCAGCCGGTCGTCCGGGTGTCCTGGAATGAGGCGATGGCATTCTGCCGCTGGCTCACCGGGAAATTTGGCGAGCACTGCACCTTGCCCGGCGAGGCCCAGTGGGAATCTGCGTGCCGCGCCGGCTCCCCCACCCCGCTCTGGTTCGGTGACCTCACCACCGACTTCTCGAAATCCGCCAATCTGGCCGACCACACGCTGCGGGTGATGCCGACCTTCGGTTGGGGCCTGCCGTCCGGCGCGGTCCCGCCATGGCGTCCGGCCATCGATTCCATCAATGACGGATTTCGCGTCGCCGCGCCCGTGGGATCGTTTGCACCTAACGCCTGGGGCTTGTGCGACATGGCGGGCAACGTGTGGGAATGGACCAGCGGCGACTTCACGCCGGAGCGCAAGGCCGTGCGCGGCGGCTCGTGGTCGGACCGTCCGCTGCGCGCGACTTCCTCAAGCCGTCTGGGCTACCGTCCGTGGCAAGCGGTCCATAACGTTGGCTTCCGCGTCATCTGTGAGGCAACATCCCAATGAAACACCACCCCACCCGCCGCTTGGTCGCCTGCCGGCTTGCCGCCGGCACGCTGGTGATCTCTATCACGACAGCATTTGCCGCCGACCTGACGCATCTGCGCTGCGAATACCTCGACAACCCGCTCGGCATCGATGTGGCCAGGCCACGGCTGTCGTGGGTCATCGCCGATCCAACATCTGCAATCTCAAATTTGAAATCTCCCCTCCCGCGCGGGCAGATGCAAACTGCCTATCAGGTGCTGGTGGCCTCGTCGCCGGAACTGCTGGCCAAAGACCAGGGCGATTGGTGGGACAGCGGCAAGGTGGCGTCGGACCAGAGCACCCAGGTGGAGTATGCGGGCAAACCGTTAGAATCACGGACACCTTGCCATTGGAAAGCGCGCGTGTGGCTCAACGACGGCAAGGCGACGGAGTGGAGCGCACCGGCAAGCTGGTCGATGGGTTTGCTAACACCGACAGACTGGCAGGCGAAGTGGATCGGGTTGGACCTGAAGGATGCCAGTGCCGATCCGCAGGATGCGGAGAAACGGCGACTGCCAGCACGCTATCTTCGCAGGGAATTCGTCGCCGAGAAGAAGGTCCGGCGGGCCATGGCTTATGTCTGCGGGCTGGGCTGCTTCGACCTTCACATCAACGGCAGGAAGGTTGGCGATCATGTGATGGATCCGGTGCTGACGGAATACCACAAGCGCGCGAGTTACGTGGCATTTGACGTCACCCAAAACATTGTGCAGGGTAACAACGCGGTTGGGGTGATTCTTGGCAACGGGCGGTTCTTTGCCCCGCGCCTCAACAACCCCGCGCCGTACAAGGATTACGGCGCGCCCATGCTGATCGCACAATTCGAGGTCGAGTACGAAGACGGCACCAGTGCGCGGTGGCTGAGTGACGGGCAGTGGCGTGCCACAGCGGACGGGCCGATCGTCGCCAACAATGAATACGACGGCGAGGAATATGATGCCAGGAAGGAGATGCCGGGCTGGGACGCGGTTCCATTCGATGATTCCAAATGGCGTGAAGTTGGCGTTGTGGACGGGCCGAAAGGCAAGCTGGTGGCCCAGATGGTGGAACCTAACAGGGTTGTTGAGGTCTTGAAGCCGGTTGCGCTGGCAGAACCCCAACCCGGGGTATGGATTGTGGACTTTGGGCAGGCATTCTACGGGCAAGTGCGCATCAAGGTCAGTGGTCAGGCTGGGACCAAGGTCAGCATGACTGCGGCATACAGCCTGAAGAGTGACGGAACCTTGAAGACCGCAGACAACCGGAATGCCAACTGCACGGATGTTTACATTCTCCGGGGGCAAGGTGAGGAGACGTGGTGTCCGGTGCTAAAGGGTCAGGGGCTGCGGCGGATCCAGATCACCGGCTGGCCGGGCCAGCCAACCGCGGCACAATTCGAGGGGCTGGTGGTCAGCACTGACATGGCCAAGGTGGGCACATTCGAGTGTTCCAATGCGCTCATCAGCAGGATTCACCGGAATATTTTCTGGGGCGCGCGCATGTACAAGCGGCATGGCGTGCCGCTGGATCCCGACCGGGATGAGCGGCAGGGCTGGCTCGGTGATCCGGCGAAGGACGCCGAGAGTGATGCATTCAACTATAACGTGGCCGCGTTTTATGCAAAATGGCTGGGCGATATCAGGCTGGATCAACGCGCAGATGGAAGCATCGGGGATATATCTCCCAATTTCTGGGACTGGGGCAACGGCGTGCTGTGGCCAAGCGTGGTAACGATCATTCCCGAGTGGCTGTACGATTTCTACGGAGACCGCCGCGCACTCGAGGATAACTATGCAGCCATCAGGAAATGGATGCTGTTCCATCAGAGCCGTCTGGAGCCTGATTTCACGGTAAGCCAGGACAACTACGGTGATTGGTGTGACGCGTCAACGATGGACCAGGGCGGCAAGGCGATGGGCAATACCGCCATGCCCCTGCTGTCCACGGCCTATTATTTCAATAACTGCCGCATTGCGGCGCGACTGGCAAACCTGCTAGGCAAGCCGGATGACGAAAAGCTGTTTGTCGCACTCGGGGGAAAAGTCAAGGATGGCTTCAACCGGAAATTCCTGGATCCTGCTTCCGGCACCTATGCCGGTGACACGCAGTGTGCCTATGTTCTGGCGTTGAAGTTCGGGCTGGTGCCGCCGCAATTGCGGGAGGCCGTGGTGGCACGCCTCATCGACAATATTCTGGTGAAAAACCAGGGGCATCTGACCGTTGGCTTGATCGGCATGCAGTGGCTGATGCAGACGCTGACGGAAATAGGCCGGCCCGATGTGGGATATACCATTGCCACCCAGACGACGCGGCCGAGCTGGGGCTATATGATGAGCAAGGATGCCACCACGATCTGGGAGCGCTGGGATTGCGATACCCAGGGTGGCGGAATGAACAGCGAGGCGCTGCTGATCCTTTCCGGCAACCTCGACGCCTGGTTCTATCAGACGCTGGCTGGCATCAACTATGATCCGGCGCAACCGGGCTTCAAGCACCTCATCATCAAACCCCGGCCGCTGGGCGATCTCACCTGGGCCAGAGCCCATCATGATTCCTGGTTCGGCCGCGTCGCCAGCTCATGGAAGTTGGAACATGGCGAACTGACGATGGACGTCACCATCCCCGTCAACACCACCGCGACCGTGTATGTGCCAGCCAAGGACGCCGCCGCCGTCACCGAGTCCGGCCAACCTGCCGCGCAAGCGGACGGTGTCAGGTTCCTGCGCATGGAAAGCGGCGCGGCGGTGTACGAGCTTGGGTCGGGACAGTATGGTTTCAAGGCCGACAAGTAAGGCCAACAACCACGAAGATGCACATGAGAATATCAAGATTGATCCAAAAGCTGAGGGGTGCCGGCTTGGCGACGCTCGCAGTCGCAATGGTGGTGGCATCAGGTGTTGTTGCCGGTGTGGCAGTGGCCGCGGGTGATGACCTGACGCAGAACTTCGTTAGCCCGCCGGACGAGGCCAAGCCGCGGGTGTACTGGTGGTGGCTCAACAACCTTGTTAGCCGGCCGGGCATCACGCGCGACCTTGAGGAGTTCAAGGCCAAGGGGATCGGCGGCGTGCTGCTTTTCAACGCCGGTGGGCCGGCCGGAGCGATGCCCAGCGGCCCCGATTTCATGAGCCCCGCATGGCGCGAACTGGTAAAGCATGCCGTGCGCGAGGCCGAGCGCCTGGGCATCGAAGTCAGCCTCAACCTGTGCAGCGGCTGGGATGCCGGCGGGCCGTGGATTACCGACGAGACCGCCAGCCACCATTATGTCCAGGCCGAACTCACTCTGAAGGGGCCGCAGAAATTCGCGGGCAAGCTCCCGCTGCCGCCCGGCAACGCGCAAGCCTACCGCGACGTTGCCTTGCAGGCCTGGCGGCAGCCCGAGGGCGCCGGGACACCGTCAGTCCCCAAACCCACCGTGACGGTGAGCAGCGCGCAGAAGGATTATCCCGCCGCCAAGGCCATTGACGGCGACCCCGAAACCATGTGGGTATCCGATGGCTGGAAGCAGGCCGATGCCCCGACGCCACAACACCCCGCATGGTTGCAGTTAGAGTATCCGGAACCCGTCACGACCGAGACGCTGTGGATCACACCCCGCAGCCCGTTTGGCCCGCGCGAGGTCGAGGTTCAGACGTCGGCCGACGGCAAGACGTTCACCACCGTCAAGCAACAGAGCCTGCAGCGCGATGGCGAGCAGGTGATCTCGCTGCCCACCACGCACTCGCGGATTTTCCGCGTCCTGGTGACCGCCTCTTATGCCGTCGAGAATTGCCAGATCGCCGAAGCGGGGCTGCAACAACCGGTGCGGCTCGCCACGCAAGGTCTCCTGGCCATTAAGGCCGGTCGCGCTTCGGCCTTCGACATGGGTTCGATTCGCGCCGCCGTCGAGGCACCGCTGGGACCCTCGCCGTTTGATCCAAAGGTCCCGGCCATCGATCCTGCGGCGATCATGGACTTGACCAGTCGCTTGCAACCCGACGGCACCCTGGTCTGGGACGTGCCCGCCGGCGCGTGGACCATCGTGCGCACCGGTTACACGACAACCGGCCGGGCGGTTAGCTGCAGTACCAAGGGCGGCGAAGGACCCGAGATGGACTGGCTCGATGCCCGCGCGATGGACCACCACTTCAAGTCGATGGCTGAGGTTTTGCTAGACGACTCCGCCCCGCTGGTGGGCAAGGCACTCAAGTACCTGCACGACGACAGTTGGGAAGTTGGACTACCAAACTGGACGAGCAACTTTCTAACTGAATTCAGGAAATTCCGCGGCTACGATGCCCGGCCCTACCTGCCGGCGTTGGCTGGCCACACGGTGGGCAGTTCCGAGATGTCCGACCGGTTTCTCTATGACCTGCGCAAGACCATTGCCGATTGCCTGGCCGAGAATCACTACGCACGCTTTGCCGAGTTGGCACACGCCCGCGGGGTCGCCATCCATCCCGAGGCCGGCGGCCCCTGCTGCCCCGAGGTCGTGCCCATGGACGCGCTGAAAAACCTCGGCCGCAGCGACATCCCCATGGGCGAGTTCTGGCAGTCCGCGCACTGGCACGAAGGCCCTAACCAGAACACCAACGGCAAACAGACCGCCACCGCAGCACACATCTACGGCAAACGCTGGGTCATGGCCGAAGCCTTCACCAGCATCGGCCCGCACTGGGAGGAAGGCCCGGCCGCACTGAAGCCGACGGCCGACATTGCCTTCTGCGAGGGCATCAATCGGTTCGTGCATCACACCGCGACGAGCACCCGTCCCGAAGACGGCAAACCCGGCTACGAGTATTTCGCCGGAACCCACTTCAATCCTAACATCACCTGGTGGGATCAGGCCGGGGCCTGGACGACCTATCTCTCGCGCTGTCAGTGGCTGCTTTCGCGCGGGCTCTTCGTCGCGGATGTTTGTTACTACAACGGTGACTGGGCGCCCAACCTGGTCGAGCCCAAGCACCTTGATCCCGGGTTGGGCCAAGGCTACGACTACGATGTCTGCAACGCCGAAGTGCTGCTGACGCGCATGAGCGTCAAGGACGGCCGCATCGTGTTGCCGGACGGGATGAGCTACCGGGCGCTCGCGTTGCCCGAGCGTGCGTTCATGCCGGTCGAGGTGCTCAGGAAGGTCAAGGAACTGGTCGAGACCGGCGCCACCGTGGTGGGACCGCGGCCGGAGCAGGATCCCGGACTGAAGGACTACCCACGCTGCGATGATGATGTTAGAAAACTGGCGGGTGAGCTGTGGGGCGACTGCGACGGAAAAACGGTCACGGAGCGCAGCGTCGGCAAGGGCCGGATCGTCTGGGGCAAACCCGTGCGCGCAGTCCTAACCGCCAGCAGTGTTGCCCCGGATTTCGAGTACGTCGGCCAGGATAATGACGCCTTCCTCGACTTCATCCACCGCCGCGACGGCGATGCGGAGATTTACTTTGTCGCCAACCGTCTGAACCGTGAGGAAGCCGCCCGCTGCACGTTCCGCGTCGCCGGCAAACAGCCCGAGTTGTGGGATCCCGTCAGCGGTTCAATGCGCGAGGCGACGGCCTTTTCACCAGCCGACGGCCGCACGACGGTGCCACTGGATTTCGCCCCCCATGGTTCGATCTTCGTGATCTTCCGCAAGCCGCTTGCCTCTGGCCGGCTGGTCACGGACGGATCCAACTCCATGACCTTGACCCCCGTCGTCGAAATTGCCGGACCCTGGCAGGTGCAATTTGATCCGCAATGGTTTTATCCCGCGGCAGGTCTAACGAACCCCGTGACGTTCACGACGCTGACCGACTGGAGTCAGCGACCCGAAGCGCCGATCAAACATTTCAGTGGGACGGCCACCTATTCCTGCCGGTTCGAAATCACCGATTTCAAAACGCCCATGATCCTCTCGCTGGGCACGGTCAAGGAAACGGCGAGGATCCGGCTCAACGGGCAAGATCTTGGCGTGGTCTGGTGTGCGCCATGGCGGCTGGCAATCACCACCGCCGCGAAGCCCGGTGAGAACCGGCTGGAGATCGAGGTGGCCAACCTCTGGCCCAACCGGCTCATCGGCGACGCGGCTCTGCCCGAGGCGGAGCGCCGAACCCGGACGAACGTACCCGTCAATTCGACGCAGCCGCTCATGACCTCCGGCCTGCTCGGACCGGTGCGGATCATGACGGTGAAGTGAAATCACTCCAATCAGGGAAGCACCGGCAAGACAACCATGCATAGGATATTGCAACTCCTTGCCCGCGCTTGGCTCGCCGGTTTCACGCCTCAGGCCATGGGTCCGTACCGTTTGAGGCCACGCCCCGATTCACAGTTCCTGATCCCGGCGGAAAATGAGTTGGCACTGGTTGGCGTTTCAGACGCATTCGTGAATCATCCGCGCATCGGTTTGCGGGTGGCAGCAGTGCCGCTGCGGGGTCATGTTTTGCTCTTGCTTGAGCATTGAATGTTGGAAGTTGAATGTTGGAGTGGTGATGCGGAGCGCTGGCTTCAGCCGGCGAGTCTGCATGGAGCGCGGGCTTGCCTGGCCATCGTAGTTGCAGCGAATAGGCCATTGGCACATGCGAGCGGGGCGCCCATCATCCCTGGCTCGCCGGCTGAAGCCGGCGCTCCGTTGCTTGCGCCGAGGCGCAGCAGGAGCGGCCCTCTGGCGCAGGCCGAAGGCTCTGTTCATGGACGTTCCTGCCACTCGACGACAGGAATGTCGTCGCTCCCTAACGGGCCTCCTCGGAGCCAAGTTACTCGGGAGA
>JAPLUI010000486.1 GCA_026397725.1 Verrucomicrobiota bacterium | reverse complement strand
CCGCGACCACTGGTTGAACCCGCCCGAATGGACCCGCGAGGAAGTCACGGAGTTTCCCGGCACGGTCGGCGGCCCGTGGGACCGCTTCATTGACCCGGCGACGGCAACCGCCCGGGGCCTGCCTGCCGCGTCGGCGCAGGCGGGCGCGTTCAAGGTCGGCACCGTGCGCTGGCCGCGCCTGGTGGCGCGTGACGCCGCCTGCGCCGCCCGCCTCAAGGAACGCACGCTGACCAAACTTTACAACGTCCGCCCTGCCTGGCTCGCCGCCAGCCACGCGAAACTGGACGCCGCCGTCGCCGCCGCCTATGGCCGGCCCGCCGACCTAACAGACGAAGCCATCCTGGGACACCTCTTGGCACTCAACCAAGCGACGGCCCCTTGACCGAATTGCTCAACCTGCGCCCCTCCCGTGCCATGCGCTCGTTGACAGCCCGCAAGTCGTATCGCTCCGCACGAATCCAAGCCACCAGATCCCATGAACCCGCCACTCAACCTCCCCAATCCAAATGTCACGAGCAGCCGGATCGGGATGCCAACTTCCTGATCACCGACGTCATCGACACCATCCGCCTGCTGAAATTCTGCCACCGCATGGGCGTTCCACATTTCGTGTTCGCCTCGTCGAGGGTCTATGGCCCGGAAACACCCCTGCCGGCCCGCGAGGACCACCCCGCCAACCCGTGCAGCCCCCACGCCCTGACCAACCCGCAGCAGGGTAGGGCGTGACGGCCTCGGCACGCCCACTGGTCCGCCCGGATGGTCGGCGCGATGGCACGGAGCATGACCAGCCAATGACCTCTCACCCTCAGGGGCAGCCTGGGTCGGCCGAGGCCGTCCGACCCTACCCGCCGCAGGATAAGCCGCGGTAGGGCGTAACGGTCTCGGCACGCCCACTGGTCCGCCCGGATGGGCGGCGTGACCTCACCCACGTTGCTGACATGGCCCGAGCGGTCGAACTGGCCACCCACGGATGTTCTGCCACAAGAACCGCCGCCGCTTTACACTTATCGGGGGTTCGCTTTACACATATCACACTTTTCGAGGGGCCAAAAATATCAGATTTCCTAACTGAGAATATCTTTTCTCACACTCATCTATATCAATGGTTTCCGACGCTTCGACCATGCCGGTTATGACCGAAAAACGGCCGATCTCCGACGTGAAAAAAGTGTAAAGCTGAAAATTCACCCTTCTCATGATTCGGATGGGGGTGTTTTGACCCGAGGACTTTGTCACCACGCTTATTAGATTTCCTCCTCACAATCACAAAGATCTGTAAATCAAAGAAACGAATTGCGTCCTCACCTGAGCAAATATTGGAAGATTCCGCCAGATGCCAACGCCGCTTTCGTCGCCTGCATGGAGGATGTGCTCGAAGTTTGCCATGAGCCCCATGATCCGCGGTTCCCGCTGGTGTGCATGGATGAATCCAACAAGCAACTCGTCGGCGAGGTTCACGAGCCCATCCCGATGGCACCGGGCCGGGCCAGGATCGAGGACCATGAGTATGTGAGGAACGGGGTCGCGGCGATCTTCATGGAGGTCGAACCGCTGGGCGGGCGCAGACATGTTGAAATCACCGAGCGCCGGACCCGTGTGGACTGGGCGTGGTTCATCAGGGGAATGCTCGACGAGCGCTATCCGGACGCCATCAAAGTGCGTCTGGTCATGGACAATCTCAACACGCACAGTGTGGCGTCCTTGTATGAGTCGTTTCCGCCAGAAGCAGCCCTGCGGCTGGCTCGACGGCTCGAAATCCACTACACCCCCAAGCATGGCAGTTGGCTCAATGTGGCCGAGATCGAGCTGAGCGTGCTGCAATCCCAATGCCTTGACCGCCGCATTCCGGACATCGGGTCCAAACCCCGGGGAACGAGTATGTGGCGCTCAGCTCTCACTATCAGTTTGCCAATCCGGTGACGAGCCAAGCCAAATGAATCCACGCAGCCTCATTCTCCCGCTTTCGGGCGTTCTGCTGCTCGCTTGCCATCATTCGCAGGCAACGGCAGTTGACCGTCCAGGTGAGCGACACCTTCCAGGCGATTCCTGCAAAGTAATGCAATTTGCCAGCGTAGAACAATCACGACCCCAAAACCCACGATTTCTCCAGCAACACGATCTAACAACACACATCCCAACCCCATCCTTATGATCCCACCATCCGTCCGCATCACCAGCCTCGTTCTGCTCGGCCTGTCCGCAGCGCTTCAGGCACAAGTCCACTATCGCGAAAGCGGCCAGCCGTGGGCGCAGCGCGCCCCCTCCGGACCGGACGCCGAAGTGCCCGGTTGGTTCTACAACCTGGGCCTCACCGGCCTGCGTGCCCAGTTGATAGCCGAGGAGCCCAAGGTGCTGCTCATCAAGTCCAAGGCGAGTACCACATGACCTTTCAGCACTTCCCGCACGGGCTCGGTTGGAATCAGATGCACTGGGGCCATGCGGTCAGCACCGACATGTTGCATTGGGTGCAGAAACCCATCGCGCTGGAGCCCGGGGTCAATGTGCCGGGCGATTGCTTTTCGGGCAGTGTGGTGGTCGACGTCGCCAACACCGCGGGATTCAAGACCGGGAGCGAAGAGGTGTTTGTGGCAATCTACACGGCAACGAAGAAAGGCACCTGCCTGGCGTTTAGCAACGACAAGGGCGCGACCTGGCGGGCCTACTCCGACAACCCGGTCGCCATCGGAGCCGTCAATGAATCCACCCGCGATCCGCACGTGTTCTGGCACCAACCCACGCGCAAGTGGGTCGCCGCCGAGTTTGAAACCGGCAAAGGAATGGTGTTCTATAACTCCGCTCTCCGGCACCTGGATGGATTTCAACAACGACCGCTATGCCAACAAGGATCTGGGTGGCGGCGGCAAGATGAAACTGCGCCTGATGGTGCGCAAAGACCGCTCCGAGGTCCATGTCAACGACCGCTGGATTTTCAATGTCGGGTTCAGGGATTTGGACGCGGATTTTCATCCACCAATCGGCCCGCGCCAGAGGGCCGCTTCTGCTGCGCCTCGGCGCAAGCAACGGAGCGCCGGCTTCAGTCGGCGAGCCAAGGATGATGGGCACCCCGCTCGCATGCGCCAATGGCCTATTCGCGGCAGCTACGAAGGCCAGGCAAGCCCGCGCTCCATGCAGACTCGCCGGCTGAAGCCAGCGCTCCGCACCACCACTCCAACCTTCAACTTCCAACCTTCAATGCTCAAGTAAGAGCAAGACATGACACCGCATCGGCACTGTTGCCACCCGAACCCCGAACCCATGCGCGGATGATTCACGAATTCGTCTGAAACGCCAACCAGTGCCAACTCATTTCCGCCGGGCTCAGGAACTGTGAGCGTAAGCCATTGCGCGGCCTGAGCAAGCCCCGACTCGACAGCCCCGACTCGACGGCCTCCGAAATCTCCCGGGGCGTCTGGCTGGCATCGGCGCCCCGGATGCAGTCGCCCCGGCATTCGACATACAGACAACTGATATCCCTCCCCTTCCCCATCACGGCGTGACACTCACCTTGAGACGGACAAAACCGTTGGTTTCCAGCGCCAGGAGGGTGACCTTCACATGATCGGAGTATGTGCCGGGAGTGATCGTCACGTTGTCGGTACTGGTGGCGGGCACCGTCACCGCCGTCCATCCGGTTAGATCGTTGCCGTATTCAACGACCTGGGTGGTGGCCGGCGGGCACGCAGCGACGCGGCGATCATACTCGTAGGCCCAGAGACCGGCGGCGGGCTGCGTGAGCCTCGGGAGTATGGTCGGTGAGGAAACCATCGGCATGCCACCGAGGACGAATTCCAACAAATTGGGAACGCCGTCATGGTCGGGGTCGTCCACCGGACCGTCGTTCACGCCGGCGGTTAGGCCCTGGGCGGGATCCAGCGCCCACGCGACGAAGGGTGGCAATGGTGCTGCGTTGACCGTGAGCGTCTGCTGCACGGGGGGCGCCGCGTGGTAGTTGGCGTCGCCCGGCTGGCTGGCGGTGAGCGTCGTGCTGCCCGCCTGCAACAGGGTGACCAGGCTGCCGTCCACGCTCGCCACCGCGGGAATCGAACTGAGATAACCGATCGCCAGACCGCTGGACGCCGATGCTGTTAGATGGAACGGCGCGTCCCCGAGGGTCTTGGCCGGCAGCGCCTCAAAGGTGATCGTCTGATCCGCCGGAATGACCGCAAGCGTGCCGGCCACATATTGGATTGCATAGTTGCCTGCCGCGAAGGTGCCCCCGGTGGCCGCGCCGGGCGTGAGCGGGTAGGGCGATCCAGCCACCGCCGCCGTCGCACCGCCGCCATCGCAGGCCAGGGTTACCGAGCCGATGGTTTCACCATGCTGCAGCCCGCTGCTGGCAAACTCCGTGCTGCCACTGCCGAAAGTCAGGGTTTGGCCGTAGGTCTTGCTTTGGTTGTTCGCCGTGATGGTCAGCGCTCCGGGCGTGATGTCAGCCGTTAGACCCGCGGGTGGCGTGAGGGTGTAATTGCCGCTACCCGTTCCGGTGAGCGTTAGCCCGGTGACGCTCACCGGCTTGGCGGTGCCGACGTTCCCGTCCGCAAACGTCCCGGCGGCCGTGCCGCCCAGCGTCAGGGTATCGACAGTGTAGGGCTTGCCGTCGCCAGTGGCTCCGGTGCCAGTTGCTTCAGCGGGTTGCAGCGCCGCTGTTCCTGTTAGGTTTGCCGTGTCGTAGCCGTCATAGGCCTTGCCGCTCGCCGTGAGGCCGGCCACCGGCAGCGCCTTGGGGGTGATCTGCACCGTGCCGGTGGCACCCACCAACGTGTAATTCGCGGCGACCGAACCAGTTAGGGCCAGAGAGGAGGCACTCGCCTTGAAGGTGGCGATGGTGCCGGCCCACTGCGTTGAACTGCTGATGGTGCCGCCGGAAGAGGCGGCTCCGGTCGCGCTGACGATGCGTTCGAGAGCATAAACCCTGGCATTGTTGCCAGCCGTGCCGTTGCCAGTCACCGCATTGTCCACCGTGGTGAAACTGTTGAGGATGGTCCCCAGCGTGCGCGTGCTGTTGTAAGCGAAGCCGATCCCGCCGATCCACAACTCGAGAGCCTGGGCCGTGGCTGGGATCGTCCCGGTGACAGCGGCGGTGCTGGTGCCGACTGAATTCCCTGGCGCGATCTGGTCCAGCGGCATGGCGGTCAGGATGCCGGCATATTCCATCACCACTGCGGATGATAGGAACGGGGCCTGGTTGATGGTCACCACCGCCCCGGCACCCGCCGGAAGGTTGGGAGCATACCAGATTTCGGTTGTCATGCTGGTGTTGTGGGCCTCCGCCGCACGCACCCATTTTCCGTTAGATACGCCCGTCTGGGTGATCGAGGAAACGATGTTGCCGCCACTCGTCGTGCCGCGCGTGGCGATCACCGCGACCATCGTGTTGCCTGCCGCCGGCGTGCCGCCCATCGTCACGCTGATGGTGGCTGCGGCATTCGCACCGGTGTTGCCTTTGGCGCTGCGCACCCGGGCCGCCGTCGCCGTGCTGGTGATGACCGCCTGCGGACCGACATCCTTGCCGACCAGAAAGGCCCCGCCCGTGAGCGTGAGATTTCCTCCGTCGAGGTTGTTCGCGATGGTCAAGGTCCCTGCCGTCACGGTGCCGTCATAGATCCGGGTACCGGTCAAGTGGATCGGCAGCGCGGTGATATTCGCGGTCAGGCCGCTTGGCTGCACGGGAGTGTAGTTTCCGGCATGGGTGCCGGTCAACGCGTAACCGCTGGCCGTCACCGCCTTGCCGGTGCCGACATTGGCATCGGCAAAGGTGCCGGTGCCCGCAACCAAGGTCACGCTCTCGCCGACCACCACCCCGGACAGCGTGCCACCTGTTAGAGTGGCGGCGGTGGTGCCATCATAAGTTTTGTTAGCCGCAGTCAGGCCGGTGATGGTCAGCGGCAGCGCATTCACCGTGAAGTCGAGGGCGCTGGATGTGCTGGCGGCAAACACGGTGTCGCCCACATAACTGGCGGTGAGCGAATGGGCGCCCGCCGCGAGCGTGCTGGTGGTAATGGCCGCCAGGCCCGAATCATCCAGCGTTCCCGTACCTAACAATGTTGCCCCATCCATGAATGTCACTGTTCCGGTCGCCGGTCCGCCGGTCACCGCCACGGTCGCGGTAAAGGTCACCGCCGTGCCGTAATTGCCCGCCGTCCACAGGGACGAGTCGATGGTCGTGGTGGACGGCAGGAGCATGGATGTTGCGCTGACCGCGCCGGAGTACGGGCCATCGCCAAGGCTGTTGGAACCCAACACCCGGAATTGATACAAGGTGCCATTGGCCAGGCCGGTGGCAGTGTACGGCGATGCCGTGGTGGTGACGATCTGTTCCGCATTGGTAGCGGTGTTTTTGATAGATAGCTTATAGTCCGTCGCCCCGGCCGAGGCATTCCAGGTCAAAATGATCGAACCCGCCAACCCGGACGCCGCGGTCAGGCCGGTCGGTGCCGCAGGGCTGACGGTCTGGGTGGACAAGGGGCTCGATGTGCTGGCGGCATAGGTGGTATTGCCGCCATAGACGGCCACGATGTTGGGGTGGCTGCCTACCGTCAGCGCGGGCGTGGTGATGGCGCAGGTGCCGTTGGTCAGGGTCGCGCTGCCGAGGGTCGTTCCGTTAGAGCCGCCGTCCTTCAGGGTGACGATGCCGGTTGGGGTGCCGGAGCTTCCGGCCACGGTCACATCGAAAGTCAGCACCTCGCCGCAGGCCGAAGTCGTGCCGGTGCCCGCATGGCGGCCCAGCGTGGTCGTTGCAGTGGCCGATGTCGAAAAGGTCACGGTGGCCGTTTGGGTGACTGTGATGCCATCGGTGGTATCGGTGGCGGTGAAAACCGGCGAACCCACCGTCGAGGATTTCACGGTGAAGGTTGCCACTCCGGAAATGTTAGTGGTGGAGGAAGTGGCCGAGAGTGTGTCGGTGGCGCCGCGGTTGGAGACGAGAGTCACGGATTTGCCGGCGAGCGCGTTGCCACTGGCATCCTTGAGAGTCACATAGATCGTCGAAGTGGCGAGGTTGTTGTTGGCGACGAGCGTGGGGGAGGCCACCACCGTGGAGTTGCCGGCGGTGGCTGCGGCGGCGGCGGGCAGCACTAACAGGTTGGTCGGATTGAATAAGCCGGGCGTGAAGGTGAATGCCCGCACCCGTTCGACCAGCGTGCCCTGCGGCAAATAGGTGGCGCCGCCAAAATAGTTGGCACCGATGCCGATATAGCCGAGCGTCAGGGACGGCGCGGTGGTGGTGCGGCTGCCGATTTCCACGCCGTCCAAATAGGCCTTGAGGGTGTTGTCGTCAAAGCGCACCAGCGCCATGGTGTGTTTGCCGACGAAATTGGCATTCACCAGCGGGGTGCTGGTGATGATTTCACCGTCGGTGGTGCCATTATTGACACTGGTCGTCAAGCGACCGCCGGATGATGTGAAATTGGTCGCGGTGATGCCATAGGCATTCCTGGGAGGATTTCCCGCATCGCGATACAGCGAAATATAGGCATAGCCCGCGTTGTTACCGACGGTGTTGCTGCCGGTGAAGATCATCTCCACCCCGGAGTTGACGAAACTCAACGCGGTGGGCTTGGCGATGGAAATCATGCCTTCTCCCACTCCCGCGGTTCCGATTTGGATTCCGTTGGCGGTGAGGGTGGTGGTGCGGGCCCTGGCCCAGGGACCCGGGTTCTGCGAGTTGAGGAACGACCAATCGCCGACGATGGTATTGCTGGATGTTGGTGGCGCGATGAAGGGCAGGACCGTGATCGTCACATAGTAGGTCTTGGTGGTGATGCCGTCCGGTGCGGTGATGGTATAGACGGCCGGGCTCGCGGTGGCGAAGTTCGGGGTTGGCGCCACCCCGCTGGACGGATTGCCCGAGGCACCCGAGGAAACCGTGTATGTCGGTGCCAGGGCCGCCAAATTCGTTCCGTAAGGCACGGGCATTGTGATGTTGTTGCCATCAATGACGACGGTGCCGGGGCCGAAGGTCAGAATGTCACATGCCGAACTCGCCGCACCCGCGGTGGCCGTGATCGTATAGGTTTTGGAGGAGCCGTCCTGAGCGGTGATGACATAGGTTTGCGGGATGGCGAAGTTCCTGTTGGTTGCGGCTTGCGGAGAACCCGCCGCCAACGGCGAAACCGTGTAAACCGGCGCCAGGTTGGTTAGGGACGTGCCATAGGGTACGGTCCAGACCGCGGTGCCCGCTCCGGTATCAATGGTGGCGTTGCTCCCGGCGACGTTGGTGCCGAAAGTCAGGATATCCTTGGCCGTGGAAATCGTCGCGAAACTCAGCGGCGCGGCCGCCCAGACCGTTTGCGTCGCATTGGTGGCGCGGAACGTGAAGTAATAGGTCGTGCCCGGGGCCAGCCCGGTGAACATGCGGCTGAGATCCATCGAGGCCACGTTGGTCCACGAGCCGATCGCTGTCGAGTGGGCCCAGTTCGCGGGGTTGAGGCCGCCGTTGACGGGTCCCCAGTAGGCGACCACGTCATAGTTGTTGCCGTTGCACATCAGCGTGGCATTGATTGTCGCCGAGTTGGTGGTGACCCCGGTGGCAGGCCGGTTGGCGAGGCTGCCGGTCGCCGGATATGCCGTGGCGATCCCGTATTTGGCCGCCAGGTAGCCGCCGACCAGCGCCTCATCACTCGCTGACAGGGAATTGGCATAGCCGATGATTTCGGCGATGTCCATCTCACATGAGTTTAGTGTTTCGTTCTGTCCGATTTGATAATAGGGATAGGCTGCGAGATTTGCCGCGCTCGCGTTGTTATTGACGGTGATTTTGAGCAACATGTAGTTGGTGATGGTCCCAAGTTCGAACCCGCCACGCGGCATGCTCCCGTGACCACTGGAGACCACGGTTCCGTTCTTGGAAACAGCAACCGGCAACTGGTCATCCCAGAACCCGGTGTAACCACTGTAAAGATTGTAGCTGGAGGCCCGTGCTGTTAGAAAATCACTCGACTTGCGGCCGAGGAACGAGCCGCTGCCGCTCCAGGCGGCGTTTGGCGATCGCACCACGACATACTGTTCTTTGGTGAAGAACCCGCCGGCAACGTCAAACCAGGTCGAGTTGCCCCGGAATTGGACCACCGGTTGCCCCATGAGCTGATTGGTGGCAAGGACTGGCACGCCGCTGGCCAAGCTCGCGTGATGCGCATTGCCGGACCGGTCATTCCAGCTCTGGACCACCCCGTCGGCATTCGTCGTGATGCCGACGGACGCATCAAAGTGGCAGGCGAGACCCGCCGTGACAGGAACCGTGTATCCATCCACCGTGATCTTCGCCACGGTCGACGTGCTGACCTGGCCCATGCTGTCCGTGGCCCTGGCTGTCAGGCGATACTCACCCGCCGGCACGTTCGTCCATACCGCCGAATATGGCGCGGTGTCATCCGCTCCGATCAACGTGTTGCCGCTATAGAAGGACACATTCGTCACCGTGCCGGTCATGTCCGCGACATCAGCCGTCAGCGTGACCGTCGTCGGCTGGCCGGTCTGCAGACCGAAGCGCGCGCCGTTCAGCGGCGACGTCAGGCTGACGCTGGCCGTCGGAAATAGCAATTCCTGCGGAATGATCATGGCGGCCTGGCGGGACGGGATATACCAATACAAGCGTGCCCTGGACGGATTGGCATTGTCATAGTATTCCATTTTCAGGTTATATTTCTGTCCGGCCGTCAGAGTGATGGCGGCGCTGTCATTCCACAGGTTGGCCGCCTGGTCGCTCCAGTCGTTGATCACCTGCACCCCGTTCACCCACAAGCGGACGCCGTCGCTGGTGCGGGTGGAAAACCGATAGATCCCGCTCTCCGGCGCCAGCACCTGGCCGCTCCAGCGCACGCTATAGGTGCCCGCGCCCAGGGTGGCGGGCGGCGTTGTGCCCCAGTCGAAGTTCACGGTCGGGTCGATCCGGGTCGCCATGAGCGAGGTGAAATCCATGTTGTCATAATACGAACCGGTCAAGCCGGTGCCGCCGGTGCCCACGACAATGTTCACCGTCACAGGCGACGAAGTGGTCAGGCTGTCGGTGGCCGTGAACGTGAAGCCATCCATTCCCTGATAGACGGGCGCGGGGGTATAGATCAGGTTGGGCGGCGTGCCGGTCAGGGTGCCATGCGCCGGCAGGGTCGCGATCTGACAGGTCACCGGGGTGGTCCGGCACGAGAAACCGGTAAGGGTGAGCGCCCTGGCCGTGTTGGCCGGGGTGGTCACGATTTGCGGGTTGGCTGTCGGCAGCGCATAGATCAGCGCGGGGGTGGTGGTGGCGGCTTCCAGGGTGGTCACGGTGCTCACCAGAGTGTTGTAGTTTTCGTTATGCGTCCACCACGCGAGGTCGGCATACAAATCCGGCAGCGTCCAGCGGGACGCCTCGCCATAATCGGTCAGTCGCGACAGGGCGGTCTTGCCCACGTCACCCCAGTAAGCCACGTTATCGGCGCAGACCTGGATCCCTTCCTGAATGTGATACTTCGACAGCACATTCATTGCCGCTTGCGGCGGACCCGGGGTGAACATCCGGTCACACGGCCCCTCGGTGCTGGCATCTTCCAGCAGATCCTGGATCAACACCTCCACGTCCGCAAGGGATAACTTGTTTTGCACAAAGTCGTCAAGCTTGCCGCGCCACATGCCGGCCGGTTGTTTGATCCCGGCGCGGACCGCCGGATAGAGCAGGCTCTTGTCGGCGCTGATGGTATAACTTCCCAGATTGCTGAACAGCGTCTCTGACAGGTAGCCGTTGGCGATCTGCAACGGATCGTCCCAGTTGAAGCCGACCTCGAATGGATAGGTGGGCGCCACGTTGCTGACAAACGCCCCCAGCATGTCGGGCACGGCCGTGGCCGTGGCCGTGGCGTTGATCTTGCCCAGCGCCTTGGCGGCTTTGGCACGCACCCAGATGTCGGTGTCCGAGAGTCGGCGGGTCAGGGCGGGCACCGCGCTGGTGGTGCCCCGGCAGCCGAGCGCCGTGCAGGCCGCCTCGCGTTGATTGGCACTGGTGGGATTTTCCGCCATGGTGATCAATGAGTTCACCTCGGTGGTGGTCAGCGAGCGGGTGGCCAGCTCGGTGGCGGCATTGAACCTGACAATCGGATCCCAATCGCCCATGGCGGCGAGAAGCTGCGCCTTGGTATAGCCGCCGCAGAGCGAAATGAAATCCGAGGCCCAGATGGTGTTGCTTACCTTGCCGGCACTGAGTTCGTTGGCCGGGTCGGCGTTTTTTCCGGTGATATGGAGTTTTTTCAACGGGATGGCGGCGTGCAGGACATAATAGGCGGTCGGGTAACCCCAGTAGGTATAACTATCATCCCAGTAGGTGGTTCCTTTGCCGGGACCCCACTGCTCGCCGCCCTCATAGACGAACGAGCCGTCACAGCGGCGCTTCAGGTCCCGGTCCCAGCGCAATTTCCTCTGGTATTCTGCCACCGCCGTCGGGCCGCCCACATTGGCGCCCAGCATCGTCCACAGGTAGCTGAACCCCTGCCCCGTGTGCCCGTAATTCTCGCCCCTGAATCCCGCCAAGGACATCCGCGCATAATATTCCGTCTGCACAGGCTTATCGCCCATGCACGCGAACATGACCGCGGCCAGCGCGTCCTTGCCGTTGCTGCAGTGATCATAATACGTCCGGCTCTGGCCCTGGAGTTGGTGTTCGCCGTAATACGGTTCGTGTTCGCCATAGGGGATGGATCCACGATTGACATAGTAGCCGAAGAACCTGGCAGCCCGCGCCATGGCCGGATCGATCTCCGGATCCACCACGCCGGCCATTTTCCCCAGCACAATCGAGAGTTGGGCGGCCAGTCCGGCCTGATTGACCGGTCCATACCAACTCATCGAGCCATGGGTCCCGCCGACGGCCCAACCGCCGGGCGGCGGGATATTGGAAAACCCGTGACCGGCGGTGCCGAACATGCTCGAATGTTTGGCGGCATAGATGACATACTCGCTGAGCCCGTGAAACACCGCGGCATCGTTGGTCAGCATGTAATACTCGGCCAGAAAGATACTGTTGTAGCAACTCCACGCATCAATCCCGTTGCGCTCCAGGTCAAGCGTCGCGGGCGCCAGCGAGCGGGCATAAGTCTGCAACATCGGCAGGTAGGCGGGATTGCCGGTGGCCAGCAGGGCCAGCGCGCTGATGGCACCCGCCCCGCCGGCGTCACCCCAGCCATTCGCGTCGATCTTTTGTTTCAGACTGTTGGCGGCGTTGGTTAGAATCAGCGCGGTCTTGGGGCAATTGTAGGGCGCGGTGTCCGAGTAGGCGCCCATCACCGGCAGGGTGATGGACACCTCGGTGGTAAGCCCCGCACGCCAGCGCCTGAGCTTGAGGATGCCATCGCCGGCCTCGGCCGCGCCGATCGCCCAGCCCAGGCTCTTGCGGGCATCACTGGTGAAGGGCGGCACCGCCCCGCCGCCCGTACCCGCACCCAGAATCACGTCGTCGGTGGCCAGGCCTGCTGCGGCTGCCGGCGTGCCGGCGGCCACGGTGGTCACCAGAATTTGATAGGGCGCGAACGCCGTGGTTCCATCCCGCCCGGGGGTCTCAGGCCAGGCGTGATAGATCCACCCGCGCATCCCGGTGGGCCCCAGGTTGTAGGTCCAAGTCCGATCGATCGTGCTGAGATCCGTCGCCGTGAGGTCCGACGCAGCGGCCTGGAGCGGGGCAGGCAAGGCTAACAGCAGTGCCAGTGAGATCGCCGTGAGCAAGGGTCGAAGTGGGAGTGGGGCGGTGCTTGAGTTCATGGGTGGTGAGGGAAGGAGCAATCAGTAAGCAGTAATCAATGGCAGCAAAGCGCAACATGGGGAGTCACGACATTCCTGCCGGGTCTTCGTGAATGGGTGGAAGAGTCTGGTGAAATGATAGTGGATGGTGGATAGTGGTTAGTGGTTAGTGGTTAGTGGTTAGTGGATGCTTCTTCTATCTACTATCTACTATCTTCTATCTCTTCACTCTCTTCACTGTGCCTGCACGCGAACGTAGAGTTTGCCGCCGGCCGGGGCGGTGCTGACATGCACCGTCACCGCCTGGACCTCGCCGCTGGTGGTGAGCGCGACCTCGGTGGCGCCGGCGTCCGGCGCCCAAGTCCCCAGGTTGGTGGACGTGAGCACCTGATAGGTGAGGCCGGAACCGGCACGCCGGGTGTATTGGAACCTGCCGGTGACCGGGTCGAGCGGCAGGGTGATCGGGTTGACCGACGAGCCGTTGGAAGGATTGAGGCCGAAGGCGAATTCCTGTTGGTTGGTCATGCCGTCGTGGTCGGGGTCGTCCAGGGGTCCATCGTTGACGCCGGCGGTGAGGCCTTGCGCGGGATCGCCCGCCCATGAGTCGAAGGGTGCGAGGCTGATGACCAAGGTGCCACTGGCGGTTCCCGTGTAATTCACCTCGCTGAGGGTCGCCACCACGGCGTAACTGCCCGCTTGGGTCGGGGGCGTCGGTGAGCCGTCGTAAGTTAGATCGACCGCCAGTCCCGCCGGGTCGGTGGTCACGGAGGCAGCCTTCGGGAATCCGTCATAGGTGACCGCCAAGTCACCGAGCGTGACGGTGGCGGGAGCCTGGTTGATCGTGCCGGTGGGGCAATTCACCAGGGTCAGCGCATAGTTGGCACCGCCATTGCCGTCATTGATCGTGATGCTCGGAATGATGACCTTATTGCCGATGCCCGCGGTGGCCGTCTCGAAGGCCTGGCTGTGGATCGTCGTGGTATCACCGCCTGCCAGCGCGGGAGTGATCGTCGGCAGGCCTGCCGCAGGGGTTGTGCCGTCATAGGTTTTAATGGCCGGCACTGCCGTCACCGTGGTTGCCAGTTGGTGGATCATCACCGAACCGCTCGCCCCGGCCAGCGTGTAATTGCCTGCCGCCGCACCGGCCAACTGCAAGGTTGAGGCCGCCCTGAAGGTGGCGATCGCGCCGGACCACTGCGAGGGCGTGCTGAGCGTGCCGCCGGAATTCGCGGTGGCGCTAGCCGTCACCATCCGTTCGAGGGCGTAAACCTTGGCGTTGATGCTGACCAGGCTGTGGGTTGACTGGGAACTGCTGACCGTGGCAAACGAATTGTTGGGAGTGCCCAAGGTATAACCGCCATGCACGAGACCGATGCCGCCAATCCATAACTCGTCGGCCTGGGTCGTGGTTGGCGTGGTGCCGGTGACTGCGGCGGCGCTGTTGCCAGTGGCATTGGCCGACTGGTCCAGCGGGCTAACAGCCAGCACGCCGCCATACTCCATCACCACTGCGGCCGAGCGGAGGTTGGCCTGGGTGATGGACACGATGGCCGCCGCGCCGGAAACATCGGGCGCAACCCAGATCTCGGTGGTCGTGCCCGCTGTGCCAAGGGTTTGTGCCGCACGCGTCCAAGTGGCACCGGTTTGGGTGATGCCGGTCACCCGGCCGCTGGAGGTGCCGCGCGTCGAGATCACCGCGACCATCGTGTTGCCGTTGGCGGGCGCGGCGCCCATGTTCACCGTAAACGAGGTCGTGGCGTTGGTACCCGTGTTACCGGTCGCGCTCCTCGCCCGCACCGGAGTTACATAGTTCATGACGATGGCTTGTGAACCGGCATTCCTGCCAACCAGCGTCGTGATGCCCGCCAAGGTGACCTCGTCCCCGCTCACCCGGTTATCGATCGTCAGGCTGGCTGCCGCCATGTTGGTCGTGCCGTCGTAGTCCCGGCTGCCACTCAAGGTCACCACCCGGGCCGTGATCGTTCCCGTTAGACCGGTGGGTTGGGTGAGGGAATAATTGTCTTTCGGTGCTCCGGCAAGGGTCGAGGTGGAAGTCACCGCCTTGCCGGTGCCCACGTCTTTGGTGTTGAACGCACCGCTGGCAAGCAGGGTCACCGTGTCGCCGCTGACCACGCCGTTCAGGGTTCCGCCGGTGAGAGTGGCGGCGGTGCTGCCATCGTAGGGTTTGGTGGTGACCGTCGTGCCCGTCACCGTCAGCGCCTTGGCCGAGATGGTTCCAGTTAGAGCCGGCTGGGTCAGCGTGTAGTTCGCCGCGGAGGCGCCGGCAATGGTCATCGCGGCGGTCACGGCCTTGCCGGCACCCATGTCCTTGGTGTTGAAAGTGCCAGTGGTTTGGCTGCCAAGGGTCACCGTGTCGCTGCCGACCACGCCGCTCAAAGTCGCGCCGGTGAGCGTGGCGGTAAGGGTACCGTCGTAAGCCTTGCTGGTGACCGCCGTGCCCGTCACCGTCAACGCCTTCGGGCTAACGGCTTGGGTGCCCAGGGCGCCGGATGTGCTGGAGGCGAAGTTGCTGTCTCCGGAATAGACGGCCACGAGGTTGTTATGGTTGCCGGGTGTTAGGGCGGTGAGGTCGGGGGCAATGGTGCAGGTGCCGGCGGCGAGGATTCCGCTGCCGATGACCGTTCCGCCGGTGCCGCCGTCCCGCAGGGTGACCATGCCCGTCGGGGTGGCCGCTCCGCTCACTGTCACATCGAAGCTCAGCGCATCGCCATAGGTGGTGGCACTGCCGGTGCCGGAGTGGCGGTCCAGCGTGGTGGTGGTCACCCCCGTGCCAATGACGACGAGGGTCGCGCTGGCTTCCGCGGAGTTCAGGCTTTCGTCCGTGCCCTTGGTGGCGGACACCACATAGTAATACGTCGTGCCATTGGTGCCCGAGATGTCGGTATATGAGGTTGCTGATGGGGTTGCGAGCACCGTGTACGGGCCGCCGGATGATAGCGAGCGCTTCACTTTGTAGCCCGTGGCTCCGGAGGACGGCGCGGACCAACTCAAGGCGACCTGATTGTTGTTAGGATTGGCGGCAAGTCCCGTTGGCGACGGCAGCGTGAGGGCGACCCCATAAAACGACAGCGCGGCAATTCCGTTAGATCCATAGAGCAGGTGGCCGGCGCTAACGTCCCAGTATTGGTCCACCACATAGTCGATGGTGGTGTTGGTGGAGGTGGCGTTCAATTGCAGTTTGACGATTTTCCCCGTGGCGCTGCCCGAGATGACTTTGCCGCCAACACGGTCCAGGAAGAAATTTCCGATAGCTAGATTGCTCCATGACATGTTCTGGTCGAACTCCAGGGTGATTTCATTGTGCGCGGTGGTGGTGAACCAGGCGTGTTGCAGGTTCGGCCCGGTGAGGGCGGCGGTGGGCACCAGGCCGTAATTGTCACGTGCCACCAGTGGTGCCATCGAGAGGCCCATTTTCTCGTAATCCGGGATATTGAAATGGCAGTTGGCACCAGTGGGAAAGGCCAGGGTGGGCATGATACTCATGTGCGAATAGAGCCGCGGCAAGGTCCGTTGCACCTCGCGCAGCATGTCGCTGGTATAAGTGCCGCTCGTCCCGCAACCGGCGGCAAAGACCTGGAACAGATAATAATTCCGCAGGTTGGGCATGTCCTGTTTCCAGGCCGCCGACATGTCAAGAAAGTTCTGCTGATAGGTGACATAATCCCAGTCCGCGTTGCCCCCCCAATTGGACAGGTCGGCCTCACCTTGGTGCCACAACGCGCCACGAATGCCATGGGTCAACTTGGCCGACGCCAC
Source organism: Verrucomicrobiota bacterium (assembly GCA_026397725.1). Lineage (GTDB taxonomy): Bacteria > Verrucomicrobiota > Verrucomicrobiia > Verrucomicrobiales > Akkermansiaceae > Luteolibacter. The sequence goes on along the minus strand of JAPLUI010000486.1, from coordinate 36,534 downwards.
GCGGGTGATCAAATTGGCATAGATCGAATAGCGGCTGCCCGCCGCGTAATGGTCTGCGGGATTGGCCTGGTGCTGGTCAATCCGGGTGCCACCCACGGCCCCGTTGATGATGCAGAGCGGAATACTATAGTCCAGCAGCAGGCTCCTGGCCATCGCCATGCCCCACATGCCGATGAAATGCCCGCTGGTGTTCGCCAGTCCCCAGTCGCCGCCGCCACCGCCCTCGACGGTCCCAAAGGAGCGGATCCAGGGGCTGGTATAATTCCCCAAGTCCGGATAGATGGCAGCCTCGCCGTAGTAGTCATAGGCCACGGCATTGGACTGGCCGTCGATGATATAGGCATCGCCGCAAACCAGGTCGGTCACCGTTTCGCGCACCGTCTCGGCCCCGCCGGTGCTCGAACTGAGCACCACCTTGTATTTGAACAAACCTGCGTCAATCGGCGCGGTGAACGCGTAAGCGCTGCCTGAGCTGGTATGGCTGGAGTAGAGGACATCGCTCCCCGACTCGGTCTTATAGACCCGCAGGAACACCGAGGTCGCCCCGGCCTGGGTGCCGTAGTAATAGATCCGGCCTTTGCGCGTGTCGTCCGCCGCAATGAACTGGCCGGTCACCGGTTTTTCGGTGGCCCCCGGCGTGCGTTGCACCCAGGTATCGGTGGCCGGTTCCTGGATGGTGATGATCTTGCTGCGGGAGACCGGCACCCCGCCATTGTCCAGCACCAGCGTCACGGTCAGCGGGCCACTGCCCTGTGAACGCGTCAACGTCAGGATGCCGGGAGTGAGCAGGCTGGACACGGCGACCCCGGCCACGCTCCAGTTGTAATGGAAGGTGGTGGCACCGGCGGCCTGCAAGGCGGCCAGGTTCGAGATGTCAGGCGTGACGGTGATGGTTTGGCGGCCATCCCAGATGGCAGGAGCGGTGAGCGTGAACACCGGGTCGGGAACGGTGTCGACAATCGTGACGGTCACATCCGAAGTCCTGGTTTCGGTCGGATAGACGGCCTTGAAGCGGATGACCAACGACTGGTTTCCCGTGACCCGGCCGGCCGAGAAATCGAGCGCGAGCCGGTCCACGGCGAGCACCGTTTCCTGACCGTCCTGCACGCGGCTCCAAGAGACCTTCTGGGCCCCGCCAGCCTGGGCTGTTAGAGTGGTGGTGGTGCCCTCGTTCATGGTCACCGTGGCGGGCGCGACGGAGAATGCGGTGCCGTCCGGCACCAGGGAGCCCACCAGGGTTTGCTGCGGATTCTGGTTTTGATATTCCAGTTTGATCCAATTGGCGGAGCGGGTGACCTTGGAGATGCGCACCTCGTCCATGTCGCCGGCATAGTTATAGTTATCATACCAGCCGCCAAGATACATGCGGGCCGGAGTGGGGAGGTTGAGCGGGGTGCCACCGGTGGTGCTGCCGTCCTGCACGCCATTGACATAAACCCGCGCCTCGCCGTTCTGATAGGTGTGGGCCACGTGGATCCATTGGGACAAGGGCAGCGTGCTGCCACCGGTCACGCTGCCGCCGGACCAATAACAATCCACATTGACATGGGGCGGACTGGCCAATTGCATGACCACCTTGCCCTGGCCCTGTTCGGCCCCCCAGGCCAGCAGGGTGCCGCCGGCGGCGGGCCGGAACCAGGCTTCGGAAGTATGGGGACTGGAGCCGTTGGGAAAGGTGGTGATGTTGGTGCCGCAATTGAGGCCCTGGCCGGCAGAGAAATTCCGGCCTTTGCCGATCATGCCGGTGACCAGGGTGGTGCCGGTATCGGTGGGCGTGACCGCGCCGAGCACGTCGCTCACCGATTCGTTCAGGTGCAGGACGCTGGCATAACCGTTGGCCGCATTGAAGACCGCGGCACCGTTCGATTCGCTGGCCACGTCGGACTTGCCCCAATACATCTTGATTTCCTGGCGTGCGTTGCCGGTGATGGTGGGGATCTTCACCCAGATGCTGGCAAGCCCACTGGCCGCGTCCCATTGCTCTATCTGATAGGGAAGCGCCGCCCCGGCGGCGGTGGCGAAGCGGATGTCGCGGCCATCGGGCTGCGCTTCACCGAAGGCGAAGTTACCGGTATGGAGCCGCACCAGCAGCGGGAAACCCATTTCCGTGGCACCTGCCGGGAGGTTGGCCCCGTCCGGGATTGTTAGTATCCACAGCGACCCGGAGTGCAACCAGCCGGCATAAGACCGCACGGTCACGGAATAGCTTTTGGTGGTGGCGTTCTGGGCGGTGACGGTGTAAGTCAAGGGAGTGGCCACGGAATTCGTGAAGTCGCGTGCCGTGCCCGAGACCGGACTGATGGTGGCCATGGATGAGAGCGTGAAGGTGGGCGCAAGGTTGGCCACCGGGGTGCCGATCGGCACGGTGAGGGTGACGGTCGTGCCCGTGACGAGGGCGCCCCCGAGGCCCGGGAAGTTGCAAGTCAGGATGTCCTTGCCCGTATTGGCGGTATAGTTCACGCTGGCTGTTGATGGAGCGATCACCAGGTTTCCGTCGGTGGTATCGGTGGCGGTATAGGTCGAGGTGCCCGGCGTGGCGGACTTCACGGTGCAGGTCACCACGCCGGATGCGCTGGAGGGGCCCGAGGCGATTGAAATCGTATCGCTCGCGCTGCGGCTGGAAGCCAGCGTCACGGACTTGCCGGAGACCGGATTGCCATTGGCATCCTTCAAGGTCACGGTCACCGTGGAAGCGGTGGTGCCATCGGCCAACACCGAGGTGGGCGAGGCCGCCACCGTAGAACCCGACGCACTCACCGGCCCGGCGATGAATGTCACCGTGGCCGTCTGACTCAGAGTGAGGCTGTCGCTGGTGTCGGTGGCGGTCAAGACGGCCGCACCCGCGGTGGTGGATTTCACGGTGAAGGTCACCACGCCGGATGCGCTGGAGGGGCCGGACGCCGCCGTCATCGTGTCGGCTGCGCCGCGGCTCGAAGCGAGCGTCACGGTCTTGCCTGCGACGGGATTGCTGCTGAGATCCTTGAGGGTCACGGTGACGGTGGTGAGGGTGCTGCCATTGGCCACCACCGAGGTCGGCGCAGCCACCACCGTCGAGGTCGAGCCAGTCACCGCTGTCGGTGAAAAAATCACCGTGGCCGTTTGGGTGACCGTCACGCCGTCGGTGGTATCGTTGGCGGTAAAGATTGACGAACCCGCCGTCGAGGATTTCACGGTGAAGGTCACCACTCCGGTGGCGCCCGAGGTGCCGGAGGTGGCCGACAGCGTGTCGGTGGCACCCCGGCTGGAAGCGAAAATCACGGTTTTGCCGGCCACCGGGTTGCGGCTGGCATCCTTGAGGGTCACGCGGATCGTCGAGGTGGCGACTCCGTCGTTGGCGACGGTAGTGGGCGAGGCCACCACCGTTGAGATGGCGGCATCGGCCCTGGCCGCAGCAGGCAGCACCAGCAGGTCGTCCGCATTGAATCCGCCGGACGGGAACGTGAAGGCACGCACCCGTCCGATCACCGTCCCCTGTGGCAGATAGGTGGAACCGCCAAAATAGTTAGCCCCAATGCCGAGGTATCCGAGCGTCAGGGCGGGCGCGGTGGTGGTGCGGCTGCCGATTTCAATGCCGTCCAAATAGGCTTTGAGGGTATGGTCGTCAAAGCGCACGAGCGCCATGGTGTGTTTGCCCACAAAATTGGCATTCACCAGCGAAGTGCTGGCGATGATTTCACCGCCGCTGCTGCCATTGTTGACACTGGTGGTCAGGCGGCCACCGGTTGCAGTGAAATCGGTCGCGGTGATGCCATAGGCATTCCTGGGAGGATTCCCTGCATCACGGTACATGGACAGATATGCGTAGCCCTGATTATTGCCAATGGCGTTGCTGCCGGTGAAGATCATCTCCACCCCGGAGTTGGCGAAACTCATTCCGGCGGGCGCCGCACCGGACATCATGCCCTCCTGGGCACCCGGGGTCCCCAGTTGGATCCCCTCCGGGGTGAGGACGTGGTTGCGGTCCACGGCCCAGCCTAACGACCCTGGATCCACTGAGTTGAGGAACGACCAATCGCCAACCGTGGTATTCCCGGCGCGGGCGGCCACGGGCGCGAGCCACCAGCCCAGCCCGGCGAGCGCGGCCAAAGTCGCGGCGAGGTGTTGGATGGCTGGCCGGGGAGGTCGGATCAGTGCTGGGAATCGATTCATGGTCATTCTTGGTGCGTGGTTGCAAGGGAGGTTGCGGACGGAATGCGTGGCGGGTGAAAATCATCTGCCCCAGCGGAAAATACAATGATATTGTTCCGCCCCGGAACCTGCCGACACGGGTCGGCGCAATCGTCCACCTGGCGTGGGGGGTGCGGGTGCCTGACAACAACGTCAGACTGCTAACTGCTCACTGGCTACTGCTCGCCCTCTTCATCATTGCGGTTCATTTTGGCGCTCTGGAAGGTTTCGTGGGTGATGTGGCCGTGGTTGAGGAGGCGGGTGAGGTTGGCATCCCATTCGATGTTGCCGGTGCGGCGGATGACGTCTTCGAGTGAGCGGGCACCGCCATCGTAGTTGGCGATGGCGCTGGAGACGGCATCGTCGTTGTTTTGGAGAAACTCGTAGGTGAGGACCCGGCTCCGGATGCCATTGAGGAGGCCTTGGGAGTGGATGAAGATGAGGATCTCCGCAAGGCGGCTGAGGACTGCGGTGTGGTTCTCCTTAGGATAGAGTTCGAGGATGCGGCCGATGGTCTTGACGGCCCCGGTGGTGTGCAGGGTGGACAGGACGAGATGGCCGGTTTGCGCGGCTTCCATGCAGGTTTCCATCGCCTCGCGATCCCGGATTTCCCCGAGCAGGATGACGTGAGGGGCTTTCCGCAGCACGTCCTTGAGGCCTTGGCGGTAGGAATGCACATCCCGTCCGACTTCCTGCTGGGTGACGATGCTGGGGGATGGCATCCGCTGGCCCGGATAGTCCGGATCGTCCATGTCATCGAGATATTGGTATTCGATGGGGTCCTCGACGGTGACAATGTGTTTGGGATGGTGTCGGCGCAGCCAGTCAATAAGGGAGGCGAGCGTGGTGGATTTTCCCGAACCGGTAGGGCCGGTGACGAGGCAGAGGCCGGCCCGTTTGAGGACGCCGTGGCGGAGGGTGGCGGTGGTATCGGGGTCGATGCCGAGGGCTTCGAGTTCCGGGATGGAATCGTTGAGAATCCGGCAGGTGATGCCCAGGCCCGAGGCACTGAGGTGGGCCTGAATGCGCAGGCGGCCGGAACGTTCGCCGTGGTCGCCCATGGGAATGCCATCGCAGGAGAAATCCGCGACCCGGCGCTCGGCAAAATCGCTGATGGCGAGGCTGATTTTTTCATCGACGCGCTGGTCGAGCGACTGGTCCTGGCCGAAGCCATGGCTGCCGCTTTCGCGGTTCCGGATGAGTTCCTTGAGGATTTCATCCATTTGGGCGGCGGCCAGGATGCCGAGGAAGTCGAGCTTCTCCATGCCCTTGTTGGTATGGATATAGACCGGGCGGGCGGCACGCATCTGGATGTCGGAAACCTTGAGTTCGCGGCAGACGCGGAAGATCATGCCGAGGAGGTCGCGGCCGCTCATGTTCGCAGCGAAACGCACCGGCCCGGCCGCTGTGGCACGGCCCGGCAGCGGCGGAGGTTCGAGAGTTGTGGAGAAGGCGGACATGGGAGAAATCATCGGCGGCGGGTCAATGTCAAGGTTCTGATGTCTGGTTGCACCAGGCCATCTCAATGATCTGACCGCGGCAAGTGTACGCAGGCGGCTAGCGCCGCAACAGCGTGCGCGATTGTGATATGCGTGTCACAGTTTGAACTACACGCGCGGGGTCAGAGGCATGGTAGGGCGGACCGCCGGGCACGCCCACTTGTCGCCAGCGGCGTGAGATGAGAAGGCAATGGCGAGTGTGCAGAGGTCGGAGGTCGGAGTTTCTTGTCAGGCGAGCTGCGCTTTGCTCCGGTTCCGTTGCAGTGGTGGGGGCTAGGTCTGAAGACCCGCAGTGACTCCCCCGCCAGGTGTTGTCACCAGCACCCCCGCGTCGGCTGCTAGAGCCCGCGCAGTTCGCGGGTGAGGGCGGCGACGGCATCCGCGATGGTGATGGCCTGGCCGGTCTCGGTTTCCAGGCTGGTCATGGTGACGCCCGCCAGGCCGCAGGGGGTGATGGCGAAAAACGGCGGCAGAGCGGCGCGGGTGACGTTGAGGGCAAAGCCGTGCATCGAGACCCACTTGCGGACTCCCACGCCAATGGAGGCGAGCTTGCGGTCGGCCACCCACACGCCAGTTAGACCGGCACGGCGGGTGGCGCCGACGCCGAAGCCGGCACTGGTGCGGATGAGCGCCTCCTCCAACACGCGGAGGTGTGCATGCAGGTCGCGGCCGCGCGGGGTGAGATCGAGAATCGGATAGCCGACCACCTGGCCCGGCCCGTGATAGGTGGCCTGACCGCCGCGATTGGTTTCCACCACCGGGAAGGAGAGGGCGGCAGCATCCCGCAGCGAGGATTGGTCACGGAGGCGGCCGATGGTATAGACCGGACGATGTTCTAGCAGATAAATGACCTCGCTGCCGGTGCCTGCCAGGATGGCCTCGACGGCTTGCTCCTGCAGGCGGAGGCCGTCCGCATAGCCGATGGGTTCGGGCAGGTGGGTGATGAGCGGCATCAATGGCAGACCGGGCAGGTGCTCAGCGAGGTGAAGAAATCGTGGCCCTTGTTATCGACGAGGATGAAGGCGGGAAAATTTTCGACGGTGATTTTCCAGACCGCCTCCATGCCGAGTTCCGGGAAGGCGACGACCTCCTGGGACTTGATGTGATCCTGCGCCAGCAAGGCGGCCGGGCCGCCGACGGAGCCGAGGTAAAACCCGCCGTGTTGCTGGCAGGCTGCGGTGACCTGTGGCGAGCGGTTGCCCTTGGCCAACATCACCAGCGAAGCACCATGGGCCTGGAACAACTCGACATAACTGTCCATGCGGCCGGCCGTGGTGGGGCCGAACGAGCCCGACGCCATGCCCGCCGGGGTCTTGGCCGGACCGGCATAATAGACCGGGTATTGCTTGAAATAATCCGGGAGGTCGCCGGTGTCATCGAGGATTTCCTTGAGCTTGGCGTGGGCGAGGTCACGGGCGACGATGATCGTACCGGTTAGAGCGAGCGCGGTGGTGACGGGATACTTGGCCAGCGTCGCGAGGGTGGCCGCCATGCCGAGGTCGAGATTGATAGACACGCCTTTGAACTGCCAGTCGCGGAAGCGTGCCGGGATGAAGCGGCCGGGGTTTTTTTCGAGTTTTTCGATGAAGATGCCGTCCTGCGTGATCTTCGCCTTGGCCTGGCGGTCGGCGGAGCAAGAGACGCCGAGCCCGACCGGGCAGGACGCGCCGTGCCGCGGCAGGCGGATGACCCGGACGTCCAGTGCGAAATACTTGCCGCCAAACTGGGCGCCGATACCGATTTCGCGGGCGGCGGCGAGCAGTTCCTGTTCCAAGGCGAGATCGCGGAACGCCCGGCCGTGCGGGTTACCGGCGGTGGGAAGCTCGTCGTAGTAGTGGGTGGAGGCAAGCTTGACGGTCTTGAGGCAGGTTTCCGCCGAGGTGCCGCCGATGACCAGCGCGAGATGATAGGGCGGGCACGCGGCGGTCCCCAGCGAGCGCATTTTCTCCAGGCAGAATTCCCTGAGGCGGGTGGGATTGAGCAGGGCCTTGGTTTCCTGATAGAGAAACGTCTTGTTAGCCGAGCCGCCGCCTTTGCTGACAAAGAGGAAGTTGTAAGCGGTGCCCTCGGTGGCGTAGAGGTCGATCTGCGCCGGCAGGTTGGTCTTGGTATTGACCTCCTCAAACATCGTGAGCGGGGCGGTTTGCGAATAGCGGAGGTTCTCGCCGGTGTACGTCTGATAGATGCCTTTCGAGAGGTGTTCCGCATCATCGCAACCGGTCCACACCTGCTGGCCTTTCTTGCCGACGATGGTGGCGGTGCCGGTGTCCTGACAGAACGGAAGGATGCCGTGCGCCGCGATCCCGGCATTCTTGAGCATCATCAACGCGACCATGCGGTCGTTTTCGGTGGCCTCGGCATCATCCAGAATCGCGGCGACCTGGGCCAAATGCGAGGCCCGCAGCGTGAAATTGATCGCCTTGATCGCTTCGGCGGCCAGCAGGGTCAGCCCTGCCGGGGCGATCTTGAGCATGGGTCGCCCCTCGAACTCGGTGAGCGAGACATGCTCGGCGGTGAGCAATTCGTATTCCGTGGTATCGGCACCGAGTTGGAACGGATCTTGGTAGTGAAAAGGTTGGTCGGCCATGGCGTGCGGCACTCTTGTATGCCGGCCGGACACCCGCTGCAAACCGATTCCGCGCCACCTGCCAGGATCGCGCGGCGAATCACCAACAAGCGGAGTCGTCATTTCCCGTTGCGGGTATCGCCCGCCGTAGGCCATGCCGGTCAATTCAAGGGCACCTCCCGGAGTTCAGCCGTCCCGGTTGGTGAGGGAACGCAGGCAGCCGCGAGCAGGGCCGGCTCCGCTGCTGGCTCCGGCAAGCACACGCCAGGCCCCCTCGGCAAGGCCTCCCGACCCGTGGTTTCCGTCAGCACCGGCAAGTTCCGTTAGAACTGCCAAGCGTGCTGGTCGAGTTCGCACACGCAGGCGGCGAGGAGGAGGATGCTGGCGGCGAGGTCGGCCTTGTGGCAGGACTCGATGCTTTGATGGATGTGGCGGGTGGGCACGGAAACCGCGCCGGCGATGGAGCCGCCACCGACCATACGCTGCAGGCTGGCGGTATCGGTGCCACCGGCGGACAGAATCTCCGGCTGCCATTTGATCTTGTGACGCTTGGCCGCCTGTTTCATGAACTCAATCATGCGGTAATCGCAAATGACCGACGAATCCATGAGCTTGATGGCAGTGCCTTCACCGAGGGCCGTGCATTGTTCCTGTGGCGTGGAGCCCGGAATGTCATAGGCAATGGTGGTGTCCAGGCCGAAGCTGAAGTCAGGCTGGATTTGCAGCGCGGAGGCCTGGGCGCCCCGCAGGCCGACTTCTTCCTGCACCGTGAAGACGGCATAAAGATCATAGGCGGGCTTGCGCTTGGAGCGCTTCAGTTCACGCAGGGTTTCCAGCAGGACGAAAACCGAGGCCCGGTTGTCGAGGGACTTGACGTTCACGCACTCGCCTAACTCCATGAGCGGCGAGTGGCGCGTCACAAAATCCCCGATCGCCACGACCTTATCGACGGCCTTCTTGGTCATGCCGACATCAATGAAGTAATCCTTGATTTGCGGCACCTTGATCTTCTCATCGGGCGTCATGATGTGAATGGGCTTGGAGCCCATGACGCCGAAGAGGTCCTTGCGCCCGTGAATGATCACGCGCTGGGCGGTGAGCGTCTTGGGATCAAACCCGCCTACGGGATTGAAGCGGATGAAGCCCTTGTCATCGACGTGGGTGACGATGAAGCCGATCTCATCCATGTGGGCGGCGGCCATGGTTTTCTTGGCGGACGAGCGGCCATTTTTCAAGGCGATCACGCTGCCGAGGTTGTCGATTCTGACTTCATCGGCGAGCCCTTTCAGTTCGGCGAGGATGAGGTTGCGGATGGCCTTTTCGGCACCGGGCGCGCCGGGGGCTTCACAAATTCTGCTGAGCAGGGAAATATCGATGGGCATTGCGGAGCCGAGCCTATGGGCAGGAACGCGGCTGGCGAGCGGGAAATCCGGAATCAGCGGAAAATGCGCCTGGCCACTCCGTAAATCCTGCTTCAGGCTGCTGCACGTCATTCCCACCCTGCCATGAAATCACTCACCGTTTCGTTGCTTCTCGCCGCCGTGCTGTCGGCGCTGGCAGTGCCGCCCGTGGTCTCCAACGTCCGCGCTTCCCAGCGGCCGGGCACCAAGTTGTGGAGGTCTATTACGACGTGGCCGATGCCGACGGCGGCACGCAGACCATCGCGATGAATTCGCGACATCGCCGGATTTCCGAGAATCGTCCCGCCCCCCGCGCCGGACGCAACCCCGTTGGGGTTGGGATGGGTTTGCGGATGTATCCCCAGGGTAGTCGCTGCGCTCCAACCCTGGGCTTTGGGACGGAATCCCGTTGGGATTCGGATATGGGGATCTAACGGACCCAGGGTTCCCAGGGTAGTCGCTACGCTCCAACCCTGGGCTTTGGGATGGAATCCCGTTGGGATTCGGATATGGGGATCCAACGGACCCAGGGTTCCCAGGGTAGTCGCTGCGCTCCAACCCTGGGCTTTGGGATGGAATCCCGTTGGGATTCGTTGATGGGTGCGAAATCCCGTGGGGATTCGGATTGGTCCGCAAGGTGTGATTCTTGTGCCCCAACGGGGCAATGTCCCGCAGCCCAGGGTTGGCCCGCCAGGGCCTACCCTGGGATACCGATCCGCCATGATTTTCAACCCCAAGGGGGTTGTGTCCGGCGGGCGACGATGGTAATGGTTGATCGTCAATCCCACGGATCGCTAACCAAACCAACAATCCGGCCATGCCGCAATCGCTCTCATCGGTCTATCTTCATCTCGTATTCTCCACCAAGGACCGCATGCCATTCCTGCGCGATATGGCATTGCGTGGTGAGGTGCATTCCTATCTCGGCGGGATCTCCAAACAACTCGATTGTGTCCCTATCATTGTCGGCGGGGTCGAGGACCATATCCATCTGCTCGCCCGGATCGGACGCGGGATTTCCCAAGCGGATTGGGTCAAGGAGATCAAGCGGGTGTCCAGCACGTGGATCAAAACCAAATCGGCGGATCTGGCGAAATTTTCATGGCAGTCCGGGTACGGCGTGTTCTCCGTTAGCCAGTCGAATCTTGAAGCCGTCGAGCAATACATCGCGACGCAGGAGGAACATCACAAATCAGGACACTTTGCGGTTGCCGGGCGGGGCCGGGCCGCTTAGGGTTGCCCCGCATGAAAACGCGCTTGAAAATCGACCTGGCGAGCCTGCCCGAAGCGGGGAAAAGCTTTGTGGGCGAGTTGGCAGCGGAGGTTTTTGACCTGCCGGAAGGAGATGCGCGGCCCACGGGGCCGCTGGTTTACGAGCTGTGGGCGCAGCGCTATGGTTCGGAGTTGCTGCTGCTCGGCACGCTGGTCGCGCCCTTTGAATTCACTTGCGTCAGGACCCTCCATCCCTTCATCCAGACCATCCGCGTGGAAAATGCCGCGATTTCCTTGGAAATCGGCACGGAAGGCGAGCTGGATGCCACGGAGGCCATCCGCGAAGAGGTTTTGATCCACTTTCCCATCGACCCGAAATGCGAACATGGCGACGTTGCGCAGGAGTGTGAAATCGATTCCCGATATTTAGCAGTGGACAAAGCCGTGGAAACCGGGCTAGAGACCCCGCCCCGCGCCGAAGGTGACGACCGATGGTCGGCCCTCGACACCCTCAAGGACCTCAAGAACCAACCCTGAACCAACCAAACATTATGGCCGTACCAAAACGCCGCCAATCCAAAAGCCGTCAGAAAATGCGCCGCGGCGCCACCCGCTGGCGTGCGCCGATCTTCAAGAGCTGCCCCGAGTGCGGAAGCCGTGTGCCATCGCACATCGCCTGCCCGTCTTGTGGCTACTACCGCGATCGCCAGGTGCTGGACGTTGAAGCCAACTGACGCACCCTCGGGTGACAGGCCGGACTTGCCGCGTCGGGTACTCCCGGCGCGGCGGCTGTTGTGCCTTTGAATTCTCTGCCGCATTTCCAAATTCATCCTATGAAATTAGCCTTGGACGCCATGGGCGGGGATCATGCCCCTTCGGTTAACGTCGGAGGAGCCCTGGAGGCCTTGCGCCGGTATCCCAAACTCCGGCATTTGTTTCTGGTAGGGGAGCAGGCCTTGCTCCGGGACGAATGTGCCAGACAGGGCCTGGACCTCCACAGCTCGAGGGTGAGCATCGTCCATGCCCCGGAAGTGATCGGCATGTCCGAGCCCGGCGCGAATACCGTGCGCCGCAAGAAACTGTCGTCCATCAACATCGCCATGGATCTGGTCAAGGACGGCCGTGCCGACGCCTTTGTTTCCGCTGGCAATACCGGCGCGGCCGTGGCCTCCGCCACCTTGAAGCTGCGCACGCTCAAGGGCGTGGACCGGGCCGGCATCTCCACCGCCATTCCCAACGAGCACGGCTTGTGCAGCATCCTTGATGCCGGTGCCAACCCCGAGGCCAAGCCGGAACACCTCGTCGCTTATGCGGTGATGGGCACGGCTTTTGCCCGCCATGTGCTCGGCGTGAAAAACCCGCGGGTGGGGCTCATGTCCAACGGCGAGGAAGACGAAAAGGGCACCGCCTTCACCAAGGAAACCTTCAAGCTCCTCAAGCAAACCCCCGGCATCCATTTCATCGGCAACGTCGAGGGCACCGATTTGTTCGAGACCGAACTCGACGTCGTCCTCTGCGATGGCTTCACCGGCAATGTCATGCTCAAGACCGTGGAATCCACCGCCAAAGCAGTCTCCAAGTGGCTCAAAGCGGAAATCACCGCCAGCCCGCTGCGGATGCTGGGGGCCTTGATCGCCAAAGGCGCCTTCACCGCACTCAAGGAAAAGAGCAGCTACGAAACCTACGGCGGCAGTCCCTTGCTCGGCGTCAATGGAGTGGTCATCATCGCTCACGGCTCATCCTCCGCGCTGGCCATGCGCAACGCCATCCGCGTCGGCATCGAGACCGTCGCCCATCGCGTCAACCCGCGCATCGAGGAAGCGCTCGCGGCCATTCATCACCTCCCGCCGGTTAGCGGAATTTGAAATTTAACGCATCCTAATCAACTTCGCGCTTGTGGCTGCCGGGCTGGCGTTTCAGTCTTCGGCCGCATGAGTGAATTGACGAGCAACCTTCATGTCTGTATCGCAGGCACCGGCAGCTACGTCCCTGAGCGGATCCTCACCAACGCGGAGTTGGCGAAGATGGTGGACACCAGCGAAGAGTGGATCCTCACCCGCACCGGCATCAGGGAACGCCGCATCGCCACGGCGGACGAAACCACCTCCCAAATGGCCACCCATGCGGCCCGCCGTGCCCTCGAACACGCCGCACTCGCCGCTGCGGATCTGGAGCTGATCATTGTGGCCACCATCACCCCGGACACTCCCACCCCGGCCACCGCCTGCTATATCCAGCAGAACCTTGGCGCGAGCCGGGCGGTCGCCTTCGATATTTCCGCCGCCTGCTCCGGGTTTCTGTACGCGATGAAAATCGCCAAACGCCTGATTTCCTCCGGGGCCTTCAAGAATGCCATCATCATCGGTGCGGAGAAACTCTCGTCCGTCACCAATTGGGAAGACCGCTCCACCTGCGTGTTGTTTGGCGACGGCGCGGGTGCCGCCGTGTTGCGAATCGCCGAACCGGGGGAAGGCGCCATCCTCGCCACCGAGATGGGCACCGATGGCAGTCTCATCCACCTCCTCAAAATCCCCGGTGGTGGCACCGCCTGCCCGATCACTGCCAGCAACGTGAACGACCACCTCTTCACGCTCAACATGCTCGGCAGGGAAGTCTTCAAACATGCCGTCAATCGCATGAAGGAAGCCGCCGAAAAAGTCATCGCACGCGCCGGACTGTGCGCGGAGGACATCGCCTGCATCATCCCCCATCAGGCAAATCGGCGGATCATCGACGCCATCGCCGACCGCCTTGCCGTGCCTAACGAGCGCGTCTTCATCAACCTCCACAAGTACGGCAACACCTCCGCCGCCGCCATCGCCATCGCCCTCGACGAAGCCAACCGCAGCGGTGCCTTCAAGCGCGGCGAGCACATCGTGCTCGTCGTCTTCGGCGCCGGCCTGACCTGGGCCGCCGCCGCCATCCGCTGGTGAGCCCGGTAAACCATGTCTCTGCCATCACTTTGCCCTGGAATAGCGGAGTCCCCTATTATCATACTCGGCCCCCCCGCGCTCAATCCCCGGTCTTGAGGACCTTGATGAAGGCATCCTGGGGGATGTTGACTTTGCCGAAGAGCTTCATCTTCTTCTTGCCTTCCTTCTGTTTTTCCAGCAACTTGCGTTTGCGGGTGATGTCGCCGCCGTAGCACTTGGCGGTGACGTTCTTGCGCATGGCGGAGATCGACTCGCGGGCGACGATCTTGCCGCCGACGGCAGCCTGGATGGCGACGACGAAGAGATGAGCGGGAATGACCTCCTTGAGGCGGGAGGCGAGGGCACGCCCGTAGGCTTCCGCCTTGTCGCGATGAACGATGGTGGAGAAGGCTTCCACCGGGTCGCCGGCGATGAGCATGTCCATTTTCACCATCTTGGCGGCGCGGTAGCCGGAGTGTTCGTAGTCCATCGAGCCATAACCACGGGTCATGGATTTGAGCTTGTCGTTGAAATCCACCAGGATCTCGGCCAGCGGCAGCACACAGGAGAGGATGACGCGGGTGTCATCGATGGTTTCGGTGTGGGTCACCTCGCCGCGTTTTTCGAGGACGAGTTGCATCATGTCGCCGATGTACTCGCCGGGGACCATGATGAAGACCTTGACGATGGGTTCGAGGATTTCCTGGATGCCTTGGGGTTCGGGAAACAAGGTGGGATTGTCCACCACCAGCTCGGAACCATCGGTGAGCATGACATGATAGATCACCGACGGATAGGTGGAGATCACGTTCATGTCGAACTCCCGGCGCAGGCGTTCCTGGATGATTTCCATGTGCAGCAGGCCGAGGAACCCGCAGCGGAAACCGAAGCCCAGCGCGGTGGAGCTTTCCTGTTGATAGGTGAACGCCGGATCGTTGATCTGAAGCTTGCCCATGGCCATCTTCAGGGATTCATAGTCAACGGAATCGACCGGATAGATGCCGGAGAACACCATCGGTTGGACTTCCTTGTAGCCGGGCAAGGCCTCCGGGCACGGGTGGGTGGCATCGGTCATGGTGTCGCCCACCTTGACTTCGCTGGCGGATTTCATGTTGGCAATGACGTAGCCGACGTCGCCGGCCCGCAAGACCTCGCAGGCATTCATCTTGGGGGTGAAGATGCCGACTTCCTTGACTTCATAGGTGTTGCCGGTGGCGAAGAGCTTGACCTTCTGGCCGCGTTTCACGGTGCCGGAAAAGACGCGGACGTAGGACACGACGCCGCGGTAGGCGTCGTAGAGTGAATCGAAGACCCCGCAGCGGAGCAGCTTGTCGGGGTTTTCCACGGGGGCGGGGACGCGGGCGATGATGGCCTCAAGGATGTCCTCGATGCCGATGCCGTTTTTGGCGGAGGCGGGGATGCAGTCCTCGGCGGGGATGCAGAGGATTTCCTCGAGTTGGCGTTTGCACTTCGCGACATCAGCAGCCGGCAGGTCGATTTTGTTGAGGACCGGGATGATCAGGAGGTTTTGCAGGGTGGCCAGATGGAGGTTGGCGACGGTTTGGGCCTCCACGCCTTGGGCAGCATCGACCATCAGGATGGCCCCCTCGCAGGCGGCCAGCGCGCGGGACACCTCGTAGGAAAAATCGACATGGCCGGGGGTATCGAGCAGGTTGAGTTTGTAGGTTTTGCCGTCCCTGGCGGTGTATTCCATGGCGACCGGATGGGACTTGATGGTGATGCCTTTTTCCCGTTCCAGATCCATGGAATCGAGGAGTTGGTCCTGGCGCTGGCGAAACGTGATGGTGCTGGTGGACTCGAGCAAGCGGTCAGAGAGCGTGGTTTTCCCGTGGTCGATGTGGGCGATGATCGAGAAATTGCGGGTCAGCTCGGTGGACATGGGATGGGGAAGCGGCGGGGCAGGGCGGAGGGAACGCAGGCAATAGCCGAGCTGGCACGAAAGATCAAGAGCGGAAAAGCAGAGCGGAAAAGCGGGGCTGACTTTGCAGTTTCCGATGGCGGGTGGAAATGCTACATTGTCGCCGTGACGACGCAATCACAAGTTGGGGGAGGAATGTTGATCGCAGTGCCCGGGCGCTGGGATGAGGGGTGTTTCGCCGTGCCGGCGGTGCGGGCGCTGCTCGCCTCCGGGGTGGGCGTAGGCGTGCTGTGCGCTGCGGCGCAACGGGAATTCTGGGAGACGCTGGCTGGCCTAACAGTGATGGCTTTCCCTACGGATGCGAAGGAGCGGGCGGTGGCGGCCGAGGTGAAAGGAAAGTGGCAGGCGGCGCTGGTCTGGGAGCCGGGCCTGGCGGCCGAGGTCTGCCTGCGGGCGAAGATTCCACGCCGCCTCGGGCCGAACGAAAAGGCCCTGCGAGGGTTTCTAACCCATCCCATGCCGCTGGCCCCGGCGGGTCGTCCGCTGGAGCATCGCGTCCGGCATTACCTGACGGTGTTGGAAACCCTGGGGCTGGAAACCGCCCGCGCCGAGTTTTTCGCACCTGTGGATCTCGGGGTGACCCGCGAACCACGCTCGCTGCTGCTCGCTCCGGATTCGGATTTCGGCAGAAGCCATGAGTGGCCATTGGAGCGCTGGGCGGAGGTCGGGCAGGCCCTGCTGACGACCGGCCTGAAGCTGACCATCGCCGGGCAGGGGGGAGGCGACGACCTGGGTGAGAAGCTGTTATCCCGGCTTGGGGGCGAGCTGCCGTATCTCAAGCTGGAGCCACTTGGCGGCGGGCTGCGGCGGCTGGCGGCACACGCGGTGGTGGTGGCGGCGGATGGTTCGCTGCCGCATCTGGCAGCGCATGTGGGAGCCGTCTGTGTGACCTTGTTCGGCCCGAATGATCCGGTCTGGAAGCGCCCGCTGGGCCGGTGTCATGCCACGGTACACCGGCATGTGGAATGCGCCCCGTGTTTTCTGGCAAAATGCCCGCTGGACGCCAGATGTCAGAACGAATTGACGGTGGCACGGGTGCTGGCGGCGGTGCGGGAGCACAGCGCTTGATGGAACTCAGCCTTTCCACAGCATGCGGATGCCGAAGACGAGCAGCACGATGCCGAAGATCCGGGTGAGCGTGTGATTGCTCATCGAACGCATCACATCGCTGCCAAACCACGCCGCAATGGCGGAGGCGCAACCGACCATGAGCACGACTTTCCACGCGATGAGCCCGCCGGCCCGATGATTGCTCAGCGTGGCGGAGGCGGCGATGGCAACAATGACGGCCATGGAGGTGGCGACGGCACTCTTCTGGTCAAAGCCCAGCACCGTGACAAAGGCCGGCACCATCACAATGCCGCCACCGACGCCACACAGCGCCCCGACCACGCCTGCGGCAACCCCAATGAGAATGACAACCAGCAGGCTTTTCATCGGCGGAACGGGACGGCGACTTTGTTAGGAGAGTTGCGGGCAGCGGCGACTTCCGCAATCAGGCGATGCAGGATGAGCCGGTGGTCCAAGCCGGTGGTGACCAGCGCCTGATCCGCCTTGAGGGTGGCTTCCAGCACTTTCTGCAGACCCTCAAGCTCGAAGTTCGCAGCCATCGCAACACACAGGAAAATCGGGAACACATTGACGCCACTGCCGTCCTTTTTTTGCGGCAGCCAGGCCCGCTCCGCTTCCGGCAGGCGGTTGAGGCCACCGGCAAACGCCCCATAGTTGCCACTCGCAACCTTGAATTTCTCGACGATCAACTTGGCCATGAAAAGATTCCGCACGGTTGGAATGATGGAGGCCCGCATGATGCCGATGGCGGATTCATTGGCCCCGAGTTGTTGATCGATGAGTTGGATGGCGCGTGCGACATCGCCTTGCTGGATGGTCTGGCCGATCTCGAAAACGGCGGCGGCGCGGCTGAGCGGGACGATTTGGCGGACGTCCTCGGTGGTGACTTCGCGGCGCTGCGGGCCGAGGAACAGATCGAGTTTTTCGAGTTCGTTGGCGATTTGCTGGGTGGCCTCGCCGGCCAGCAGGACAAACAGCGCGAGGGCGTCTGCGGTGAAGTCCAGGCCGAGTTCATGGCCGCGTTTGGTGACCAGCGAGGCGACCTGATCGGTCCAGCCGTCGCGACTGGTATCGATGAGGTCAAAGACCTGGACTGCGGCGGTTTTCTCGATGAATTTCCAGAAGGTGCGGCGTTTGTCCACGCCCTGGGCGGTGAGCAGGAACTTCACGCCGGGTGGCAGGCCTCGTTCCAAGGTGGCGCGGAGGCTTTCGACGCCGTCCTCGGTCCGTTGCGAGCGGCCGGTCACGCTGTCCGCGAGAAAATTGGCGTTACGCAGCCAGACCACCTTGTCGCCGCCAAACATCGGAATGGTGAGCAGGGCCTGAATGGTGGAGGCGCAAATTCCGTAGGCGGAATCCGAGTTGTCGGCGATGCCATCGATGGTTTCGTGGGTGAAGCCATCGTCGTTGCCGCCAGTCAATTCGTGGTAGAGCAGCAGGGCATGGGCCCGCACCTCTCCTTCGTCGCTGCCGATCACAGCGAAGCAATTGCCGGTGGATTTGGGTTTTGGTTTCGCGGCCACGGGCCGAGTTTTAGCGGGCCGCCCGGCTCACTGCAAGGCCGGGATGTGAGAGAATCTCTACGAGCGCTGACCGCGTTGACAGACACCGGTTATTTGCCACCCGCGTCCCTGGCGCCGGAGCGCCGACGATCCCGCAGGGCGCGACCACTCCCATCCGATGCGCTTCGCAAATTGGACAATCATTTCGCAAAACAGTCATTGCCCAGCCGGACCGGATTGCATTGGATGGCATTGACGCAACAGCAACCAAAGCAACCGCAACCAAAGCCCCAGTAAAGCCATGAAAACCAAACTGTCATTCCCGCTCCTGCTCGCCCTGCTCGCCGCCATTCCAGCCGTCGCCTCCGCCGCCACGCTGACCTGGGTGGGCGGGTCCATGGCTGACGGCAATTGGAGCACCCTCGACAACTGGGACTCCGGGGTTCCGGCCGCGACCGGCGACAACCTCGTCTTCGACACCTCCAACAACCTGACCGGCACCAACAACGTGCCGACGGTGGTGACCAGCGTCATTGGCCTCACCTACAACGCCACGGCCGGCTCCTTTGTCACCAGTGGCACCGGCACCCTCACGCTGGCCGGCGACCTCACCAACAACAGCACCAACACCCAGACCCTGGCGATGCCCATCGCCATCACCGGAGCACGCACGGTGAGTTCGGTCGCCAACGGGAAGGTGGTCTTCGGTTCAACTGGAACCGGCTACAGTTACACCCTCAATAACGGCACCAGCTTGTTTACCGGTGCTGGCGAGGTTCAAATCCTGACCAGCTCCGCCGGAGGTTTTCAAGTGGGGCAAGCCAACACCACGACCCTTGACATGACCGGTTTGGCGAAGTTCACGGCGAACGTGGGCACCTTCCGGGTCATGGGGACCGCTACTTCAACAGCCACGCTCAAGCTTGCCGCCGATAGTTCCATCACGGCAACCATCCTCAAGATCGGCGATACCTTGGGCGGCACAACCTTGGCCGACGGCATCCTGCGACTCGGCTCCGGGACCATAATCAACGCCACCACCATCAATCTTGGCTCCACCAGAACTGACGGAACCATGAATTTCAATGTGGGTCTAACGAGCCCGGTGGTGACCATCGCTGGCACTGCGGGCGGCGCATCGAAGGCCGACATGACCCTCGGCTACTACCAGACGAATCCCGGCAATTACAATCCCACCGGCATCGCCGATTTCACCGGCGGCACGGTCAACGCAGGGCTGGGCACCGTAATACTCGGGCGGCAGGCCCCCAACGGGGCCGTCACAGGGGTCAACAACACTGCGGCGGGAACTTGGACCATGGCGGCTGGCACGGTGGCGGCGGACACTGTTAGGCTTGGCTATTGGTCGGGCGGCAACACGGGTGGAGCCGGCACCACCCAACTCGCCCAAGGTACGCTTAACATCAACGGAGGTTCGTTCACAATCGCAACCGCCCTCCGCGTCGGTGACGGTGTGGTCGGCAACACCAACACCAACACCCATGCCCGCGGCTTCGCCAACGTTTCCAACGGCACCTTGAACGTGGCGGGACTCTTTCTGTTAGGCAACGACCAGGGTGACGGCGCTTCGGCCAACCAGCAAGGCACCCTCGCCATCACCGGGGGCACGGTGAATTCGACCGTCGATATCACCACCTTCGACGCGCGATCGACGCTCACTCTCAACGGCGGCACGCTCGACATGAAGGGCAACAAGATCGGCTCGGCGGCCCAGCCCATCGGCAACAACGGCGGGGCCCTCAACCTTCAAAGCGGCACCCTGCAAAACTTGTCTGACCTCAACGGCGGCGCGGCCCTCACCAAGACCGGCAGTGGCACGCTTACCCTGGCCGGCACCAACACCTACCCCGGCGGGACGATGGTATCCGCCGGCACGTTGTTATGTGCCACCCAGGCCTCGCTCTACAACAACATCACGACCAACTGGACGCCGGCGATGATCAGCGTCGCCGCAGGCGCGACGCTCGCCTTCAAGGTCGGTGGCATCAACGAGTTCACCACGAGTGATGTCAGCACCTTGCTGACGAACCTTTCGGTGGTGAGCGACAACGGTCTCAAGGCCGGTTCCAACATCGGCTTCGACACCACCACCGCCGACGGCTTGAGCTTCACCGTTGCGGATCTCATCGCGGACAGCACCGGCACCGGGTCCGGCTCGCTCGGCGTCGCCAAACTCGGCGCCAACACGCTGGTTCTTTCCAACGCCAATACCTACAGCGGAGCCACCACCGTCGTGGGCGGCACCCTTTCCCTCAGCGGCTCGATCGCCAATAGCGCCGCCATCGACATCCGCTCCGGCGCCCTCCTCGATGCCTCCGCGCTCGGCGGATGGTCGCTCGGCGCGACCCAGACGCTCATGGGCAGCGGCACGCTGTTAGGACATGCCAGCACCAGCGGCACCGTCTCGCCCGGCGCGTCCATCGGCACCCTCAGCGCCACCGGCAACTTCACCTTTGCCAGCGGTTCCTCGCTCGCCACCGAGATCATTGGCGTCCCCCAGGTCGAAACCGCCACCGTCCCCGCAACGACCGTCCCCACCGGGGGTACCGGGGGCAATGTGACCGTGACCGTCACCGGTGCCGACATCGTCGGCTCGCCCCTTGTCGTCACTGTCGCCGTTAGCGCCGGCGACACGGGCGTCGTCTGGGCCGGCAAGGTCCGCGACGCGCTCGCGGCCACCCCCGCCATCACCGCGCTCTACTCGGTCGGCGGCGTCTCCGCCTCGCGCACCGTCACGCTCACCCGCAAGACTGCGGAGGCCAACGATCCCACCTTGAACATTGCGCTGGCCAACGGCTTACCGAGCCCCGGCATCACCACCCTGCCCGTCGCCACCAGCGCCAACACCACCGCCGGGGCCGTCCCCTCCGCCAGCGACCTCTTCGCCGTCTCCGGTGCCCTCGACATCACCGGCGCCACCTTGAATCTAACGGCTAACGGGCCACTTGAAGTGCCTTTCGTGATCGCCACTTACGGCTCGCGCACCGGTACCTTCGCCGCCGTCAACGGCCTGCCCCCCGGTTCCGTGATCGATTACGCCTACGGCGGCAACCAGCTCGCCATCACCAACCCCGCGCCGCCCGTCTGGGCCAGTGGCTGGCCGAAGATCAGCGACGTCACCACCACCGGCTTCACCGCCAGATCCGAAATCGATGAAGCCGGCACGGCCTGGTTTGTCGTGCTCGCCGCCGGCACCGCCGCCCCCGGCACCGCCCAGGTCAAGGCCGGCCTGGATGGCAACGATGCCGCCGCCCTCAAGAGCGGCACCACCGCTCTAACCGCAAACGCCGAGGCTGCCAGCCCGGTTGCCGACCTCAGCCCCGGCACCGCCTATGACGTCTGGTTCGTCGCCCAGGATGCCTTTGCCACCCCCAACGTGCAAGGCAGCCCGGTCAAGGTTGCGGTCACCACGCTCGGTCTGCTCACGCCCTATCAGGTTTGGATCGGCGGCTTCAGCGTCGGCGTTCTAACAGGCCCGACCGACGACCCGGACGGTGACGGGGTGCCCAACTTCCTCGAATTCGCCCTCAACTCCAGTCCGGCCGATGGCACCTCGCAGGGCAAGGTCTTCGTCAAGATGGCCACCGTTGGTGCCACCCCGAAGGTGCTCACCCTGACCGTTGCAACGCGCTCCGGCGCGGCCTTCGCCGCCGCTGCCAACAATCAAGTGGCGCTCGTCGTCGCCGACAGTCTCACCTACCTCATCGAGGCCGCCAACACCCTCACCGACTGGGGCGTGCCGTTGGTCACCGAAGTCACCGATCCGGACGACCTCGCCAACATCCAGGCCGGCCTGCCTGCGGCGGACTCCGGTTGGGCCTACCACTCGTTCCGCAGCGACGGCGACGCCACCACCGACCCCGGTGACTTCATCCGCGTGAAAGTCACCAGCCCGTGATAGGGACATGGCGAGTGCCGGAGCTGCACATTGGCGGCGGCCCTGCCAGCAGCGCCCAGCATTCATCACCCATGAACCCACGCCTTGCGTTCAATGCCTCAGCTCTGTTAGGTCTGGCGGCGTGGGCGCTGTCGGCGTTCGCCGCGCGGGCCGGGACGAACTTCAGCTTCGTCTCGGCGTCCGACACGCACTTCGCCGACCCCGACGAGAAGAACGACCGTGAGCGTGCCATTCTCGCCAGCGTCAACACCGTCACCGAGCGCACGCTGGGCGGCATCCCGGTGCGCTCGCTGCGCGGCGTGCTGAACCCCGGCGACCTGATCGACACCGGCCTGGCCGCGCAGTGGAGCTACTGGTCCCGCGACTTCGGTCTAACCGGCGGCGACGGTGCGGTCTTGAAGTATCCGGTGTACGAGGACTTCGGCGGCACCGGTCACGATGGGGCCGCCATGCCCGGCAACATCACCACCCGCAATGCATTGCGCTTCGGCCTAACCGCATTCAGCGGCTACAACTATTCCTGGGACTGGAACGGCATCCATTTCGTCACTGCGGGCATCAGGGGCGGAGACCTCGCCACCGATGCCGACCGCGTTTTCCTGGCCAATGATCTCGCCACCCATGTGGGCAGCAGCGGGCGACCGGTGGTCGTGATGGAACACGAGGATGCTAACAATCTGGCGCAGAGCCTGTATGACGAGGTGCTCAAGAACTACAACACGATCCTGATCGTTGACGGCCACGAATCCGGCGGCTCCCCGCTGTGGAACAACATCCAGACCCTGAGCGGCAACGGTTTCCTGAGCGGCTACTGGTTGGTGCAAATCAGCGGCAACACCCTCAAGGCCGGCCGCACCACCGGCGGCAGCGGCAACCTGGCGGCCGCCGTCACCCGCAGCATCACCTTTCCTGCCTGCATCGCTTCCATCACCGGTGCCGACGACGGCAGTTGGGACCGACCCGCCCGGTGGAGCGGCGGCGTGACCCCGCAACACGCGGGCGATTACGCCTCCCTCGACGGCACCACGCCGGCCACCCTCACGCTCGACGGCCCCCGCACGCTGAGCGGGCTCAACCTCGATACCACGGCGAGCACCGGATACACCCTCGTGCCCGGATCATCCGCAGGCAGCCTGACCTTGCAAAAGACCGCCGGGGCAGTGTCCGTCAGCGCCATCGGTAACCACGCCATCGCCGCCCCGATCACCCTCGCCAGCCCGGCCGCCGTGTGGGTGAGCCCTAACAGTCAGCTCGACCTCAGCGGCACCATCTCCGGCACGAACCAGGGACTCACCAAGGCCGGCGCGGGCACCCTCGTGCTCGCCGCATCTAACAGCCACACCGGCCCCACCACCGCAGCCGGCGGCATGCTCCGGCTGGCGCAGCCCGGCAGCCTGCCGGGCGGTCTCGGGGTGAGCGGCGGCACCAGCGGCCTGACCCTCAACGGCGGGATGATAGAACTGACCGACACCGACTTTTTCCGTGCCTTGGGTACGGGCAGCCACCAAGTCCAGTTCATCGGGCCCGGCGGCTTCAGTTGCCTCGGCACCACCGGGGATCGGGCGGTCAACCTGGGCCACGGTGCGGCCCAAGTCACCTGGGGTGTCGGCAGTTTTGTGCCCGCCGGTGCGACGCTGCGGCTGGGCTCGACCTCTGGAGCCCTCCGTTTCGCCAACCCTATCAACCTCGGCAGCGCCAACCGAACCATCGAGGTGCCCAGTGGCACGGCCCGGCTCGACGGTGGGGTCGTCGGCACCGGCGGCTTGACCAAGACCGGCACCGGGACGCTGATGCTGCCCCTGGCTTGCACCTACTCCGGCACGAGCACCATTTTGCAAGGTACGCTGCAACTCGGTGCCGCTGACGTTTCAGGCAGCGCCAATGACTTCACGCTCGTCGGGACGATCACCGGCGCAGGTGCCCTCGTCAAAGCCGGCGACACCACCATCACCCTCAACAGCGCCAACTCGCATGTCGGCGGCACGAGCGTCACCGGTGGCACCCTGCGCCTCGGCCACGCCGGGGCGCTCGGCTTCGGCGCTCCCATCGCCAAGGGCAACTCCCTTCCCGGCACCACCGTCAGTGCCACGCTCGATCTCAACGGCCGCACCCTTGGCGGCAACTTCATTCTCGCCGGCGGCTCGCTCGTCAACCACAGCAGCAGCCCGGCGACACTCACCACACTGGCCGGCCTGACGACCTCCAGCGGCGGCACGACCGTTCCCGTCGGCGCCACCATCACCGTCAGCGGCGGCGGCGGGGCCGGGGCCACCGCCACTCCAACGTTCGGCCTAACAACCGCCTCCTTCATCTTCACCAACATTGGCCGGGATTACGTGGTCGGGGACGTGCTCTACATCACCGGTGGCGGCGGCAGCGGCGCACGCTTCAAGATCACCAGCCTCGGCGCGAGCAGTGGCGTGGGAACCTTGAGCCTGCTCGACCCAGGCAGCGGCTACACCAGCGCACCCACCGGAGTCGTCGGCGGCGGCAGTGGCCGAAACGCCACCATCACCGGCAACGCCGACAACTTCCAAGTGGTTGCCCTCAGCGTCACCGCGCCCGGCAGTAACTACACTAGCCCACCGACGGTCAGCCTCTCCGGTGGCACCGGCTTTGCCGCCACTGCAGTGCTCTCGTCCGTGGTCCTCACCGCCCCCGGCAGTATCGGCGGCGCGGGCAACCTCATGATCGCCGCACCCATTACCGGCGACTTCGGCCTCACCAAGATCGGCGGCGGCACCACCACCCTGACCGGTTCTAACAGCTACACCGGCGCCACCACGGTTGCCGCCGGCACGCTGGCACTCACCACGGCCTGCCTGGCCGACCCGGCCGACGTGCTGCTGAGTGCCGGCGCCACCTTGCACTTGAACACCGGCACCACCGATACCATCCATGCGCTTTTCATCGATGGAGAGCCCCAAGCCGCCGGTGAATGGGGTCCGGCAAACTCGGATGCCGCGCACAAAAGCATGCTGATCACCGGCAGCGGGAAACTTAATGTCAGCGTCGGCGGCGACACCACTCCGCCCGTGGTGACCGCACCGGCAAATGTCACCGTGGAGGCAACCAGCGCTGCCGGTGCAGTGGTGACCTACCCCGCCGCCACCGCGACGGATGCGGTCGGCGTGACCTCCATCACCTATTCGCAGGCCAGCGGATCGACTTTTCCGTTAGGCACCACGACGGTGACCGTGACGGCCAAGGACGCCGCTAACAACTCCGGCACTGCCACCTTCACGGTGACCGTGGAAGACAACACCGCACCGATGGTAACTCCGCCGAGCGATCTCACAGCGGAGGCGACCAGCGCCGCCGGAGCGTTGGTAACTTACCCCGCCGCCACCGCGACGGATGCGGTCGGCGTGACCTCCATCACCTATTCGCAGGCCAGCGGATCGACTTTTCCGTTAGGCTCCACGACGGTGACCGTGATGGCCAAGGACGCCGCTAACAACTCCGGCACGGCCACCTTCACGGTGACCGTGCGGGACAGCCCCTTCACCGCCTGGATCGCCGGCTTCAGCGTCGGCGCTCTCACCGGCCCGAGCGACGACCCGGATGGCGACGGCCAACCGAACCTTCTCGAATTCGCTCTCAACTCCAGTCCCGCCGACGGCACTGCGCAGGGCAAGGTCTTCGTCACGCTGACCACCATCGGCACCTCTCCCAAGGTCCTCACTCTAACCGCCGCGACGCGCTCCGCCGCCTTCTTCGCCGCCGCTGGCAACAACCAGCAAGCCACCGTCGCCGCCGACCACCTCACCTATCACATCGAAGCCGCCACCACCCTCGCCGACTGGAGCACGCCGCCCGTCACCGAGGTCACCGGTCCCGCCGCCACCGCCCTCCAAAGCGGCCTGCCTGTCCCCGCCCCCGGCTGGACCTATCACAGCTTCCGCACCGCCGGCGAGGCCGCGGTCAACACCCGCGACTTCATCCGCGTCAAAGTCACCAGCCCATGAGGCCGGATCTTGGGAATCCTGAGCGGCCAAAATTCCAAGTTTGACCACCAAAGCTGGCGTATGATCCGCAGACAAACAGGTAGCTTCACGCCGGTTCCAACCGCAAGCGAGGGCTTCCGCTGCGCTCGGCATTCCGCCGGGTGACGTGCGCAAGGTTTCGGACTGCGTCGCGGCACATGACCACGTCGCACACAGGTTGGCCGAGGGCTTTCCACTAACGCTTGCTGGGCGAGGCCCATGCCAAGCTCCCTGCCAGTGGCCGTGGGAAGGACCAATGCCCGGGCGAGTTCCGTCGCAGTCAGAATTGGATCGGCGGCAGCCGTCCGGGAAACGCCAGATGAGTCCCGCCCCCCGGACCAAGTCATGCCATGCATGCGCAGGCGCAACCGGCCTGGTGGCCACGGCGCGGCATTCTCGCTGCGCAAACTCCAATCCCTGGGCATCGTGCGCGAACTCACCGGCGGCAAATAGGCCCGTCTTTACGCCTGCGACGCCTATCTCACCTTTCTCACAGAAGGTGCCGGCCCCGTCCGCTAATCCACTGGATGGGTCGAGGTGACGCGAGCCCAAGCTGCCGGTTGTTAGCGGAAAGAAGAGCAGCGCGGTCCTTGTGCGGCCGGGCTTTTCGGCGGTATGCCAGCGCGGTTGCTCCAGCCATGCAGCGTCAGTACGGAAGTCCATGAGCCAGCAGCAACTGCTCGATATGTCCGTCTTTCGCCAGCATGTCGCCTATAGTGACTACTCGAACGGGAGGGAACACGTTGTTCAGCTTCAAGTATTCGCCGGGAGCATCAAGGTAGCAAACATTCCACAAGCTGGCGATGTGCATTTGGTACAGCCGCCATTGCCAAGGCAGACAGATTTCCGTAACCGCAAGCGTTTTGGCATCCAGCTTTGTCTCGGTCAAAATGATTGGCATCGCGAGAAATCGGCCAGCTCCATAGACTCCGTCAAGCACCCTTTGATGAGCCCAAACCTGAATGATGCGTTCACGGGTCGAAGTCTTTACCGGCAAGTGGAACTTGGGCTTCTCGCTGCCCATGTCGAAAATGAAATCGGTGGGAAGCTTGCCACGCAAGTCCAGATTGAGCACTTCAAGCGATCTGGTCGGACAGACCCTCAAGGTGGCTCGGATCAATGCTGCGCACAGCCACTCGAAGAGGGTGCCTTGGGTCTTTCTGTCCGACTTTGAAATGACGTCGATAGCCGCGCAGCAAGCTACGGCAACCGTATAGACAGCGGCAGTGATGTCGTCCGACGAATGCGCACGCCGATTGCCATTCAAAATGTCCAAAAACCTGTCTGCAGACTCCTGCAGCGAGGCAAAGAGGCTGGAATTGATGGGTCGCGACCTGAGCCCGGACTTGCCCTCCAAGGCAAAGTAGGCTTTTCCCGGAATGGTGGACGTCAAAGGCAGGCGATCACACTTTGAAAGGACAGTGTCCGCCGCTTTGATCATCGCCCGAATGGACGAGTGACATTCCGGTCCAAACCCGCATCGATTCACTTTCTGCTGCAAGTCTTTGTAGGCAGTTTTCATGATTTTGCCGCAGTGCTGGCTTCCGCGTTCTGCAATACCTCTGAGAGTCGCACACCCATCGCCTCAGCGAGCAAGGCCAGAGTGAAAAGCGTTGGACTGCGGTCCCCGCGCTCGATCAGGCTAACGGTCTTGGGGTCAAGCCCGGCACGGGTGGCGAGTGTCCGCTGGGACCAGCCCATCGCTTCCCGCCGTTGTTTCAAAAGAAAAACAACATGGTGGACGAATTTCTGGGCTTCTGGTTCCGGCACGGGGAGATCTATACACGATCCATGGAATCTTTGTTGGGGACTATAGTCCCTGAGCGCTTGACATGGCGCGGCCTGCTTGTCATCCTCCTGCCATGAGTTCCCTCCGCGATGAATTTTCCAAGATGAGACAACAGATCGAGGGGTCCCTCTCGCTCCTGACAACGCCATACCGGCTGATTGAGGGTTTTTGCGGACCGGGCGGAATGTCGCTGGGTCTCTCACGCGCGGGCTTTGAGATCGTCAGAGCCTTTGACATAGACCCTCCTTCCGTGGCAACCCACAACCGCAATCTTGGCAATCACGCATTCGTGGCAGACGCAAAGGACGTTAGTGGCAAGAGCCTGCTTGAAACCACCGGATTGAAGCGCGGGGAGCTGGACTTGTTTGCCGGCGGCCCTCCTTGCCAGGGTTTCTCGAAACAAAAGCGCGGTGCGCATTTGGGGGATTCCCGGAACGACCTTGTGAGAGACTACATCAGGATCGTTGGGGAACTTGGTCCACGATTCTTCTTCTTCGAGAATGTGGCAATCTTTGGCCAAAAACGCGGCAAGGAATACGTGACCATGATGCATGAACAGCTCGGCAGCTATGAAATCTCCCATCGCTTCGTGAATTCCGCCGATTTTGGTTTGGCCCAATCGCGTGAACGATTTCTCGTGGTTGGCAGGCGGAAGGATGTATGCGGAGCTTTTGCCTTTCCCGACCGGATCGTGAAAAGGAACACGAGCGTCGGTGACGCGCTCAAGGGCCTGCCAGAACCGCCGCACGACTACTCCGTTCACAAGATGTTTGCGAACCATCAACGGGCGAGGGTCACGGACACCAACATCAATCGCTTTTCCTACGTTCCCCAAGGAGGCGGATGGCGTGACATCCCGGAACAACACCGCCTCCCCTGCCACCAGCGAGTCGATACGCAGAAAGGCGGTTGGCCTGATGTCTTCGGGCGCTTGGAGTGGGATGGTCTGTGCCCAACGATTACAGGCGGCTTTGACAGTTTCACACGCGGACGCTATGGGCATCCGCTCAAAGATCGCCCGCTGACGCCTCGCGAAGCCGCCAGAATACAGGGTTTTCCCGATGGTCATGTCTTCGAGGGGAACCGTGGTGACGTCAGAAGTCAGATTGGGAATGCAGTGCCGCCCCCAGTGGCATTCGGGGTTGGTTCACATATTCTTAAGGCACTGCTTGTGGCGGACGGGCTGCTGCCAGAGGACCAACCGCACGCACTGCTATGCAATGAACCGGCGACCTATGTCGTTTCCGCCAAGGAAAAATCGACTGCTGCTTGATTTGAACTTGCTTTGAAACTGATTGACTGCGGCCACATGAGTGGACGAATCATTCGTTTGTTGGAATCCAAGGCTGGCCATCCGCCGCTTTTCCTGTCAAAAAGACCGCCCCGCTTATGGCCACCAGTTCCGTCACCGCAGAAACGTTCGGGAAAATGCCCGCTGGTCGTGAGGTGAAGATTTTCACCATCACTAACAAGAACGGCCTCCGGGCCCGGGTCACCGAGTATGGTGCCATCCTCGTTGCCATGGCCGCGCCTGACCGGCATGGCAAGACGGCGGACCTCACCCACGGCTTCGACACCTTGGATGGCTGGCTCGCCAATGGCCCGTACTTCGGTGCCAGCATCGGGCGCTTCGGCAACCGCATCAAGAACGGGGAATTCACGCTTGAGGGCAAGACCTACCCGCTGGCCACCAACAACGCACCCGGCGGCATCCCCTGCCACCTGCACGGCGGCATCGTTGGCTTCGACAAGGTCGTGTGGACCGGCACGGCCAAAGGTGCCCATGCGGTCGAGCTGACCTATTTTTCCAAGGCCGGCGAGGAGGGATACCCCGGCAACCTCAGCGTGAGGATCACCTACACCCTAACCGACGACAACGAATTGATCTGGCAAGCCGAGGCCACCACCGATGCCCCGACCCCTGTCAATCTGGTTCATCACAGTTACTGGAATCTATCCGGCGACCCGAGCACCACCATCCTCGCGCACGAACTCATGCTGGCCGCCGAGTACTACCTGCCGACCGGTCCCGGCCTGATTCCCACCGGCGTGCTCGCACCGGTCGCCGGGACGCCGATGGATTTCACCACGCCATGCAACATCGGCGAGCGGATCGAGGCGGATTTCGAGGCGCTCCGGTTTGGCGCCGGATACGACCACTGCTGGGTCTTGCGGCAAGGCGAGGGCGTGCGCCTGGCAGCCCGCGTCAAGGAGCCGAAATCCGGACGCGTGATGGAAGTCGCCACCGACCAACCCGCCATCCAGTTTTACGCCGCCAATTTTCTCGATGGCAAGACCCCGGGCAAGGGCGGTGTCGCCTATGCCCGCCGCAGCGCCCTGTGCCTTGAAACCGAGGGCTTCCCGGACGCCCCGAACCAACCTGCATTCCCCTCCCCCATCCTCCGCCCCGGCGAAATCTATCAACACACCCTGGTGCACCGGTTCTCGGTTGAGTGAGGGCCTGCGCCCCGGCCATCCTGGCCAGAGGCCCGGACCACCACCTCCCATGGCCGGACGGAGAATTTCCAACCCCGCCAGCTTACAGATCTTCCCGGCCATGCCCAGATTCTTCCTCACCCCTGACGCCTGGCCGGAGCATGAGGGCGGGCTGCCGGCCGCTCTGACCGGCGACGAGGCACACCACCTTTCCCAGGTTCTGCGCCTTCAGTCCGGCGTGCTCATCACCGTCTTTGATGGGGCCGGACGCCGGGCGCAGGCGGAAGTCCTCCGCGTTTCGCGGGAGCAAGTGTCCCTGAAGCTCGGCGAGGCGCGGTTCCGCCGCCCGGCCCTGCCCGTCATCACCCTGGCCCAGGCGATTCCCAAGGGCAAACACATGGACCTCATCGTCCGGCAAGCCGTCGAACTCGGGATCGCCACGATCCAACCCCTCGTCACCCGCCACACCATCGTCCAGCCGGGCGAGCGCAGGTCCGAAAAGTGGCGTCGCATCGCGCTGGAAGCCTGCAAGCAATGCGGTCAGGACGTCATCCCCGCCATTCCCGATCCACTCCCGTTTGACCGCTGGCTCGCCGCGCACGCCGGTGCCGCCACCCGCCCCGGGCTCATGCTCATTGCCTCGCTCGCCCCCGGTGCCCGCCCGTTGCGGGAGGTTCTCCACGAGCACCCCGGCACCACTCACAGCACGCTGCTGGTGGGCCCCGAGGGCGATTTTTCACCCGCCGAGACCACTGCCGCGCTGGCCGCCGGGTTTCTGCCCGTCTCACTGGGAGAAATCGTCCTCCGCGTGGAAACCGCCGCCCTCTGCTGTCTCTCCGCCCTCCGCTACGAATTCGGGTTGGGATGAGAGGCCCCGGGCATCCTGCCCGCCGCGCTTCGCCAACACTTCCAACCCGCGTGCCGCAGGCGAACCCGCAGATTTTTCGTTAGAGCCGTTTGACGACAGTCGCCACCGGGATGCCACCTTGGCGGACCTTGATGCGCATGGCGTAGCGTTGCTCACGTTCGATGTTGAGGTTGTTGAAATCCGGGGGGATTTCAATCCCGATCAGTTCGTCCCCCCCCGGAGTGGAGACGCGCAGGGTGACGATCTGGCCGCGCTTGCTGGTCCAGCGGAGTTTTTCATCGATCTTGCCCTCGATGGAGTATTCGTTGCCGCGCAGGCTGTTGCCGTTTTCCAGGAATTCCTCGATGTTGAGCGGGCTCACGTCGCCAAACCTGGGCTTCTTCTTCTTGAACACCGCTTGCCCTGCCACGATGGCGACGACCACGGCCGCGGCAATGCCGATGAGGATGCCGGGATGCAAACTGGAACTAGCGCGACGGGCCATGAGTGATAGGTGCGGAACGGAGGTCGGGAACAGCGGCAATTCACCCAGGCTCAATTGCCATCCCGCAGCGGTTCGTCACCGCGTTCCGCCGTGGCCCCCGCAGTGTCGGTGGAGTCATCGGCGATGATGTCATCGAGCAAGCGCTTGATACCGGAATCCGCCAGCTCGCTCCGTGGATAGATGCCACGGGCCTTCAGATACCATGCGAGGGCCGTGCCGGTTTGCTTGGGAGTGCGGGTTTCAAATTGGTGGGCACGGTCCAGAGCCTTGGTGAAATCCGCAACCTTGGGGGCGAGCAGTTCGAGTTCGCGTCCGAGCTTGGGATCATCGGGAAATTGTTCGCGCAGTGCGGCGAGTTGTTCCCACGCGGCGTAGTTCTGGCCGACCTTGCCAAACTCCACGGCCTTGCCGAGCGCCGCCTCGATCTTGGTCAGATTGGTCATGATTTGTTTGAAGGCGTCCTCACGCTTGGCGTCGCCTAGAATGACCGGGGCGAATTCGTACTGGCGCTTGGCGATCTCGCGGTAGTTGCCCTCGCTCAGCAAGCGGTCGAAGTCGTTGCGGGCGACGAGCAGGCCGGAGCCTTTCTTGATGAGTTCGCGGAATTCCTCCAGTTTCGGATTGGTCGGCCAGATCTCGGTGGCGGCGGCAATTTTTTCGGCGGCCTTGTCATTTTCGCCGGCGATGAGGTGTCCTTTGGCTTCTTCGATGGCGAGGTCCGAGGCGAGCGAGTAGCCGGCGATGGCCGCATCCATCTTGGAGGATGGGAAATCCTTGGCGGTGGCCTTGAGGCGGTCGGCGAGGGTTTTGGCCTTGGTGAAGTCATGGGCTTGCAGCGTGCCATAGACTTCATTGAGATCGCGGGTGTAGGTGAGCACCTTGAGCTTTTTCTCCAAGGGCAGGGTGGCGACGGGGGCGAGGAATTCGCCGATGGCGAAGGCTTCCATGAGGCGCTGGGAGGCGGAGTGGAGTTCGCTGCGGGTGAGCATGAGGTTGAAGGCCTCGATGTATTTGTCGGCTTCGCGGACCGCTTCGTTAGAGAGGGAATCCAGTGAGGAGACCGTGGGGCTCACGCCCATCGACTCGGAAAACAACTTGGCCACATCCGAGCCCTTGTCGATGCGCAAGGTGGTATCGCCATCCTTCCACACCTGGTTGTAAAAGCGCGCGGCCATGATGACGTGCTCGAAGCGGCGCTGGATGAACCACTGGACCATGTTCACCTGGTATTGCGCCTTGGTCTTGATGGTCTGGGCCTCGGTGCGGAGGATATTGGCCTTCTTGAGGGCTTCGATTTCGGTGATGCGGCGGAGGGTGTCGGCGTACTTCAGCGATTGCATGCCGGCCCCGGGATTGTTGCCCTGGGTGGCGCCTTGCTGGCGGTTGCCGCCGCGGCCACCGCCGGATGGGGCGGCGGCGGGGGCCACGCCGGGAGCCTTTTCATGGCGGGCGTCCCAATCCGCTTTGCTCATGATGGACTTTTTCTCCTGCTCGATGGAATCGTTGAGTTTGGTCAGGCTGGCGATGTCTTGCTTGGCGAGCATGGCCATGTAAACCGCCTCGGCGAGCGTGCTGCAGATATTGGCGTCTCCCGGGTAGGTCGCCGCGCGGGGCAGCAGTTTGAAGGCCTCGTAGAGATTCGGGGCGGGCTTGTGAAACGGCGACACGGTGGCCAGAATCTCGGCGATCGTCTTGCGATACTCCACCGTCGCCTCATCGCTTTCCGGCGGTTGGCTCAGGAATTTCTCAAAGCGTGCCTTGAGCAGGCGGTTGTCTCCCAGCGGAATGGTCACGCCACCCACGGTGATGGTTTCCGCCGCAGGATCGAGCATCGGAATTTCCTGGCCGAAGGGACTCGCCGCAGGCTTTGGCTTGGGACTGGTGGCGGTATCCGTGGGGGTGCCCGGCTGCGCCGGCGGTTGGCCCGACGGCGGGGTGTAAACCTGGCCATAAGCCATGCCGGAGGCTAGCAACAGAAGCAGGAACGGTGGTTTCATGGGACGGGTTGTTTCTTTGTTAGATACGTACGACGACAGCCGCCACCGGGGGGCGAAGTGGGATTAGCGCGACGGACCATGATGAAAAGGTGACGAATGATGCTCGGGAACAAGGCCAAGCTACCAACGGATTGGAAAAAATCGAGGAAAAAATCCGGCCGGAGCAAATCCGCTTCAATCCCATTGCGGACGCCGCACGCCCACCCATGCGATGATGAAGGCCAGCCCGATGTGCGCACCCAGCGTGTAAAGGCAGGAGGTTTGCAGGGACAGCGTGGTATCAATGACGGACTTCACGGCGTCGTGGACCTGGGTTTGGAGGGCCTCCACCGAACCGGACCAGGCCCAATAGGCAGAGATGAACGGACGGGTGAAAACTTCGATGTTTTCCGGCAGGGCCAGCACCGCCCCGGACAGCGGAAGTTGGAAGCCAACCAGATAGATCGACAGCAACGAGGCCTGCTCGGCCGTGCGCATCATCGAGGAAATCGCCAGGCAGGTGGCCGTCATGGCCGCATTGACCAGCAACAGAAACCCCGCGTGCTGGAAAAACTCGCCGCGAAACTGCCCGAAAAAATTCACGAAAAACGCCATCCACAGGGATTGCGCGATGACCATACAGGCCAGAAACGCGATCTTCGACGCCAGATAGGCGGACGGCCGCAGCCCGCCGAACTTCTCCTTCTCGTAAATCGGCCGTTCGCCGGCAATCTCGCGGGCTGAATTGTTAGACCCCATCAGCGCCAGCAGCACCACTTGGAACATGATGATGCCGGAGACGGCGGAGCCGACCTTGGCCTGGTCCGCACGCACGTCCTGCTGTTCCTGGATTTCCGCGGAGATGTCGGACTGGCGGGTGTCGGAGAAGCGACGGATGTTGCCCGCCGCCTTGCCGCTGAACAGGGTGACCAGAATCGGGAAACAAAGCAGAATCGCCACTTGCAGGAAAACCTGCCCGCGATCGCGGAAAAAGATCCGCCAGCGCCGCGACAGCAGGGTGGCAAACTGGCTGCAAAAACCCGGCATCGGCAGCGACTCGGGAGCCTGGCGCAGGGCCGCCACCTCGTCCGCCATGGCCGCCATGGCGGAACCCTCGGCGGCAGGCGTGGCATCGGGCCCCGCAGGAACCGGCAATTGCAGGCTGCCACTGGCGATGAGCACCTCGCGGTTGTGCTCCAGCATTTGATAGTACGACTCGCCATGTTTCTGCCAGGAACTCTGCCACCGCTCCGCCGTCTGGGTGGCCAGCCGTGGATAGACCTCCTCGCTGTCCTTGACCGAAAAATAATGGGTCAACTTTTCCGGCGGGCCATGAAACGCCAGGCAACCTTCGTGCAGCACCAGGATCGAATCATACAACTCCAGATGTGCCAGCGAGTGGGTCACGGCAAGCACGATGCGTCCGTCCTTCCGCGAGAGATCGTGCAGCAAGCGGACGATTTCCCGTTCGGAGCGCGGGTCAAGACCGGAGGTGACTTCGTCGCACAGGAGGATCTTCGGATCGGACACCAGCTCCATGGCCAGGCCAAGCCGCCGCTTTTGGCCGCCGGAGAGCACTTTCACGGTGCGATCACTGATGCCGGTGAGGCCGGCCTCCTCCAGCACCCGGTCGATCCGTTGATCCAGGTCCGCGGTGGTGCGGCAGCGCACCCGCAAACGCGTCGCCGCCTCCACCGATTCATCCACCGTGAGCGGATCATAGGCAATCGAGAACTGCGGCACATAGCCAATCTCGGATGGCAAAAAATCCCCGTCCTCCGAAAGATTCCGGCCAGCCCAGAACAAACTTCCGGCCGACTCCGGGTTGAGCCCGGCGATGGTCTTGAGCAGCGTGGTCTTGCCGCAACCCGACGGTCCCACAATGGCCATGAAATGCCCCCTGGGCACCTTGATCGAGATGTGATCAATGAGATTGACCTCGGCACCGTCTTTGTGGATGGTGAAGCAAACGTCTTGAAGTTCTAGCACGGTATCTGCGGGGTTGACCGGTAACGAAGACGAAGCCAACAGGAATTTTTCATCCCCGGCGAGAAAATTCACCAGCCCGACTGGCTGATTCGCATCTTTTGGCAAATCGCCCCGCCGGGACTGGATCGTCGTGCCCCCCCCTCGCCCATCTGCCAGCGCCAAGCCCTGGCAATCATCGGGCGATGCTGCAGTCTGGTGCGGATGGCTACTGGCGTTGCAACGATGGTGGTGGTGGTGGTGGTGTTGGGTTGTGTTCATTGGTGCGCTGCGGGGAAAACTCCGCGTCACGCACGCCACGGCGGAAAACCTCCTGCCTCCCGCAACAATGGCAAGCATCATTCTTGATTATTTCTCTGACACCCTGTCGTGGGACGCCTCGCGCACCACCGCTTCCACCCGTTCCTCGAATTCACCTGTAGCGGCGAGTCTGTGACCGCCGCACTTTCCCCGTGAGGGCGGGAGGCCAGAGATCGGCCCAAGAAAATGCCGAATTCTTCCACCAGCGAAGGTAACGAAATCTCGCACACCGCCGACCGACCCAACCCTTTCGGCAACTTGCCCTCCGCCAACAACTAGAAAATCCCTCGACGATCCCGGTCTTGCCCACGCCCGGCTCGCCTATCAGGATAAGATCACAGTTCCCGATCCCGGCGGAAAATGAGTTGGCACATTTTTTTTCGTTTCAGACGAATTCGTGAATCATCCGCGCATGGGTTTGCGGGTGGCAGAAGTGCCGATGCGGTGTCATGTCTTGCTCTTACTTGATCATTGAATGTTGGAAGTTGAATGTTGAATGTTGAAATCTTCGGCGTGAAGCAT
>JAPLUI010000138.1 GCA_026397725.1 Verrucomicrobiota bacterium | reverse complement strand
CGGAATTGTTGATAGGCCACCGCATCCCCGGTTTCTAACAAAGCCGGGCCGGGCAGCAGCAAATCCGAGCCGCGGGCCACCTGCTCGGGCGGGATGAGACGGTTCGCCTGCATCAGTGCCACAAAACAATCGGCCGCCTGCTGCCAGCGATCAGACACCGCATACCATTCGCCGAGAGTGCGGAGCACGTCGGTGGCCTCCCACGATGGTTTGATCAAAACGAGTGGAGTCTCGACCAACAGCGCCTCGGCTTCGCCAATCTTCTATTGGCTGAGCAAGGCTGCCGCACGCGACAGCCGCTCCCGCGGCGCCTTGGCCTGCTGGAGCAAGCGGGATTCGTTGGCGCGGGCGGCTTCGGCATCCAAGCGCAGCCGGGCCTGTTCCTGGCGGGCGTGTTTTTCCCGCAGCAAGAGCCAGGTCGAGGTGCCCAGACCGATGACCAGCGCCAGCGCCACCATGGCCGTGGCGGCAAACACGCCCTGGTTGCGGCGCACCAATTTCCGGAACCGATCTTCAAGCCCGAGTTGCTGCGGGTCAAACGGGGTGTGGCCGGCGAGCAATTCATAGAGCACCACCCCCAGGCTGTAGATGTCACTGCGGGTGTCCACGTCCAAGCCGCTGGACTCGGCCTGCTCCGAACTCATGTAGGCCGGCGTGCCAACCACTTGCTCGAACCCCGTTTCCATGGCGTTTTCTATCAGCCGGCCTTCGATCGCCTTGGCAATGCCGAAATCAATCGCCTTGGGCACCGCAATCCCGTCCTGACGGGTCACCAATATGTTAGATGGTTTGATGTCGCGATGGATCACACCCTTTTGATGGGCGTGCTGGATGGCCGCGCACACTTGCACGAACAAGGGAGCCTCGACTCCCTTCAGGTTGAAGGCAGGCAAGAGGTGAGGTCGCTCACGCGGCAACTCGTTGCTCTGCAATCGACTCCTTGGCGTCGCCCTCCCCCGTGGTAGGGAAACACCCCATGGACGGACTGCCATAATCGTTCATTATTCACTTGCACAGCGTTATCCGGCGGCGATCCTCAATCAGGAGGGCGGGTGACATCCTCGGCCTCGATCATGATCATGAACAATTCCCCATTGAGTCGGTTGGCAGACAAGTATCTGGCGGCTTTGCGAACCCATCTGGAGCAGGGTCCCGAGGTGAACCTGCAAGCCGCGTGCGAAATCGGCCGGGAAGCGGTCGCCATCGGCCAGGAGACGCTCGATCTGGCCAGGATCCACACCCAGGCGCTGACTCAGTTGCTGGTGCCGGACGACTCATCCGCCGGGTGGACGGACTCGACCGCGCGGGCGGCGGCATTCTTCACCGAGGCGATCACTCCGATCGAGGAGACTCACCGCGCCGCGCTGGCGGCCGCCACAGACTTGGGTCAACTGCATGCGAGGCTGGACCAACTCTCGCTGGAGCTGGCGGATGCCAACGACGCACTCCAACGACAGGTCGCGGAGCGCTTCGGGGCGGAGACCGCCCTCCGGCACAGCCAGCAGTCGTCAGACCAATTGCTCAAGGACTCGCGGGCTCTGGAGCAGCAGGTGCAGGACATGACCCACCAGATCCTGTCCGCGACCGAAAGCGAGCGGCAGAAAATGAGCCAGCAACTCAATGACGAGATTGCCCAAATCTTGTTGGCCATTCATGTGCGGATCCTGGCCTTGCAGAAGGAGGTTGCCGCCAAACACGCGGATTTCACCCAAGAAATCGCTACCACCCGGCGGTTTGTCGCCGACTCCGCTAAAATCATCAGCCGCTTAGCCCATGAAATCAACATCCAACAGGAAAGATAAAGCGCAGGAACTGTCCCAGCTCTATCAATCTGCGTTGCGGCAACAACTGTCCCAGGGAGCGGGCGCCGACCTCGGGCCGGCGCGGGAAATTGGGCGCCACGCCGTGAGCATCGGGCTGGAGACGCTCGACCTGGCCAGAATTCACGAACTCGCCTTGGTGGCGCTGGAGGTGCCCACCAACTCCACCAGCACCAATAACAACCTGGTGGGGCTGGCGGGATTGTTTTTCGCCGAAGCCATCACGCCCATCGAGCAGACCCATCGCGGCGCCCGGGAGGCCAACACCCACCTCAACCAGATCGTCAAGACGCTCAGCCAGCGCACCCTCGAACTCGCCAACTCCGTCGAGGAATTGAAACAGGAAATCCTCCAGCGCAAAGCGGTGGAGGAGTCGTTGCGGGCCAGCGAGCTGACTTCCGGCCTGCTGTTGGAACAATCCCGCCAAATGCAGGAGGAGTTGCGCCATCTGTCGCGCCAACTGCTGTCCGCCCAGGAAGAGGAACGCCTGCGGATCAGCCGCGAACTGCATGACGTCGTCGGCCAGACGCTGACGAGCATCAATGTGCGGCTGGCGAGCCTGAAGGCGGTTTCCACCACCAACACCCGGCAACTTTATCGACAGATCGCCGGCACCCAGCGGTTGGTCGAGAAATCCGTGGACATTGTGCATCGCTTCGCCCGCGAACTGCGGCCCGCCCTGTTGGATGACCTCGGGTTGATCCCCGCGCTCCATTCGTTCATGAAAGGCGCCATGCATAACGCCGGCATCCGGGCCAGCCTCAAGGTGTATGCCGGGATTGAAGAGGCCAGCGGCGCGGTGCGCACCGTGCTCTATCGCGTGGCCCAGGAGGCGCTCACCAACGTCGTCCGCCATGCCAAGGCGAGTCACACTGAGGTGCGCATCGAATCTCTCAAGGGCATCATTTGCATGACCATCACCGACGACGGGCAGGGCTTTCAGGTGGCCGGCAACGGGGCCAAGCCGCACAACCGGCTGGGCCTGCTGGGCATGCGGGAACGCGTCGAGATGCTCGGTGGCACCCTTAGCGTGGAATCCGCCCCTGGCCATGCCACCACCATTCGCGTCGAGCTACCGCCCGCCAACACCGGGCCGGAGCAGGCCCCGTCACCGTTAGAAGAACCTCCCGCCACCCCTCCCACCCCATGAATCCCATCACCGTCCTGTTAGCTGAAGACCACATGATTGTCCGCGAAGGCCTGTTGGCCTTGTTGAAACGGGAGTCCGATATCCAGATCGTCGGCGAGGCGGAGAACGGCCGCCAGGCGGTGGCGCTGGCCGCCACGCTCGCTCCTGCGGTGGTGGTCATGGATATTGCCATGCCGCTGCTCAACGGCTTGGAGGCGACGCGGCAGATTCTCCACGCCACCCCCACGATCCGCGTGCTGATTCTTTCCGCGCATGCCGACGACGCCTATGTCGAGCAAGCGATGGCCCTGGGCGCGGCGGGTTACCTGATCAAACAAACCGCCGCGCAGGTGCTGGCGGCGGCGATCCGTGCGGTTGCCGAGGGCCGCAAGGTCTTCAGCCCCAGCATTTCGAAGCGCCGCTATCATCACCAGCGCAAGGCGAAGGCCACGGGCGAACTGCCGAAGAAGGACGCCGCCAGCCTCACGTCGCGCGAGATGGAAGTGCTCCAGCTCATCGCCGAGGGCAAGGCCAACAAGGAAACCGCGTCTGAACTGAACATCAGCATCAAGACCGTGGAAAAGCACCGCCAGAAGGTCATGGAGAAGCTCAATATCCACGACACCGCCAGCCTCACCCGTTATGCCATCTCCGCCGGCATCATCGAGAGCAGCGTGCAGGTGACCATCCTCTAGCAGTTCTGTGGGGTCAACACCCCATGGCGGGGCCGAGTGATCGTGGCGTGCCTCCATTCCGCAGTGAGGACGACATCCCCGAAGCCCAACAGCCAGATGAAGATTCCAATCATAACGACGCGTAAGATCGTAGCCGCCCTGGCGGGTGCGGTGGGCTTGGTTGCGCTGGGTGTGGGGCTGATGTTCTGGGCATTCCAGCAAATGAGTGCGGCGGCGGAGGCGCGGAAGCTGTCGTTCGTTTTGATCAGTCGCTCGGATGATTTTGTGTCGGCGTTGAAGGATGCGGAGACGGGAGAGCGTGGCTTTTTGCTGACGGGCGACGAGACGTTTCTGGAGCCGTATCTGGCGGTGCGGGACCGCGTCGGCGGTCAGTTGAAGGAGCTGGGTCAACTGGCGTTGACAGACGAGGCGCGGAAGCATCTGGACGCCGTAGCCCCGCTGATGGAGGCCAAATTATCGGAACTGGCCCAGGCGATCGAACTGCGCCGCACGAAGCCCATGGCGGCGGCGGCGGCGATGGTCAGCGGCGCTGAAGGCAAGCGGTTGATGGATTCGATCCGTGCGGAGATGAAGGGGTTCATCGAGATCGAATCGGCCGCGCTGGCGCTGAACATGGCAAGGTTTCAGTCGAACCTGCGGCATCTGTTCGGGATCATGGTTGGTGCCAGTCTGCTCGCGCTGCTGGCCGCGCTTTCGTTTGCGATTCTGATCTATCGGGAAACGCAGCACCGGCTCCGGAATCTTGTTCAACGGGAAACCCAGCGGTTGCTGGATGTCCAGGTAGAGCTGAACGGGCACCTGCAGTTGGCGAACACGACGTTGCAGGTCAGCGAGGCGAAGCTTGCGGTTACGCTTCATTCCATCGGCGACGGGGTGATCGCCACGGATCCGGCCGGGGTGGTGACGGTGCTGAATCGCGTTGCCGAGCAGCTAACCGGCTGGACCCAGGCGGATGCGATCGGCCGCCTGGTGGACGATGTCTTTCACATTATCCACCGGGAAACCCGCCAGCCCTCCGCCAATCCGATCAAGGAAGCACTGGCACACGGCACGACCCACGCCATGGCCAACCACATCGTGCTGATCTCACGCGATGGCACGGAGTGCGCCATTGCGGACAGTTGCGCACCGATTCTCGGCCGCGACGAAAGGGTGGTCGGAGCGGTGCTGGTGTTCCGCAACGTCACCGAGGAATATGGCACGCGGCAGTCCTTGCGCGAGAGCGCCGCGCTGGTACAGACGATTCTCAATACGGTGGTGGACGGCATCGTCACGCTTGAGGCGAACGGCGGCATCGTCGAGCGGGCCAATTCCGCCGCAGAGCGCATGTTTGGTTACCCGGCGGCGGAACTTATCGGCCAAAAATTCAGCCTGCTGATACCGGAGCTGGAGCGGGATCAACGCAAGGATTCCCTTGATCGCTTCATCGCGAGCGATGAAGCGCGCACCGTTGGCGTCGGGCGTGCGGCCATCGGCCGGCGCAAAGACGGCAGTTCGTTCCCGGTGGAAATAACGGTCAGTGAAATGTGGCTGGGCAAGGTGCGTTACTTCACCGGAATTTTGCGTGATGTCACCGCCCGCAAGGTGGCGGAGGGGGTGCTGCTCAAGGCGGGGGACCTCCAGAGCGCGATCTTCAACAGCGCCAACTTCTCTAGCATCGCCACCGACGCGAAGGGCGTCATCCAGATCTTCAACGTCGGTGCGGAACGGATGCTGGGCTACACGGCCGCCGAGGTGCTCAACAAGATTACGCCGGCGGACATTTCCGATCCACAGGAAGTGATCGCGCGTGCCAAGGCGCTGAGCATCGAACTCGGAACTCCAATCGCGCCGGGCTTCGAAGCGCTGGTGTTCAAAGCGTCGCGCGGGATCGAAGACATCTATGAGCTGACGTACATTCGCAAGGATGGCAGCCGTTTCCCGGCGGTCGTGTCGGTCACGGCGCTGCGTGATGCGCAGGGCGGAATCATCGGTTACCTGCTGATCGGCACCGACAACACCGCGCGCAAGCAGGCGGAAGAGGCCTTGCTCAAGGCGGGTGCTTTGCAGAGCGCGATCTTCAACAGCGCCAATTTCTCGAGCATTGCCACGGACGCGAAGGGCGTCATCCAGATCTTCAACGTCGGCGCGGAGCGGATGCTGGGCTACATGGCCGCCGAGGTGCTGAACAAGATTACGCCGGCGGACATTTCCGATCCACAGGAAGTGATCGCGCGTGCCAAGGCGCTGAGCGCGGAACTCGCCACGCCCATCACCCCGGGCTTCGAGGCGCTGGTGTTCAAAGCGTCGCGCGGCATTGAAGACATCTATGAGCTGACGTACATCCGAAAAGACGGCAGCCGGTTCCCGGCGGTCGTCTCCGTCACGGCGTTGCGCGACGCTCAGGGCGGAATCATCGGCTATCTGCTGATCGGCACGGACAACACCGCGCGCAAACAGATCGAGGCGGAGCAGCAGAAGCTCGATCAGCGCCTGCGCGACCAGCAGTTCTATACGCGGTCGCTCATCGAATCCAACAGCGACGCGATCATGACCACCGATCCGTTTGGCATCATCACCGATGTCAACAAGCAGATGGAAGAACTCATTG
The DNA here is from genome assembly GCA_026397725.1 of Verrucomicrobiota bacterium. Taxonomy (GTDB): domain Bacteria; phylum Verrucomicrobiota; class Verrucomicrobiia; order Verrucomicrobiales; family Akkermansiaceae; genus Luteolibacter. Next base: position 1,592 of record JAPLUI010000138.1, on the reverse strand, counting down.
AATGCACGCGCGACGAGCTGATCGGCGCGCCGTTCAAGAACTACTTCACCGATCCGGAGCGGGCCGAAGCCGCCATCAAGCTGGTGCTGAGCGAGAAGAAGGTCACGGATTACGAACTCACCGCGTGTGCCCGAGGCGGCAAAAGAACCGACGTGTCGTACAATGTCACCACCCTCTACGACCGGGACCGGACGCTGAAGGGCGTCTTCGCCTCCGCGCGGGATGTCACGGAGCGCAAACGCAACGAGCGGGCACTTCAGGAAACGAATGTCGCACTGGAGAGCGCGAAGTCCGCCGCAGAGAAAGCCAACCTCGCAAAATCGGATTTCCTTTCCAGCATGAGCCATGAGCTGCGCAGCCCGCTCAATGCGATCCTCGGCTTCGCGCAACTGATGGAAACGGCCGCGCCGTTGCCAACGGATTCCCAAAAGGAAAGCATCGGCCAAATCCTTCAGGCGGGATGGCACCTGCTGAAGCTGATCAACGAAATCCTCGATCTCGCCGTGATCGAGTCCGGCAAGGCGTCGCTGTCGCCGGAATCGGTGTCGTTGTCGGACGTCATGTCCGAATGCCAGGCCATGATGGAGCCCCAGGCGCAACAGCGTGGCATCTGCATGACCTTCCCCCAGTTCGAGCATCCCATCTTTGTCAGTGCCGACCGGACCCGCTTGAAGCAAATTGTCATCAACTTGCTTTCCAACGCGATCAAGTACAACAAGGAGCAGGGCACGGTGATTGTAACCTGCACGTTAAGCGCCTCGGACCGCATTCGCATCAGCATCGCGGACACCGGTGCCGGATTGTCCCCGGAAAAACTGGCACAACTGTTCCAGCCGTTCAACCGGCTCGGTCAGGAAGCCGGCGGCGTGGCGGGCACGGGCATCGGCCTGGTGGTGACCAAGCGACTGGCCGAACTGATGAATGGCGTGCTCGGCGTGGAGAGCACGGTCGGGGTGGGAAGCGTCTTCTGGTGCGAGCTGTTCTCGAGCACGGCCCCGCGACTCATCGTGGATCACATCGAAACTGCGCTCTTCGAAGAATCGCCGGTTACGCCCGGCGCTCCGCTGCGCACGCTGCTCTATGTCGAAGACAACCCGGCGAACATGAAGCTGGTCGAGCAGCTCATTGCACGCCGCCCGGACATCCGGCTATTGACCGCGATGACCGGCACACGCGGCATCGAAATCGCCCGCGCCAAGCTGCCAACCGTGATCCTGATGGACATCAACCTGCCGGGCATCAGCGGCATCAAGGCCTTGGAGTTGTTGCGCGCGGATCCCGCCACGGCGCACATCCCGGTGGTTGCCCTCAGCGCCAACGCCATGCCGCGCGACATCGAGACGGGCCTCGAAATGGGCTTCTTCCGCTATCTGACCAAACCCATTAAAGTCAAAGAATTCATGGACACGCTCAACGAGGCTTTGGACTTTGCGGAAAGGATCACCGGATGAACGACACCAACAATCCCAAGACCCCGAACATCCTGATCGTGGATGACACGCCGGCCAACGTGCTGCTGCTGGTCAGAATGCTCGCGGAGCGGGGCTACCGACCGCGGCCGGTGTCCAGCGGCAAGCTGGCGCTCGAAGCCG
>JAPLUI010000440.1 GCA_026397725.1 Verrucomicrobiota bacterium | reverse complement strand
TCCCTCATTCGGATTGCAGCGCCAGCCGCCCGCAGCCGTGGCGTCCAGCCCGGTGGCCAGCCCCAGGGCCAGTTTTGCGCTCGTCGCGGTGCCGCCGCCGTTGTTCAGGAATCCGCTGGTGGCGCTGTTGTTATTATAGGTGCCGATGTTCAGGGGGTTCCAGTTGCCGACCTGGCCGGAAAACATATTGCCACTGGCGTTCTTCATGGTGGTACCGGTCAGGGTGGTGTCGCCTGAGCAGGTGGTCCCGCTGCCCTGCTTGAAGTCCACGCTGATCAGGTTCGCATTCGGCACTGCGTAGGTGACGGTCACCGAGTCGCTTGCCTGCACGTTCAGGGAATCCGTCACGGTGACGGTGTAGGTCGTGGTGGTGTTCGGCTCGGCGGTGGGATTGGCGATGTTGTCGAAATCGAGGCCAGCGGGCGGATCCCAACTGTAGGTGAATGGAGCGGTGCCGCCGTAAGTGAGCGGGCTGCCGCCGATCTGCACTGAAGGTGAGCCCGGGGTGACGAGTTGATCCGGACCGGCATTGACCACCAAGGGGTAATCGACGGTCACCGTGTCGGTCACCTGCGTGCTGTGGGCGTCGGTTACGGTTAGAGTGTAGGTCGTCGGCGAGGATGGCGAGGCGACGGGATTGGCGATCAATGGGTCATTCAGGCCGGTGGTGGGAGTCCAACTGTAGGTATAGGGTGGGAAGGCACCGCTGGCGCTCGGGCTGCCGCCGATTTGGGCCGAGGGTGCGCCCGGAGCCAGGCTCTTGTCGGGACCGGCATCGGCCACCAAGGGCGGTGCCGTAAAGGTGACGGTCATCGAGGACTGCTCGCTCGCGCTGAGCGAGTCAGTCACCGTCACGGTATAGAGCGTGGTGCTGGTGGGCGAGGCCATGGGATTGGGATCCGTATCGCTGCTGAGGCCTGCGCTTGGAGTCCAGAGGTAGGTATAAGGACCGGTGCCACCGCTGGCGGTCGGGCTGCCGCCGATCTGGACCGTGGGCAGACCTGCCGAGACTGACTTGTCCGATCCCGCGCTGGCGACCAAAGGGACTGTTAGTTTGTAGAGCTGAAATCCAAACAGTCCAGGAGTTCCACTCGAGGTATAAAAATAGCCGGTGATCTTCCCGCTCGAGTCAGGCGAGATGGTGCTCCAGTTCCAGTCACCTTCCGCGTCCTGGGTGCCAGCCACGGTGGACACTCCGGTTGCAGTGTGGGTTGTCGCCGCCCCTGCGCCAAAAGCTACCAGATCGTATTTCCCGGCCGGGTCCAGCTCCGTGAACTGCCAGTAGTAGTGATCGCCGAAAACTCCCGGGTATAGGTAGGGCTGCTCCGCCCGGAGATTCTTCACGCCGCCGACCACGAAAGCAGGCAAATAGTTGTTCCGCCATGCGCTGCCATTGCCACTGGCAACGGCCGTTCCCATCAGGAAATTCACTGCGGTCGTGTTACCGGCACCATCCTTCAAAACGATGGGACCGATAGGAATCGCACCTGCATTGTTGCCGCCCGTATTGACGGCATTCCATGGGCCAACCTGACCGGAGAACGTCAAGCCTAGCGCATTCTTCACGTCGCCCGCGGCGACTGTGGTATTGCCCTCGCAAGGCGCGCTCAGACCTCCCGCGTTATAAACAAAGTCCACGCTGATCAGATTCGGGTCAGGCACCGCGTAGGTGACGATCACCGAATCGCTGGATGTCGCGCTCAGCGCGTCGGTCACCTGCACGGTGTAGGTCGTCGTTTCGGTTGGCGAGACGGACGGATTGGCGTCCGTTGATGTGAAGCCCGCAGGGTCCGAGGTCCAACTGTAAGTATAACCTGGTGTGCCACCGTTGGCGGTGTTAGTGGCGCCGATGGTGGTCGAAGGAGAACTCGGGGTGCAAAGTTTGTCCGCGCCGGCATTGGCCGCCAAGGGATAGTTGACGGTCACCGTGTCGCTCGCGGTCGCGCTCAGCGAATCAGTCACCTGCACCGTGTAGATGGTGGTGCTGGTCGGCGCGGCGGTGGGATTGGACACCATATCGCTGCTCAAGCCGGTGCTTGGTGACCAAAGGTAGGTATAAGGCCCCGTGCCACCGCTGGCGGTCGGGGAGGCCCCGATGGTGACCGAGGGCGTGCTCGGGCTAACAGTCTTGTCCGCTCCGGCATCGGCGGCCAAGGCGGATGCCGGGATCTCATAGAGTTCGAAGCCGCTGAGGACGGCAACCGTACCAACGATGGAGAAGAAATCCACCGGTGTACTGCCCGCGGTGAAGGTGGTCGATAGCATGGCAATTCCCTTGGTGGCCTGGGTGATTCCGGTGTTGGCAGCAGGCGTAAAGGTGGTGGAACCAGGCTGATTAATCCAACCGGCGTCCACCGGGCTGGTCTTGTCGCCGGCAAGGCTGTAATTCCAGTGGACGTCGCCGACATTGTTGCCGGTGTCCGTTGCGTAGAGGATGAAATTATACGTGGTGCCCGCAGTAAGTCCGGTCATTTTGAGATCGAAGCCGCCAGCCGCGAACACGCTGGAATTATACATGGGGGCCAGCGGGCCGACGTTGGGGACGGTTAACTGGGTGCGATCATTCCGCCAACCAGCATTGGCGGCCCCCACCGCTAAATCGATGGCGATTCCATTGATCGAATATGAATTCGTCCATGGGCCAGCCGCATTGGTGCCCGAGATCCCGGTCCAGCCAGGCTGGACCGGACCCGTATTGGCAGTTCCGCGATTCCCATTGGTATCCGCTTGGAACACCATGACCGGTGCCGCCCGCGCGGTGGACGCCAAGCCGATGGCCAGCAAGGCCACGGCTGCGGGCGCCGCGAGTGCCGTGAGGAGGGAGGATTTGCTCAAGTTTCCTGTTTTCATATTTTTGTATTGGTTAGAGATCATGGGTTGGAAAGAGTTAGGGGGTGACCACCAGCCGGCAGAATTGCCGCGTTGCGCCGCTGGGCAGGGTGTAGGTCACTTGGGTCGGGACGGTCTCGTTGATACTGGCGTGAGGCGGCACGAAGTCCGTCCAAGTGGAGAGGTTGTCGGAGACTTGGACGATGAAGGAGGCGACCACGGTCGGATCGCGCGGCCAGGTGACCTTGCCGTCCGCCACGCCCGGCAGGGTGGCGAGACCGGTCATGCCCATGAAGTAGGCGATGCCGTTGGCAACCCCATCATTGTTGTAGTCCTGGTCAGCCGTCTGGCCGCCGGCGTTGGCGGCCGCCCAGGCGCTGTAGCCGGACGCTGCCGAGACGAATTCCAGTTGTGCCCCGTAAAGACCCAGCGTGGGATTCGGTGCCGTGAAGGTGCCGAGGATCGTGCCGCTGGCGTCGGTGATTACGCTGTCCCAGTTCCAGTCGCCCTCGCTGTCGCGGACGCCCGCCGCGCCGTTGTCCACGTTGGAGGCACCACTGGCGTTGCCCAGATCGCCGAAGAACACCAGCTTATAGATGCTGC